>NZ_FYDN01000006.1:0-337210 GCF_900187485.1 Pseudomonas sp. Irchel s3a12
CACCGGTCAGTTGGAAGGAATAAACAATCGAATAAAGGTGATCAAGCGGATGGCGTACGGTTACCGGGATAGCGAGTTCTTTTTCATGAAGATCAAGAGCGTCTTTCCCGGTAATCCGTGAAGAACCAAAAAAAAGCCCGCAGGAGCGCGGGCGAACCGTAGTTTCTTGAATGAGCGAGCGGACTGTACAAGGCTTGGCCGCGCAGCTGCAGTGAAGAAAAATTCATCTCGATGGGCGGCTCCAATGCAGTCCGATGCGCAACCGAGCGCCGGGGTTTCGCCCGTCAATGGCGGGTTTCAGGCCCGGTAGTGTTCAGCGGTTTCTGCGGATCAAGATTGTCCCGTGCCCGACAAATCAGGATCTCGGCCAGTGCGCTCAATTGCTTCATGGCCACCGCCACATGGCGTTTCGAGCCGTCGAACTCATCGGCAAAGGTTGCGCTGATGGCCGCGAGGGAATCGAGGATCTCACTGGCGTGGGTGAGCAGGGTCAGGGTGTCGACATCGTCGCGCACCCTGATGAGCTGATTGAGCGGGATGCTACGGCGCCGCTTGTGCGCTTCGCTGCGTGCGCTGGTATTCGATGGCGGTTGGGTGCTGGACGTTGGCGCATCGGACGGTGCCGGGCCAACCAGCGAAAGGCGGGGGATTTTCTTCATGACGTAGCTCCGTGGAGTGAACATTCACTGCAATTGCGGCTGCCAAACCGTCCGCTGGATGGCAGTGGTCATGGAGCGTAACGCCCTGAGGAACTGTGCACCAGTTCATCAAAGTCGACGCGTGTTGCGGGAATTTTCCTAGGACGTTCGATGTGGGAAGGAGGGCGTGGCGACAAAACCAATGGCAGTCGCGGTGATCACGGACGTCATTTCAAGGCAGGTGGTCAGCAGCAAAGTCAGCCTCTGACCGGGCACGCAACTGCCCCTTGCGACACGCCGTCTGGAAGCGTTCGAAGTCACGCTCGTTCTGCGCGGTGTAATGTTGCGCGTACTTCAACAGCGCATCCGCCAGCGCATCGCCTTTGCCGATGTAGCCACTGATCTGCGCAGCGAGACCGGAGGCCTTGGCATGTGCTCGAGCGAGGGCGCGGCCGCAAACGCGACCGTAGGCAGCAAAGGTTTCACCGTCGAAGTTTTCCAGTTCGGCAGAGATCTTCATGTCGCGTAATTGCCGCACGTAGAATTGCCGACCGCTGGGGCCGGTCGTCCAGCCCAGAAACAGGTCGCTGGCCGCCTGCATCAGGCGCTGCCCCTCGACCACGCGCTGCCCTTCATGACGCACCCTGGATTTGCTTTTGACGTAGTCGGCGAGCACCGAACGCCGGGCTTCCTTGAATTGCAGGAACAGCGGGAACTCCTGATCGTCCGTCAGCAGCGCCACCAGACAACGCGTGCCGACACTGCCGACGCCCACCACTTTGAACGCCAGATCCTGCACGTGAAACCGCGACAACAACTCGCGGCGGTCGGGTTGCAACGTGCTGCGATACTCGCGCATGAAGGTGCCGAAGAGCGGCCGCCAGTCCGCGAGCCGCAGCCAGTCATCCTCGGCATCCAGCAGCGTGGTGTTTTTGTGCAGGTGAAAAATTTCCGGCAGGTCATCGCGAATGATCAGACGCCCGTGGGTATCGCGCTCGCTGATTTTCGGCAGCAGCTCGGCGTGTGTGCGCCGTTCGGCCTTCTCGATGGCGCGCTCCACATGTTCAAGGGTACTTTTGCGTGCCTGCGCCAGCAGGTCGTTGTAGCTGATCGACTCGTACCAGTTTTCCAGCGTGCTCTGCTCGGCGCACTCCAGAAGCGTGGTCTGATAGGCGCCGACCATTTCACGACACACCTGTTCCTCGACCGACTCACCGTGGCGCAGGTCGCGGGCTGCCACCACGCAACTTGCCGCCAGACGCTTCAGATCCCACTCCCACGGCCCGGGATGTGCTTCGTCGAAATCGTTGACGCTGAACAGCAGATTGCGCTCAGGCGTGGCGAAACCGCCGAAATTCATCAGATGGCTGTCACCACAGATGGGCAAGTTCAGGCCCATGTTCGCCGTGCCCGACAAATCGTGCGCCTGCAACAAGGCATTGCCGCGAAAGAACGTGAACGGCGACACCAGCATGCGCCCGTAACGCAGTTCGACCAGCGACGCGACGCGGCCCTGGCTGGAGGCCTTGATCAACGGAATCGGGTCACGGTTCATCTTGCCGGTGGATGCCTGAGCGCTGCGCGAGCACTGCTTGCGGGCGTCCTTGCCTTGTTGCATGCGGTCTTTGAGTGAGGTCATTGGGCTCGGTCCGGCGGAAGGGGCGCTGTGAGTGTAGAAGCGCTTTTGGGGTTTATCCGTTGGCGTGAGCCCGGTGACGTCAACTCAATACTCCGCCACCTTATCTTCGCGCAAAACCCACCCGGCCTCGCCCGCCATCAACGTGTATTGAACCTGGCGCATCTTCCCCGTGCGGCCTGCGCCTGCGTCAGTGCTGTCATACACCGGGAAGCGCTGCACCAGCGCGTTTTCCACCACTGCAAACGAATCCTCGCCCTGATAGCCTTCGGCGATTTTCGGATTGTCGCTGACCGGCGGCAGGTAGATTTCGCTCAGGGATTTCTTGTTGTTGGCGGAATAGGCGATCAGATCGCTCGGCATGCCGCGTCCGGGCGAGCGGGTAAACACGTAGAGTTCGGGGGAGCCGTCGTTATTGAGGTCAGCAACCTCGGCACGCACGACCTCACCGGTGAGCGCCCGGCTGATGACCGCGTTATCGATCTCCAGACCTTTGGGGGTGATGCGCAGCGTCGGTTTGCCATCGACCTGTTCGGTGCTGGCGTGAAAGGCAATGCCCTGCAATTCCAGCGTCTGCTCGAATGGCTGTCTCCCGCTGGTGGCGTCGCCATTGACCCGTCTCAGAGACAGCTCGTAGTTGGCCACTTCGTTGCGCCGTGCGGCATTGCGCATGAGATAGACCTGAACCGTGTACTCGCCATCGGCCGGCAGTGTTCCGAGGAAATGATTGCCCATGATCGAACCGTTGAACAGCGCGTAATCCGCGCCCTTGGCGGTGATGTTGAAGTAAGCGGAGGTGTTGGACGGTTTGAAATCGACGGTGAGCAACTGGCCGGCCTTGGCGTTGAATCTGTACTCCGCCGTCTGGTTGCCCTTGATCGACTGTTTGCGCTGAACACTGTCGGCGCTGGTTGGGAAATCGATCGGTTCGACGCGCACAGCGCCAGTATCTGCTGCGAGGACCGGCAGAGAAATCAGTGCGGCCAACGCGGCGGCAATCCAGGTTTTCATCTTCAACTCCATTGCATCTCGATGTACGCAGCATAGAGGCTGCGTCGAGCAGGCACCCACTGATTACGCGGTTTATATGTTGCTGGATTTGAGCGCGTGCTTGAGGTGATGTTTCTGACACGAATCAGCTGTTCACATAATTCTCACCTCAGTTTTGCCATGATCATTACCGGTATTCCATCGGCCCGAGCGAGTGATCCCGTCATGAATGTGAGCGTTCTCTACGCTTTGGTTGCGGCAGCATTGTTTGGCGCCAGCACGCCACTCGCCAAGCTGCTGGGGGTACAGATTTCACCGATTCTATTGGCCGGTTTGCTCTATCTGGGCAGCGGTCTGGGTTTGGCCGTCCTGCGTTTCGCCCGCGATCGAGGCTGGCAGCGTTCCGGACTGGGCACAGGCGAATGGCCGTGGCTGGTCGGAGCGATTGGCTTCGGCGGTGTGCTGGCGCCAGTGGCATTGATGTTCGGTTTGACCAGAACGTCCGGCGCGAGCGCGTCACTGATGCTCAATCTGGAATCAGTGCTCACGGCACTGCTGGCCTGGGTCGTGTTCAAGGAAAACGCTGATCGACGAATCGTGATCGGCATGCTCGCCATCGTGGCCGGCGGTGTCGTGTTGTCCTGGCCGCAAGAGACCGTGTCGGCGCAGGACTGGACAGGCCCGCTGGCCGTCGCCTTCGCCTGCTTTTGCTGGGCCATCGACAATAACCTCACGCGGAAAGTCTCTGCCTCGGACGCACTGTTCATCGCCGGCAGCAAAGGCCTAGTCGCCGGTCTGGTCAACTGCGGCCTGGCCTTGCTCATCGGCACGCAAATGCCTGCGGCCACCACGCTGGTGCCCATCCTGCTGGTCGGATTTCTCGGCTACGGCGTCAGCCTGGTGATGTTCGTCCTCGCCCTGCGCGGGCTGGGCAGTGCGCGCACCGGCGCATACTTTTCCACCGCACCGTTTCTGGGCGCAGCGATCTCGATTCTGCTGCTGGGCGAGTCGGTATCGCTGATGTTCCTGCTCGCAGCAGCGTTAATGGCCGTGGGGGTGTGGATTCATCTGATGGAGAACCATATTCATGAACATCAGCACGAATTGCTCGAGCACGATCATCGCCACATACATGATGAGCATCACCAGCATACGCATGGGTTTGAATGGGATGGTAGGGAGCCGCACAGTCATCCGCATGTGCATACGCCGATGCGGCATAGCCATGCGCATTTTCCGGATGTGCATCATCGGCATGAGCATTGAAGTGTGTGGGGAGGGATTGGTTTTTTGCGGTAGGGGCAGGATGGGATGGCCAGATGCGACAAAGCCCGCACTTGGCGGGCTTTGTCGTTGAAAGTTGGGCCGGGGTAAGTTGAATTATGTTAGCAACATATTGATTAATTGTGGGAACTCCGGTTTGTATTTTGAGCTGGAATACCGATTGGAATACTGCGGCACGTATTCATGGCCTACCGATAACCAGCGCGGCCGCCCACTGTCGGGCGACCCTGTTCCAAGAAAAACCACTGAGCTAAAGCACTACGGCTTAACAGGCGTTTCTAGTCTGTCCAGCATCAGCAGAACAATGAGTGGAAGCCGCGTGCCGGGTTGGCGCAATCATGCATTTGATCGCGGTTGACGCTTCGAAGAGCTAAGTGTCAGAACTTCATCAGTCACGGCTGCAGTTCCTGGAGGTTGCTCACCACCAGTTGCTGGGCCTCAGGCAGTATTGCCATGTTGCGGTGGTCGATCTGATAGCGCTGCAGCACATACTTCACCAGTGCCCGGCGGCTGGAGACCACCAGTTGTCCCTGCGTCATGCCGAAGTCTGTTTCGATAATTGCCTTCTGCGCCGCGTTCAACCGCCAGTCAGGCTCGAAGATGATCGGTACCTCGACATTCCAGTCTTCGTCCTGCTCGCGGGTGTTTGGCGATGCGTCGAGCAAGTCTGGCTGCCCACGCAGGCGGCTGAGGACAAAGTCGCGGTACTGGCCGTTCTTTTCGCAGTAGGCCCGCACGTGCCAGCGCATGCCGGTGTAGACCTGCGTGTGCGGTGCGATCAGGCGCACCTCGACGTTGGGGGTGTTGAAGGAAACGTATTCGGTTTCCAGGCGCAGGCCTTCGTGGCAGCCCTTGAGCAAAGGGCGCAGCACCTCGGGCCGAATGGGCCGATCAGGCACTTCCAGCACCCTGGTATGCGCATAAGCCAGTGCCAGCCCGTCGATGTGCAGGGCATATCAACATTATGGCTATATGCCATTTATGGTCGAGCGTTTACCATAGCCTCGGCTACCCCGCATGTTCAGGGCTCCAGTTGATTGCGTTTATTGGCAAACAAAATCCTGCCTGACATTACTTCATTACAAGGACGCGCAATGAACGCCACTGAAGATCTCAACCGCCTCTATACCGATGTCTCGGACAGTATTGGCAGCGCCATGGAAGACATCCTCGCGCTTAACGTCGAGCACAAAGATGGCAAGCGTGAAATCGGTAACATCACCGAAAAACTGCGTGACATTCGGGGGCGGTTCGACAGCGAACTGGAACAGTTGAAAACCCACGCTGAGTGGGACACGTTCACCCTGGCGTTTTTCGGTGAGACCAACGCTGGCAAGAGCACGATCATCGAATCACTGCGCATCCTGTTCAAGGAAGAATCCCGCGAGGCACTGCTGCAACAGCATGCCGATGACTTGGAGCAGTTCTCGCAAGCCCTTACCGCTCGCTTCGAGCATGTGCGCGAAGGCTTGCACGCCTTGTACAGCGAGTACACGGGTGAAGTGGTCAGCATTCGCCAAAGCACAGCCCAGCTGACGCAAATCGTTCAGCGCGAAGCCCAGGAGCGAAATGCGATTGATCAAGCTGAAGCCGATGCTAGAGTGCGGCTTGCCCAGCAAGAAACTCAGGCACGACTAGAGTTGCAGCAGCATGAAGCCGCGCATCGCCAACAAGTAGTTGAGGTAGAAGCGGAGGCCAAGCGCACCCTCGCCGAACAGGAGTCCAGCGCTCGCCTGGTACTGGAGCAACAGGAAGCCTCACAGCGTCTGGACATTGCGCGAGCGCACGCGATATCGAGCCTCAAGGCCCGGCTGTCGATGTTCGCCATCGGTGGAGTGCTGTTCGGCGCTGTTGCTGCGGTGGCGGTACTGAAGTTGGCAGGAGCCTGAAATGTCCCAGCACGAACTTGATGAGTTGTTCGATGAGGCCGTCTCGACCCCTTCGCCTGTCTCCCCCGATGACACGCCGGTTCTCCAACGCATTGAGACGCGCTCTCCTGCACTGGATGGCCTGCTCAATCAGCAGTTCAAAGGGCTGCACGACGATCTGTTGGCTTATGAACATAAGAAGGCCCAGGCACATCGTGTAGACGGCTCGATCATCGGCACGGGTGAAGCCGATTTCACCAAGGGCAATACGCTCTACCCCCTGAACTACAAGGGCAAACGCTTTCAGTTGATCGACGTGCCTGGTATTGAGGGTGACGAGGCCAAGTATGCGCATATGGTCCGCGAGGCCGTTGCCAAGGCGCATCTCGTTTTCTATGTAAACGGCACCAATAAAAAGCCTGAGAAAGCCACCGCAGAGAAAATTCGTTCTTATCTACGTTTGGGTACTCAGGTGTGCCCCTTGGTCAACGTGCGTGGTAATGCCGACGCCTACGAGTTCGAGGAAGACCGCGAGTCACTGACTGCGCACGGCGACTCCACCGCCGCCTTGCAACAGACCGAGGACGTACTGCGCTCGGTACTGGGCAGCAAAGTTTTACAGACAGGCCACTACGTGCAGGGCTTGCTGGCATTTTCGTCGTTGGCGAGCGATGCGCAAACTGGGCGTACCACAATCGACCCCGCCCGTAGCCAAGACCTGGTGATTCAGCAGCGCAATTATCAGAAGCACTTCGCCTCGTCGAAAGAGATGTATGAATTCAGCCAGATCAAGTCCGTCGCCAAGGTGCTGCATACCAAGCTCGCGACGTTCCGAGAGGACATGATCGAAAGCAACAAGACCAAGGTGTACGAATTGCTGGTTGAAAACATTTCGACCTTGCAAGCGTTGCACGCAACCCATGAAGCCTTCGTTGCCAGGACTGAGCCGGAATTCGAGAAGTGCCGCGAAGCGATCAAGGCGGCCCGGGAGCGATTCGAACGGCTGGTCGTTGCGGGAAGGCGGAATCTTTGGGATAGCCTTTTCAACGACCTCAAGGAAGATGCCGACGATATCGTCGAAAAGAACTTCGGTGAAAACGACGTTATTTCCACCCAGATCAATCGTGCTTTCAAGCGTGGGCAGAATGAGCTCAAGGAGAAACTCCAGGAGCAGTTCGAAGCCTACCTAAATGATTTGGGGCAGGACCTGCATCAAGCCATCCAGCGTCTGATGGAGGACGTTGCGCGGGTAGAGTTCGAGCAGCTTCTCTATGACGCCGAATCCCTGAATATCAACTACAAAACACCTGACTTGGACCTTGGCTTCGAACTGGGTGACTACGGGTGGATGGCCTTCAACATAGGCTCCTACGCATTGGCTGGTGCAGGCATCGGCACCGCGTTTCCGGTGATCGGCAACCTGATCGGCGCCGTTGCTGGCGCTGTGGTGGGCATCTTTGTGAGTGTGTTGAGCATCTTTACCAGCAAGGAAAAACGCATTCGAAAAGCACAGGGGCAAGTTCAGGAGAAGATCGATGACGCATGCACCGAAGCCCGTAACGCCTTGAAGGAAGAACGCAAAACGCTGTTTACCCCTGTTCGCAAGCAAATTGACGAAACCGTATTGCCCCGCGTGCAGCAGCTTGAGGAGTCGCTCAAGCGCCCTCTGGACGTCATCGAGCAGCAGATCGCGCTGATGACCCTTATTAAAGAGCAGTTGGAGAACATGCCGTATGGAACAATTCAATCAGTTCAAAGTTGAGAAGCAGGCAGCGCTCAAGGGGCTGGAGCAACTGCGTGCGGTGCTCGACGAGTTGGGGGAGATGGGCGTCGACGTCGGTAGCGAGTTGAACAAGATCGACTCGGCAGTACAAGCCGTCGAGTCCGATGTGCTGCGCATCGCCTTGCTGGGTGCCTTTTCCGACGGCAAGACAAGCGTTATTGCCGCTTGGCTGGGCAAGATCATGGCCGACATGAACATCAACATGGACGAGTCCTCTGATCGCTTGGCAATTTATTCTCCAGAGGGGCTGCCGGAGAAGTGCGAAATCGTCGACACCCCCGGCCTGTTCGGCGACAAGGAAAAAAGTGTCGACGGCGAGCAGGTCATGTATGAAGACCTGACCAAACGCTACATCTCCGAGGCGCACCTGATTCTGTATGTCGTGGACGCTACCAACCCACTCAAGGAAAGCCACAACGACATCGTCAAGTGGGTGCTGCGGGACTTGAACAAGCTGTCTTCGACCATTTTCGTGATCAACAAGATGGACGAAGTGACTGACCTCACCGAGCAAGTACTGTTCGATGCTCAGGCCACGATCAAGAAGGACAACCTCAAAGGCAAACTGCAGCGTGCAGCCAACCTGAGCCCGGATGAACTGGCCAAGGTGAATATCGTCTGCCTGGCCTCCAACCCGAATGGACGCGGCCTGCCGTTCTGGTTTGGCAAGCCAGAGCACTATGAAAGCCGCTCGCGCATCAACGACCTCAAAGCCATGACCACGCAAGTGTTGCGGCACAATGTGCCTGCGGTGCTGATTGCAAAGACGGGCATGGATGTAGTGCGAGATGTCGTCGGCCAGCATGTGGTGCGCGCCGAAGAACAGTTGGAGCGGCTCAAGGCTTTTGCCGATCAGAATGCCGAAGAATCGGCACGTATCACCCAAGACATTGAATCGGGTCGTCGTGAAGTCAAACGCCTGGCCGGTGAGCTGTTCGAAGAACTTCAGAACCTTGAGAAAGGCATGCTGGGCAAGTTACGTCCGCTTGGCTTGGAAAACATTCGTGAATTCCTTGAGGACGAGCTGGGTTACACCGAGGATGGCGTAGGTTTCAAGTTGAACCTGAAAATCAAGGGCGCAATTGACCGCTCCTTCGACCAGTCTTCCAAAGTAACCAGCCGCATCTCTCAGGATATTGGCCGTCAGCTCAACTCCAGCGAGAGCTTCCTCAATGCCATGGGTGACAGTGCATTGAAGTCGATGGGCGGGGCTGCCAAGGGCATTGCCAACCTGAGCCCAGACATCATCAAGGGGGCGGTATTTGCAGCCCGTGATGCGCTCAGCGCAGTGACTGGCGTGGCGATCAAATTCAAGCCTTGGCAAGCGACCAAAATCGCCGGCGCCATTTCAAAGTGGGCAGGCCCTGCAGGCGCTGCAATCACACTTACCTCGGACCTGCTCAACGCCTATAAAGCGCATGAACTGGAACAGGAGTTGAAGAACGCCAAGGAGTCGATCGCCGAGATGATCAAAAGCGCCTTCAAGGATATCTACGACATCATTTCTGACGACGAAAAGCTGTTGGACTTCTTCGCACCGCAGCTCAAGGCGTTTGAGAAGATTGTCGAGACGGTGGAAGAGCGCTCGCGCTTCATCAGTGCCAACCAAGCCAAGCTGCAAACCGTGAAAGCCAAGCTGAATGCCCTGACATCATCGCCTGCGCGGCTTGAGGCAACTGCATGAAAAAGCTCGGCAAGGAGTAGTGCCAGTCAGTTGAGCCAAATTGGGCTGCCCTGCAGACCTTCGCGAACAAACCTGCTCCTACAAGATTGCGCAGTACCTGTAGGAGCAGATTTGCCCGCGAAGGGCCGCAAAGCGGCCTAAGGTATCTGGCGCACATCTTCACTTCCTGAACCCGCGCTCACTCCCCCAATGAACCCGCGCAAAAAATACTATTGCCACTGCCGGCACCAACGCCGAGTAGCCAGGTTTCAGTGCGGTCTTGAAGTTGGTCGCCCAGCGGCCTTTCATCTGCTTGCCTAGCAATCCGGGTAACGCCGACAGCATGTTCCAGCTTGCCAGTTGCGTGATGTTGAGCGTCCCGCCGGTGACTGTCAGCGATTGGGAGGTTTCCACCTGAGGAGCAGAGGCTGAAGCCTTGACGTAGGAGGCCAGGGTCAATCGCTCAGCCAGTGCGTCGACATGGCTGAAATAGGTGTCCGCAGGCATGGCCTTCACTGCGGCAATAGGCGAACTGCTGAAGGCATGGCCTTCCGGGAACGCGTTGTCGAACACTTGCCGAACCAACACCGCCTCTAACTCCACGACGGCGCCGCAACGTTGTCGGTCATTGCCCAAGTCGAAGTGCTCCACCAGCATGTCCAGCAGCGCGGCGTAGGCAATGCCCCGGCCCCGCACGAAATTCACCATGCAGTGGCCACCCAGGTGCTGCATTTCTCGGATGAAGGAGTGCAGCGGCTGTTGCTCGTCGATGTTGATCCAACTGCTGGTTTTGAGGTGTTTGATGCCTTGGGCCAGTACCTCTTGCGGGACGCGCTGGAGCAGGCCATACAGCAGGACGTCGTTGAGCACCGGGTCTTGCAACTGGGGCTGGCCGAGTTGTTGGCCGTTGAAGCCGGAAAACTGCGTGCGCATGAGCACGTCGTGCAGTTTCGGCCAGTAATCCAGGTGGCCGAACTTGGTCATTTCAACGTTATCGAAGGGCTTAACTTCATGCCGCCCCAGGCACTTTTCATCGGCATTGAGCAGCAACACACCGTCTGACTTGGAGTAGGCGTTAATTACACGTTCTGCGGTGTCGTTCAACGCCTGCGCTTCATCCGCCGACACTTCCACAGCCGCAGCCATCAATAGCACGTCATTGATGACCAAGTCGCACGCATCCCGGTTTTGGGCCAGTTTGCGCAGCGCGCTGATCACCACTCGTCCGCCCAAAGAGTGGCCGACAAGGTTTACGTGGGTGACGTAGGGGTAGTGCTCCAGCAGGTAGTCCCCCAGCTCATCGAGCAGGGCTTCGCCAACGAGATTCGCGCGTTTGCGGGACATCGCGAAATGCACGGCCCTGTCCCCAGCAAACGCCGCCAGCGTTGCTGCGGGGTGCAGGCGCGAGGCGCCGAAGATGACATTGCGCGAAAGCTTGCTGATTGAACCGAAGTGGCTGGATTCCCAGAACATCAGCAGGTTGATATCGGTATTCAGGGCCTGCGGAATCTGGCTGACCAGCAGTGCCCGGTCGGTGAAGTTGTGGCCCGCGGAGTAACCGTGGATAAACACGTTGGCGGTGGTGGTAGTGCTGTTGAAGGATTGGGTGGTGAAACTGAAGTGTTGGGGTTTCAAGGGCGAGAGCTCCGTGCGAGGGCGCGATCCACAGAGGCTTAGCATGTCAGGCTGGGTGGCAAACTGCCAGCTTATCCTCTCGTCTACATTGCAGCGGGAGTTGTCCAGTCCAGTGGATACAGAAATAGTTTTTGTGCTGTTTTTCTGTGCAATTCGCAGGTTTAGATTGGTGCATCGATACTCCTCTCAATGCAGATTGGACCTTCAAACATGAGCAATAACCTGTCAGGAAAAGCGGCCTTGGTTACGGACAGGGGCAATCTGAGCTAACGGCCTAAATATTTGATTTAAAACAAAAAATATCTATCAAGAAATTTTCTTTGGAATACCGTTTGGAATATCAAGGCCTTGAGTTATCGGTTTAAATGGAAGGAGGATATCCGTGTAGTAGCAGTCGTTTCAGTGAGCCTACGATTCTGACGCAGAGTTGTCAGGGGGGCCTGCTTTAGTTGTTTGCCTGTGCGCACGTCGAGCCTTGGCGATGGCAGCTTCAGGAGCTTAATGCGCGTGGAGATCCGTATATACCTGGCCAAAGCTCAATGGAAGGCTGGAGCCTGACTATAAATGTTGATCTGGACGATCGATGTCGATGCGACTACAACGATCCAGCAAGTTGTATGAAATCTTCAAAGAACTCAAGGAGCAAGTCATGACTTGGTTCATCCCTAAGGTCATCTCTTACGGCGGCATCCTCTTAAACTCCAGTGGCTAGGTTCTCCTATGCGAGCCAGTCAATCATTACGATGGCTATGTCTGGGCATTCGCCAAGGGCCTGCCCCTAAGCAATGAGACACCGGAGCAAACGGCTCGACGCGCACTCCGCGGCGAGGTTGGGAACAATTAAGGTTATAGGATTACCACCTAGCGTCTATAAGGGGGGGCAGCACGACCAATAAAAGTTTCCTGATGATCTCTGAGCATAGGCAGGGTTCGACCAGCCAAGAGACCCAAATCGTTCGTTGGGCAAGCCTCGAAGACGCACGGGTGTTTATAAAAATGACAACCAACCCCATTGGCCGGCAGCTTAATCTGCAGCTACTCGAAGGCGCTCAGCGGTGGTTGGAGGTCAACTACAAAGGGTTGATTGCGTTTGAACAAAGAGGCTCAAGCGGATGGGCCATCAAGTAAGACTGGATGACCGAGGAAATGCGGGACACGTTTTGTGACCTTGCCCTTGAATTTCTATCTTGGTCCTCAGGACGCTGAGGCGATCCACAAAGGCTACATTCCGTCTGCGATGGAAGAGAAATGGTTTAGCTATTTTGTGAACAGCAAGCTTTACCAGCACGGGAACTGGACAGGCTTCTAAATCAATAGCATCAGTTTTGTTGAGGAGCGGGGTTGGATTGCTCTCGGTGCAGGTGGATTTTAATAGGCTGTACGAGCAGTATTCAAAAACAGATGATGCAGAAGGTGTCGCTCGGATTGCACTGATGGCTCGCAAATTGGCTGAGCAGAATCAAAGTTTTCGACACTGATTAAATCGCAGATGGGGTAGAGCGGATTTGGTGTCTCTTTACAGTGGTCGCTGGGCACAAACCCGATAAGCCTATAGGGTCTCTCAGATCAGGACCCCATTGATCGCGTCCAGCTTTACGGAGGTCAAGGCTCAGGCTAAGGTGCTGGCATAAGGACATGATTTTCTAACATTTGTCCACGGAAGGTTCCTGATTAGCCGTAGTGAAACTACCGCCCTTCCTTTCCGACTTTGTTGTGCCCTGAAAAACGCGTGCCGAGCAAGTTGCTGTCATCGATTCCCAACGGGATTGGCAATTGACGCGTCAATGTGGGTGTTGCAGGCGTCCCAAACATCAAAAAATTGCTAAATTGAAGGCGGAAAGTATGGAATTTTCGACGCTGTTGCATTTATGGGGTGCAGCTAGCTCCGAGCAGCTGATCGCGCCAATAACGGTAGTTGGCTTCGTTTTTATTTTGTGCGCTTGGTACTTTGTCCGTTATTTTTGTCCATCCTTCAAACTTAGCAGTCAGCTGAAAAAACTGACTAAACGTGTGCACGGTGTGAAAGCGCTCGCCCCGTCTCAACGGCGCTCTGAATTGGAGCGCCTGTTCAATGGAAGCAAGCTGGAGCACTCTTGGCACGAATACGCTGAAACACTGCACGACCAGTTTGAGTTTCAAGAAGGCGAACAGGTTCTTGTCCGGTCGCGCGCCACCGCCGGAGCCGCGCATTTTTTCTCACCTCAAAGCGTGGTCGATACCCCGCTGGGAACCGAGTTTTATAAACACCTGCCTGGTATTTTGACCGGCATCGGTATTGTCGGAACCTTCTTCGGCTTGATGCTAGGCCTACAGCATTTTGATCCAAGCACCCCTGAGCAGGTAAATGCCAGCGTCGATAAGCTGCTCAAGGACGTGTTGTTTGCGTTCATCGGCTCCTTTATTTCAATCATGGCATCTATAGCCGTCACGATTACTGAAAAGTGGCGTCTGGGCCAATGCTACAGGCTTCTTGAAGCGTTCAACGAAACCATCGACGGGCTTTTCGACAGCGGTGTCGGTGAGGAATATCTAGCGGAGCTTGTGCGATCGAGTGCTGAAAGCTCCGTGCAAACCCGTCAGCTCAAGGACAGCCTGGTAACCGATCTGCGGGAAATGCTGCAGAACCTCGTTGATACCCAAGTCCGCGAAAGCCTCAAATTAGCGGATACCTTGTCAACGACTTACCGTGACTCTGGGCAGTTGTTGGCCGATCAGGTAAGCAGTGCGATTGAGAACAGTCTCAAATCCCCCCTTGAAGCTATTGCGGGTGCGGTTCAGGCCGCCAGTGGCGACCAGTCAGGGCAAGTACAGAACCTTCTTCAGGATGTTCTAGTTGCCTTCATGAATAAGCTGGAAGGTACGTTCGGCCAACAGTTCAACGGTCTACACGAACTGATGGGTCAGTCCGTTGCCGCAATGCAGTCGATGCAGCAAGGCTTTTCGACGCTGATCCAAGATATGCGTTTGGCTAGCGAGTCCTCGGCCCAAAACAGCTCGACTATGATCGCTCAGTTACTCTCCGATATGCAGGCCGGACAGAACGCCATGCAAGCGGGGATGAACGAGATGCTCGCCAATCTCCAAGCTTCGGTTGCCCGGATCGGCAACGAAGGGGAGGGGGCAGGTGCTCGAATGGCCGAGCAGTTGGAGAAGTTGTTTGCTCAAAGCGAGGCTCGCCAACAGGCAATGGCTGAGAATCTCCAGGCTTTTGTTGACACGATCAAGCAGAACATCGGCCAAGGTCAACAGGAAACCATGGCGAAAATTGCGGGCTCCGTTGAGGTGCTGGGTGAGCAACTCTCGGCAGTCTTCAAGCAATTGGAGCACGGCCAGCAGCAGATGGATCAAATCACCCGCGCTGCACAGGCTGACCTGCATCAAGGCACCCGTGACTTGGTGGGCGGTCTTGACGAACAGGTCAAGGCGTTGCTGCAAACAGTGTCAGAGCAACAGAAATCTGCACAGGACACCGTTAAGGCATTAAGTGCCCAAACAGAGCAGCATTTGCAGAGCATGCAGCTAGGAGCAGACAAGATGCGGGCGGCGGCTGAACGGTTTGAAACGGCCGGACAAAGCGTTGCGCGTGCCAGTGAGTCGACTGCGGGGCTGATGGGCACAGTCCAGGGCGCAGGTACTGAGCTTGCACAGGCATCACGTGAGTTGAACACCGTGGTTGCGGACTATCGAAACAATCGTGAAGCGCTGGCGAAAACTCTCGCGGTCATCGAAGGGGTTGTCGCAAGCGCACAAGGGGAGGCCAGCGGCCGCAGCCAGTATCTCCAGGACCTGAAGGTTCAAAGCGAGCGAATGCAGGCGCTTAACCGTGAAGTTTATGAATACCTGGAAAACATCAGTGGTGTGTTGGGTAACGGCTTTAAAGAGTTCGGTGATGGCATGGATCGGACCTTGAGACAGACGCTGGGTAGTCTGGATGCCGAGCTCGATAAAGCAGTCAAGAGCCTCGCTGGCGGTGTAGAAGGGGTCAAGGAAAGTCTCGAAGACTTCGGCGAGATCATGGAACGAATCAGGCAGTAACGGAGGCTAGTCGATGTTTGGTAAGCAAATGCCTTCGGTTGTCCGTTCAAAAGACGAGGGAGAGAAGCCGTTTTGGATCTCCTTCGCTGATTTGATGACTGCGATGATGATTCTATTTCTCGTGGTCATGGTGGCGGCTTTGAGTTCTGTGACGCAGCGTATTAACCAAGCGGAGCAAGGAGAGAAGAAGCGTAATAGGGACATCAGTCAGATCTGCGAGCAACTGAGCCTTAAGGCGAAGACTGCCAGTAAAACTATCGTCGTGGATTGCAAGGACAACCGAATTAGCTTCGGGGATGCTGGCCGCTTTGGGCATAACCAGTACGCGCTGAGCAACGATGGCCAGTCGGCACTTCAGGAGGTTGTGCCAATGATTCTGGACGCGGCTAACAGTGAAGAAGGCCGAAAGTGGTTCAAACAGGTTGTGATCGAGGGATCGACAGACACCGACGGCTCTTATCTTTATAACCTGCACCTTTCACTGCAGCGTTCAGAGTGGGTGATGTGCAGCCTGCTCGATAGCCGCAGCCCGCTCCAAGTCGGATTGTCCCTGGAGCACCAACAGCAAATCAGATCGATTTTCCTAGCGGGCGGTGTGTCGTTCAACAATGCAAAGGACACCAAGGAAGAAAGCCGGCGAGTCGAGTTGCGCATGCAGTTCTTTGGCTTGAAGGAAAAGGAGCAAAACCTCAAACCAGATGTGCCGGTGTTTAATAACACCGATATGGAAAAGTGTCAGTTGGCGATGAACCGATGACCAGCCCAATCGCGAGGCTTTCCGCCGCTATCAACCTGAGTCTTTCCGCGCATCGTACGGGGCCGGCACCTGAGCCGTTAGCGCGATTCCCCCGTCTGGGGGCTGCGGGAATTGATCTTTACGAAAGATTCGAACGCGCTGAAAAGGCGTTGCCGCCACCTCAGGAAAAGCGCCGCGCAGCGATAAACAAATTCCGCAATGTACTCCCACTCAACGCCTCAGAATGGCGTTTGGTTTTTGCCGGTCTCTCGGACAAGAGTGAGCGAGTCGGACCGATACTGGACGATGACCAGCTATTTGACCGAGTGCATAAAGAAATCCATCACCGTATTGAAAAACGGAGACTGAGCCGCCGAGATTGGTTGGCACTGTGCTTTAGCTACTTTGGGTACGAGGCCGCCACGCCTGATCAGAACGCCAATTGGTGTGCGTTGCGGGCAGACGTTCAGCTTGGCTTCGAATGCGTCAGAGGTCAGCAAAAACGCGAGAAGGAATGGGTGCATATCGTTCAGCAGCATCAGGAGCTTTTTTCCAAGCAGGCAGGTGCCAGGCTGGGTGACCAGATGTTCAAGGGAGAGATCAGCGACCTTTCGGCATTGCAGACGATTGCGCAGATCCCTGACAGCAGTTGGCTGTGGCGAAGGATCTTTAACGTACTTATCTCTCGTATTTTTATGTTGGATGACGCCGAGTTTTCTGAGCGCTTAGCCGACCTTGTCGACATCGGCCGGCAGCATCCGCGCTACATGAACGACATTCTGAGTGCATGCCTGTCGCGTTATCATGTGGCTGCTTATCGAGAAAAACCGTCGTCGTTGCTCAAACAGGTTGCGCTCGACAATTGGGGCAGTCCTCAGATCCGCTCCAGGCAAAATAGCTGGTTGCAGTACGTTGAAAAAGACGTCTGTGCGATGGTTGTCGCGTGGTTCGCGAAGGAAGATCTGCAGCACTTCTTCAACCTGTTGAAAGGCGATGATGACGTTGATCAGTCGCGGCTCTTTTATTGGCTACGGTTTGCCAACCAGATGAGCTACACCAGAATCGTCATGGGCTTGGATGCATGGAATAACGGCTTACGAGATTTTGTTCATTTTCGCGAAAAAAACAAAGGGCGCCTTGGTCGACTGGTAAATGCTCCTGGTCATAACAATGCAGTGATCATGCAGATCGGGAATTACTTTTTCGTGGAATTTTCGGGAATGGGTGCCTGCTACGTTTACCAGGCAGACAACTCTCCGTTTAACCCAGACAAATCACATCTTGAGCTTACGACTGAGATTAAGCAGCGCCATCGTGCGGTGGAGTGGATGCGTCACTTTCCGGCACCAAGCCGTCCAGATCGCGTTGAGGGTTGGTTGAGTAAGTTCGATGACACTCTTGAGAGGCTGGGCATTCGCATACAAAACCAGAGCGTTGAGCCAACCGCGCCGAGATTACTGTCGTTTGACTATCAGGTTCGTGAATCCATGAAGTCAGTAAAACACACGTTACACGACCGGCGCGCACAGGGCGGCGCGATCCATATTCACCTAGAAGAAAATGATCCGGCCGCCATCATCGCTCTCCGGCGTTTGGGCTTTAAACCTGAGAACCAACAGCCGCTCAGATTCTGGAGACAGTAATGCTCAAACGCTTCCTCAAAGGCATTGGCCTGCAGCCGAGTTCGGCGGTAGAAAGTACTGAACCTGTTTTTTCCATCGAGGAGCAGGGCATTTGTTATCCCCTGAACTTGGCGGATAACGCAGAGTTCTGGCCGCTGGCAAGCTATTTATATCAGTTGGAAGAAGAGGAGTTTGTCTCCCAACTCAGCGATCGCTGGCTGTTGACGTGGGATGAGCTTTATCGGCTTCTAGATGAGCCAGAACACTTAACAAGTCTGCCGCTATTGGGGTTGCCGCCACAGACAACTCTGATCCCTCAACTGAGCAGCCAGGGCAGTCTTGCCTCCGACGACTTCAAAGTTTCCATCAGTGGATGGCGTGATCCGCAGTCCAATGCAAATGCGCAGGTTCAGCGTACGGGGGCCATCGTCCAGTATCACGGAACGATAGAAGTTCTGCCTGAGTCGTGCTGGAAACTGGCTGGTGCGGTACGGCAACTTTATCTAGCACAACAAAGTGAACCAGGTGAAATAACCAATCAGATTGGCTGGGCTAGCATCAGGAAGTTGGCACGCAAGGCTGGTGCCGGTATGGATGGCTTCCTGGATAAGACCGTAGTTATCAAACCTGAAAGCCTGCGCCTCAACCCGCGAAAATCGACAGTAGGCAATACGCCGGTTATCGAGTTGCAGCCCACCTTCGAGGGGCAGCCGGCAAACTGGCTAGAGAGTTTTGATGGCGCCAGTCAGGTTCAGGATCGATACCGAGTGACCGGTGATGATGGATCGTTGACTCACGTCTTGATTGAGCCTGAAGTTAAATCGGTATTGGACTACGTGCGCTCGTTGCCCGGCCGTCGGGTCGCTGGGGATGATGCTCTTTCTTTTGTCCGCAACCCTTACAGCGCACTTGGCGAAAGTGCCGCGCATGTATTGGATGCCGAGATCTATGAAGATGAGCTGGCTGAGGCCGGGATTTTTTTTCACCGGTTTCATTTGGAGCCAAAGCTGGATGAAAAGGGAGAGCACATCCAGCTGGTAAGTTTGACTCTGGAGCCGATTTCGCCAACCCCCCAGGCATCAATTGAAATTGAGTTCAAAGCTGCTTATGAACTCGTACCATTTGTGCATGAACTACATGTGAAGTTGGCCGCTGGAATGCCAGCTGGTTTCTGGCAAGGCTATGAGCTGGAGCTCAGCGATTTTGATTTGCGCCAATTGGCAGGTATCAGCGACCTGCTTAAGCGTTGGCAAAACGAAGCAGCCGGCATCGAGTTCGATTCGGTTCTAGACCTGTCTCTTTACGGCGACCGAGTGACTGGCATCGGGGAAGCGGAAAGAATTACTTCGCCTTTCCTCGTTAAAGAGGCGACCGAAAACTGGTTGCCGAAGGATGTGGCGGCACTGGGCATTGACGCAGAAACTCTCGGGCGTTGGGACCCATCCGACCGTGCTCAATTTGAAGCGTTTGAACAGCGACTGGACGAAGCTCGTGCTGCCGGTGATGAAACGGTCTATTTACCAGAGTCCGAAACACCGCTCTCGATCGCCGCCGCCGAGCAACTGTTTGATGCTTGGGCCAAGAAGATCGCACCTGCCGAGACAGGCCTGATCCAGCAGCAGGAGAAGGTTGGCCGTGCCGTACTTCAAATCGGTCACAACATTGACGAGCCAACCTACGTTCAAATTCGGCAGGCGGCCTTACGCGCCGCGTTGAATGCAACGCCTGAGCTGCCTAACCTGCTTAAGCCTGAGATCGTACTGCGTGAGCACCAGCTTCAAGGTGTTGCGTGGTTGCAGCATTTGTTCCGCTTGTCCCCTTCGGATGTGTCGGGCTGCTTGCTCGCTGATGACATGGGCCTTGGAAAAACGATCCAGTTGCTTACCTTCCTTGTCTGGTATCTGGAACAGTACCCAGACGACAAGCCAACACTGATCGTTGCCCCGGTTTCGCTGCTCGATAACTGGGAGCGAGAGCTTCACCGGTTCTTCTTTGCTGACGCGTTGCCAGTGCTGAAACTGTATGGGGCGGCCTTGAGTGCGGTGAAGTTCAAGAAGGAAGAAATCCCTGATGACTTGAAAACTAAGGGCATCAAGAATCTACTTCGTCCAGGTTGGATGGGCGGCGCCAGAATCGTCCTGACGACTTACGAGACACTTCGCGATCAGGAGTTTTCACTGGCGCGTCAGCAATGGTCGATCGTCGTATGCGATGAAGCGCAGAAACTGAAAAACCCCGCGGCACTGGTGACTCAGGCGATCAAAGCCGTTCCGGCGAGATTTCGAGTGGCGTGTACCGGTACGCCTGTCGAGAACACCCTGATAGATCTCTGGTGCCTCTTCGACTTCATTCAGCCAGGTTTCCTGGGCGGTTTGAACCAGTTCGGGCGCGAGTATCAGCGTCCAATCGAAGCCGCGTTGGAGCGTGACACGGTTGCCCTGGAGCGCCTTCGCGTGCTTATCGACCCACAGACTCTGCGCCGTACCAAGCAAGACATTGCCAAGGACCTACCTGCCAAAATCGAAGACACGGCATGTCGTTCACTGAGCATGCACGCCTTGCAGCGCAATCTGTACCTGTCCGAAATAGCTGCGTACAGCCAGAAGCAGCAGATCGAAGAACAGCTCGATCAAAAGACCTCCGGCATGCTCGGGTTGCTGCACAAGCTCAAGCTCATTTGTGCTCATCCTTACAGCGTTCAGCCAGACAAACGACTG
Source organism: Pseudomonas sp. Irchel s3a12 (assembly GCF_900187485.1). Lineage (NCBI taxonomy): Bacteria > Pseudomonadati > Pseudomonadota > Gammaproteobacteria > Pseudomonadales > Pseudomonadaceae > Pseudomonas > Pseudomonas sp. Irchel s3a12. Next base: position 20,608 of record NZ_FYDN01000006.1, read on the forward strand.
CGCGACAACTCGCCGAAGCTGCAGTGGTTGATGCAGACGCTTGAGTCGATCAAAAGAGCCGGGAACGGCGACAAGGTCATTGTCTTTACCGAGTTGCGTGATATTCAGCGAGAGTTGCAGTATGCGATCCAAGAGCATTTCGGCTTTCGGGCGACTGTCATCAATGGCGATACTAGTACCAGCAGTCAGAGCGCGAATAGTCGACAGAAATTAATCGACCAATTCCAGGAGCTGCCTGGCTTTGCAGTCATTATCCTGTCCACTATCGCAGTAGGGTTTGGCGTGAATGTGCAGGCGGCTAACCACGTTATTCACTTTACTCGTTGCTGGAACCCGGCCAAGGAAGATCAAGCGACGGATCGTGCCTATCGGATTGGTCAGGAAAAAGATGTCTATGTGTACTACCCAACGGTTCGAGATGCGGCGATGCCTACTTTTGAAGCGACGCTGGATGAGTTGCTAAGTAAGCGACGGTCATTGGCGCGGGATATGTTGAGTGGGGCTTCGGAAATCCAGGCTTCGGATTTTGAGGCGTTGCTGAAAGCGCGCTGAGCCCGCCTGCGGAAAATCAGTGCTGGGCGATATGTCAATCATGGGTACAGGTAAGTTCATCCTCAGCTTTGCAAGTGATCAAAAAACAGCGAAGTGGCGCCTACCTGGCGGCATAGTGCCACTGAAATGTGAGCGGATTACTTACCTGTGCACACGTCCAGTATTGGCGCCGAAAACTCAGCGGCTTACCGTGCGCGACATCCATGTCTGCTGCCCACTTTCTGCTGCTTCTCGGGTGATTGGCTTGTGGTAGTGGATGAAGACTAGAAACAAGGGCGAAATGCTGGCCCGACGAAACTGAAGCAGATAAGGTTCCCCCTTTAACCGCAGGTAAAGCTCCGCTTCGCTACAAATATCTGTCGACCCCCGTCTTTCGCCAGCGCCATGGGCATTATCCCGAGCGCATAACAGGGGCGCCTGCGCACTTACTCTTTACTCCAGTCAGGATTGCCAATGGCTATCAAGAAATCCGATCTTTACTCCTCCCTCTGGGCCTCGTGTGACGAGTTGCGCGGTGGGATGGATGCCAGCCAGTACAAGGACTACGTCCTGTTCATGCTGTTCATCAAGTACATCTCCGACAAATACGGCAATTCCGATGACTTCGCATCACCGGTGACCATCCCGGCTGGTGCCAGTTTCAAGGACATGGTTGCTCTCAAGGGCAATGCCGATATCGGCAACAAGATCAACACACAGATCATTCAACCGCTGATTGACGCCAACGCCCGGCTTGCCCGCAGTGACTTTCCCGACTTCAACGACCCGAATAAGCTCGGCGAGGGGAAGGACATGGTGGAAAAACTCACTAATCTAGTGTCCATTTTCCAGAAGCCCGAGCTGGACTTTTCGCAGAATCGTGCCGACAACGACGACATTCTCGGCGATGCCTACGAATACCTTATGCGTCACTTCGCCACCGAAAGCGGCAAGAGCAAGGGGCAGTTCTACACCCCCTCTGAAGTCAGCCGCATCATCGCCAAGGTCATCGGCATAAGCCCGGCCAATGCCGTAGCCAAGACTACTGTATATGACCCTACCTGTGGCTCGGGCTCTCTGTTGTTGAAAGTGGCCGATCAGGCGGGTACCCACATCACCCTGGAAGGGCAGGAGATGGACGTGACCACCGCCGGTCTCGCCCGTATGAACATGATTCTGCATGACTTCCCGACCGCCAACATTCTGCAGGGCAACACGCTGTCCACGCCGAAGTTCAAGGATGGCGAGCAGCTGCGTACCTATGACTATGTAGTGGCCAATCCGCCGTTCTCGGTCAAGTCCTGGAGCGTCGGCCTGACACCCGCTAAAGATCCGTACCAGCGTTTTGCCTGGGGCGAGCCGCCGGCCAAACAGGGCGACTATGCCTTCTTGCTGCACATCATTCGTTCGATGAAACGTACCGGTAAAGGCGCCTGCATTCTGCCCCACGGCGTACTGTTTCGCGGTAATGCCGAAGCGGTGATCCGTGAGCAACTGGTGCGATCCGGCTACCTCAAAGCCATTATCGGCCTGCCGGCCAACCTGTTTTTCGGCACAGGCATCCCCGCCTGCATTCTGGTATTGGACAAGGAAAACGCCAGCGCCCGCAAGGGCATTTTCATGATCGATGCCGCCAAAGGCTTTATCAAGGACGGCCCGAAGAACCGTCTGCGCGATCAGGATGTGCACAAGATTGTCGATACCTTCCTCCGGCTGGATGAAAGCGACTCGCGCTACGCGCGCATGGTGACCTTCGACGAAATCAGCGATCCGAAGAACGACTTCAACCTGAACCTGCCGCGCTACATCGACAGTACCGAGCCTGAGGACATTCAGGACATCGACGGTCACTTGCGCGGTGGCATTCCCGAGCGTGATATCGATGCCTTTGACCGCTACTGGCAGGTGATGCCAGCGCTGCGCGCGGCGTTGTTCAAGCCGGCCCGCCATCCCGGTTACTTTGAGCTGGTCAGCCCTGAGGTGAAATCGGTCATTTTCGGCCATCCGCAGTTCAATGCCTTCAAAGCGGGCATCGATAAGCTGTTCAACCAATGGCTGGTGGACGGCACCCCTCAGTTGAAAAGTTTCGCAGTCAACAGCCACCCCAAGGAGCTGATTGCCACACTGTCCGAAGACCTGCTCCGTGCCTTCGCCAAAGCGCCTTTACTTGACCATTACGACATCTATCAGCACCTGATGGACTACTGGGCCGAGACCCTACAGGACGACTGTTACCTAATCAGCGCCGATGGCTGGAAAGCCGCCGCTAAAGCGCGCGAAATCCTCAAGGTAAAGGATAAGAACAACAAGTTGGGTTGGGCTGAGAAGCATGACTACTGCCTGGGCAAGCGCCGCTTCAAGTCCGACCTGATTCCGGTCGAGATTCTGATTGCCCGCTATTTCATGGCCGAGCGTAACGCTATTGAAGACCTTGAAGCCCAGTTGGCCAGCGTTGAGCAGAGCATGAGTGAAATGCTCGAAGAGCACAGCGGTGAGGATGGCTCGCTTAGCGAAGTGATCGAAGGCGAGGGAGACAAGCAGAAGGTCACCGCCAAAGCGATCAAGGCACGTCAACGCGAGATTGGCATGGATCCGGATTATGAGGATGAGTTCAAGGTATTGGCCGAATACGACGCCTTGATTGATCAGCAAAGCAGCCTCAAGGCCAAGCTCAAAAAAACGGAGGAAGACATCGAGGACAAAATCCACGCGAAATACCCGCTGCTTGGCGAGGACGAGATCAAAAGTCTGGTGGTGGATGATAAATGGTTGTCTACCTTGGCCGTTGCTGTGCAGGGCGAACTCGACCGAGTCTCTCAGACTCTGACTGGACGCATCCGCGAGCTGAGCGAACGCTACTCTACCCCGTTGCCGCAGCTCACCGATGAAGTCGCCACCCTGGCCAGCCGTGTCGAAGATCATCTGAAAAAGATGGGGGCGGTATGGCAGTGAAGCCCGGCTATAAGCAGACGGAGGTGGGAATTATTCCGGAGGAGTGGGAGGTCGTTGCAGTCGAGAGACTCGTGGAGGAAAGAGCTCTCGCGAAACCGCTCGACGGAAATCACGGCAACATTCACCCGAAGAGCAGCGACTACGTTTACCACGGCATCCCATTCGTGATGGCGAACAATTTTTCGAACGGCCATGTGAATTTTGAAAATTGTAAGTTCATCACCAAGGAAAGAGCGGACAAACTCCAGAAAGGTTTTTCGGTATCTGGTGATGTTCTGTTGACGCACAAAGGAACGGTAGGGAGCACTGCCATCGTTGGCGAGTTGAGCACCGATTACATCATGCTCACACCTCAAGTTACCTACTATCGAGTTCTAGATGCGAATAGCCTGAACAACAGCTTTCTGCGGCATTACTTCGATAGCCAATCATTCCAATCGCTTTTTACTAGCTTGGCTGGAGGCGGAACGCGGGCCTACCTTGGCATTGTTAAGCAATTAGCTTTGCCTATTATCATGCCGCCTATCAAGGAGCAACGCGCCATCGCGGCGGTACTGAGTGATGTGGATGCGTTGCTGGGTGCACTGGAGCGACTTATCTCCAAGAAGCGCGACCTCAAGCAGGCCGCCATGCAGCAACTCCTCACCGGCCAAACCCGGCTACCCGGTTTCCACGGAGAGTGGGAGGTGAAGGCACTTGGCGGCCTCGCAGATATTCGGAGCGGCGGCACGCCAAGCACTGCAGAGCCGAAATTTTGGGATGGAGAGGTCCTCTGGTGTACTCCGACCGATATTACGGCACTCAAGGGACGTAAATATTTGTTTGAGACTAGTCGCAGAATCACTGAGCTTGGGCTGAAGTTCAGCTCGGCAGAGAAAATTCCTGCTAACTCAGTCGTTATGACATCGCGAGCCACAATCGGCGACTGCGCTATCAATACCGTTCCGGTTTCAACGAATCAGGGGTTTAAGAATTTCGTTCCGTTTCATTATGTAGACGTAGACTTTCTCTATTATCTGCTCACGACGCAAAAGCAGGGATTCATCAGTCTCTGTGGAGGCAGCACATTTCTCGAAATTGGAAAAGGGCAGCTCGTTACATATGAAGTTTGGCTCCCGCTCGACAAAGGCGAACAAACCGCCATCGCCGCCGTGCTGTCCGATATGGACGCCGAACTAGAGGTATTGGAGCAGCGCCTAGCCAAAACCCGCACCCTCAAGCAAGGCATGATGCAAGAGTTGCTAACCGGAAGAACCCGACTGCTATGACCAACCTGAGCATGGAAGCGATTCAAACGCAGCAGGCTACTGAACTCTCCAGCAAGATCATCAGCGTTTACGAACTGCTCATGGATTCTGCGCTGGATATTCCCCAGTACCAGCGCCCCTACAAGTGGACCGGCAAGAACATCAATCAATTGTTCTCCGATATCGCCATCCATAAGGACAAGTCGGCTTACCGCCTGGGCACTATCGTGTTTCACCACGAAGGTGGGATCAGGAATATCGTCGATGGCCAGCAGCGGACCATCAGTCTGCTGCTGGCGGTCCGTGCGCTGATCCAGCGGAACAAGGAAAAAAAGCTCGAACACAAAGACTTGCGCGACCGCCTGGTCGAACTTGAACAAGCGATGGTGAACCCCGGTTTTACCAGCGAGATATCGCAGAAGAATATCCACAGCAATTACCTTGAGGTGGCCCGCATCGTTTCCCGTGCGGACTTTACCGAGGCGCATATCGATTTCTTCTTGAACAAGTGCCAGGTCGTGGCGGTGGCGCTTAACGATGTGTCGGAAGCCTTCCAGTTCTTCGATTCGCAGAATGCGCGGGGCCGGGACTTGGAGCCCCATGACCTGCTCAAGGCTTACCATCTACGTGAGTTCAGCCCGCGTGACGAGCAGTTGAAGGTGACCACGGTGGCGCGCTGGGAAAGCAGTGATACCGATGAGTTGGCCACGCTGTTTTCGCAGTACCTGTACCGCATCCGCAATTGGTCGAAAGGGGTTTCGGCGCGTTACTTCAGCAAGGATGACAGTGACTTATTCAAGGGCGTTAATATCGACACGGTGGCCAGCTACCCCTATGTGGAGCAGCTGCGCATCGCCCACCATTTTGTCGATAATTACAACGTGCAATACGAGCGCAAGATCGACTCGCGCGAGCTTGGTTTTCCCTTCCATCTGGATCAGATCATCATCAATGGCCGGCGCTTTTTTGAGCTGATCAGCCACTATCTGGGCAAAGTGGCGCGGATCAGCGCCGAGTCCTGGAACGGACATGAGCTGGTGGGTGCTGAAGAGCTCGATGGCTATGCGAAAAACATCATGGATACCCTCAATAGCTACTCGGCAAGAACCCGCACCGGGGATTGTTATGTGCGGGCGATGTTTGATTGCCTGTTGATTTACTACGTCGACAAGTTCGGTCACGCGGATATCTCCCGCGCCATCGAGAAGATTTTCATCTGGGCCTACAGCCTGCGTCTGAAGATGCAGGTGGTGCAGCTGGCCAGCATGGATAACCACGTGTTGGAGAACAATCTTTTCAGGCTGATCAAGGAAGCCACACGTCCTGCTGACTTTATTAACTGCACCCTGACGGCGTTGAGCGGTACGAAGTCAACCAAAACCGTTGAGATCGAGGCTCTGTTCAAGGCGATGAAATATTATGAGTAGCGAAATCAGTCAGCTCTCCATCAAGGCCCTGCTCAGCGGTCGGGATGAGTATGTCATCCCGATGTATCAGCGCAATTACGCCTGGGAGGAAGGCGAAATCACGCAGCTGATTCAGGACGTGATCGATTACCTGCCGAAGAAGGGTGAAAACGCGCGCAATTATTACATTGGGACCTTGGTGGTGTATGAGCGCCCGGATAGCAAAACACCGGTGTTTGAAACCATTGACGGCCAGCAGCGCCTGACGACCCTCTCGCTACTGACTTCGTACTTGAAAAACACCCGGTTGGTCGATCTTGCCTGGTACTCGAACCTGAGTATCCACTTCGACAGCCGTGAGCATTCGCGCTCGACCTTTGCAGCCATCTTCGAGGGAAAATTCAACGACGACCCTGCCGAGGTATTGACTGAAAAGCAGATCAATACCGGCATCCTCAATGGTTATCGCCTCATTCAGAAAATCTTGCCGCAGAAGCTGAAAGAGAACGGCGTTTTGCTTCAGCAGTTCTACGACTACCTGTTCCGCTACGTGCAAATCATGCGGGTGAAAGTACCGGCGGATACGGACCTGAACCATTACTTCGAGATCATGAATAACCGCGGTGAGCAGTTGGAAAAACACGAGGTGCTCAAGGCGCGCATGATGGAGCAGCTGCAAGGCTGCGAGCAGAGCCAGAACTGTTTGCATGCCGTGTGGGAAGCCTGCGCGAACATGGAGCGCTATGTGCAAATGGGCTTCACGCCTGGCCAACGTGGCAGCATTTTTGGCGAAGGGGACTGGGGACAGTTTCAACTCGCTGACTTCGATTCGCTTCGGGCGGCACTGCACAAAACTCAGGATGTGACTGCCCGGCAGGACACTCGCATAACCCTTGATCAGATCATTGCCAAGGTCCCGGTAGCTGCGAAGCAGGGTGAGTCAGGTGAGGAGGCGCCAGATCGCTTCAACACGGTGATTAACTTTCCCAACTTCCTATTGCATGTACTGCGTGTCGATACGAAAGCTGACATCCCATTGGATGACAAACGTCTGCTCGATACCTTTGAAGCTTATGTGCTCAAGCAGCCAGATCCTGTTGCTGCAGTGAAGCGTTTTACCTTTAGTTTGCTGCGCTGCAAGTATCTGTTTGACCAGTATGTGATCAAGCGCGAGTTCATCAAGGGCGCTGATGGCTGGAGCCTCAAACGCTTCAAATGGAATGATGGCGGAGAGCGTAGCCGGGTGGGGCGCGGGAGCTATGTGAATACCTTCGGCGAGGAGGATGGCAACGAAGACATCAACCGCCGCATCCTGATGCTGCTGTCTGCGTTTCATGTTTCCACACCAACGCTGGTTTACAAGCACTGGCTGAATGCGGCGCTGTTTCACCTGTTTTATGTTGAACAGATTGAGGCTCAGGTTTATCTGCAGCACATGGAGTCGGTCGCCAAGGCGTTTGTCTTTGATCGCTATCTGGCTCCAGACGTAGGCCTGGATTACTTTGCGATGATCTATACCAACCGGGGCGCCTGTCAGACGCGCCGCGAAAGTATTGCGGCAGAAACGATTGAGTCCCGGCTGACGTTCGGCAACATCGAAAACAACCTGGTGTTCAACTTTCTGGACTACTTGCTTTGGCTTGAACTCAGGGCAAAAGAGTCGGTTAAATCCTACGAATTCACCTTCCGTAGTTCGGTTGAGCATTACTACCCGCAGCATCCGCTAGACGGACAAGTTCAGCTGGATGCTGACACGCTTAACTCGTTCGGCAATCTGTGCCTGATCAACCACAGCAAGAACTCTCGCTTGAGCAATTTCATGCCTTTGGCCAAGAAAGAGTTTTATAAAAACAACACCATCGATAGCGTTAAACAGTATCTGATGATGGAAACAGAGTCTTGGGATGCCGACGCCATACGCGCCCATTCCGAACAAATGAATAACGTGTTGCTCAACAGTCTCGTCAGCAAACACGAAACCGAGTAAACCCTGCAGGATGCACCTGATGATTCAACAACCTCGCTCCGAACGTCGCACCCAGAATCGTATTGTGGCCTTGTTTACGGACAAGTCACGGCCTGATTGTCTTGACTACAACTACCTGGGTGAGTGGAGCAAGCGTGGGCAAAATCGCAACATTGAAGTCGACCTGTTGCAGGCAAACCTGAAACAGCGCGGCTACTCCGATGCGCAAATATCAGCAGCTTTGCAAAAGCTGATGACTGCGGCTGATGCAACTGGCATCACGCTGTATCAGACTAATTTGCGTACCTACCAACTGCTGCGTTACGGTGTGCCGGTACAGGTAGCCGTTGGGCAGGCCCACGAAACGGTGCATCTGATTGATTGGGAGCACCCTGAGGTCAATGACTTCGCTATTGCCGAAGAAGTGACCTTGCGCGGTGGCTATGAGCGCCGTCCTGATTTGGTGATTTACCTGAACGGAATCGCCGTTGGCGTAATTGAGCTCAAGCGCAGTTCGGTAGAGGTGGGCGACGGTGTTAACCAACTGATCACTAACCAAGAGGAAATCTTCAACAAAGGCTTCTTCAGTACAGTGCAGTTGGTCTTCGCTGGCAGTGACTCACAGGGTTTGCGCTACGGCACCGCGACTACCCGCGCCGAGTTTTTTGTCGAGTGGAAGGCGTCTTCCCTGAGCGCTGGGTCTGAAGAGTTGAATACTCTGCGCGAGATGCCTGCTCGCTACCAAGTGCTGTTGGGCGAAGAAGTGCCACTGTCTGGTTACTTGCTGGACGACCCACTGGCGCAGATGTGCGAGAAGTCTCGCTTACTCGATCTGATTCGCAACTTCATCATCTTCGATGCGGGAATCAAGAAGGTGCCCCGTCCTCATCAATACGCTGCAGTCAAGACCGCGCAGGAACGAGTTCGACGTAAAGAGGGTGGGGTTATCTGGCATACCCAGGGCAGTGGCAAGAGCATTCTGATGGTGCTGATCGCCAAGTGGTTGCTGGAGCACGATCCTGAGGCGCGCATTCTGGTCATCACGGATCGCGATGAGTTGGACAAGCAAATATCCGGAGTGATGCGTAATGCCGGGGTTATCGGTAACGACTCGCCCTCGCCACGAATTACCTCTCGCGCCGATCTTGTGCAGAAGCTCTCTGCTGCCGCACCACGCCTGCTTTGTGCCTTGTTGCACAAGTTCGAGCCTGATTTGAGCGTACCGCCACCGCCCATGCATGGGCGTTTCTATGTATTCGTGGATGAGTGTCACCGCACCCAAGGCGGTGACATGAACAAACAAATGAAACAGTGGCTGGTCAATGCCCTGTTTATTGGCTTTACCGGTACACCGCTGCTGCGTAAGGACAAACAGACTACGCGCGATGTCTTTGGCACTTACATCCATACCTACAAATTCCATGAAGCTGTGGCGGATAAGGTCGTGCTGGACCTTAAGTATGAAGCGCGCGACGTACCGCAGCGTTTGACTTCGAGGGACGGAATCGATGCATGGTTTGAACGAGCAACCAAAGCTCTGAACAATTACAAGAAATCGATCCTGCGCAAACGATGGGCCACCATGGAGTCGCTCATGAGTGCTGGTGAGCGTAAGCAGCGCATCGTCGCTAGTATCATCGAGGATTTTGGCTTAAAGCCACGACTGAACAATGATCGAGGGACGGCCATTCTGGTGGCCGCCAGCATCTATGATGCCTGTCACTACTTCCGGTTGTTTAAGAACACCTATTTCGGTACGTATTGCGGCATCGTCACGTCGTATGAGCCGAACCACAACGCAATTTCCCGCGAGCCGAAGCAAAGCGATGAGCGTTACAAGTTCGATACCTACACGCAGTACGTGCTGAAGCCGGGCCAGAGCACCACCGCTTATGAAGAAGAGACCAAGCGTCGCTTCATTGAGGAACCAGCCAACCTGAAGCTACTCATCGTGGTCAGCAAGCTGCTAACTGGCTTCGATGCACCTAGTTGCTCCTACATCTATCTGGATAACGAGCTGCGGGACCATAACCTATTTCAGGCAATTTGCCGCACCAATCGGCTCGACGGTGATGACAAGGACTTTGGCTATATCGTTGACTTCAAAGAGCTGTTCGGCGACGTACAAGACGCCATTTCGGTGTACACCTCTGACGAGCTGGATGTCGATGCAGGCAGCGGGGGCAATAACAACGTTGAGCTGAAGAACTGGCTGGTTGAAGGGAAAAAGCAACTGGACGCTGCCCGTGAGGCATTGAGTTACTTGTGCGACCCCGTGCCACCACCGCGTGAGATTGAGCAGTTTATCCATTACTTCTGTGGTGCTGCCGCTAAAGCCGATGGGCTGGATGAGACCGAAGCACTGCGGGTGTCCTTTTACAAGGCGGTGGCCTCATTTGTGCGGGCGTTTGCCGACTTGGCGCAGAACCTCACCGAAGCCGGTTACTCGGCTGCTGAATCTGGGAGGCTTCAGGCAGAAGTGCAGTTCTACGCTGACGTTCGTGAGGCGATAAAGAAACATTCCGGCGAAGAGCTGGATATCAAGCCTTTCGAGGCGGACATGCGGCATCTGCTCAATACCTATATTCAGGCAGACCCTGCCGACCCGATGAGCACGGTCGATAATTTCTCGCTGGTTGAGCTGATCGTTCAGACTGGCGTTCACGATGCCATCGCCAAAAAGCTCAACGCCAAAGGCAACCTCTCCAAGGGAGCGATTGCCGAGGGCATCATCAACAACGTACGGAAGACCATCATTCGAGAGCAACTGACAGACCCTAAGTTCTACGAGGGTATGTCGCGGTTGCTTGAGGATCTGATCAAACAGAGTCGTGACGATGCAGCCGCTTACGAGGAATTTTTGCGTAAGGCCGAGGCGCTGGTCAGACAGTTGGGGCAGAAAGGACCAGGCAACTCCCCGGCTGCACTTAACGGCCATCGGGAAGCGACTGTGCTTTTTAATAACCTGGACAACATTGCAACGACCACCTTCCAGTGCCCGAAAGATGAAGGGGCAAAGGTGAAACTGGCTCTGGATATTGACCTGGCCATGCGCGGATCGGCCCCTGCTACCTGGCGAGGAGACCCTGCGCGGGAAGCGCAGGTTCTTAATGCGCTGTTCCCGCTGATGGGGCGTGACCGTGTAGCGACTTCGGCAATATTCGAGATCATCAAGAACCAACAAGGATATTGATGAACGAGATTATTGAACTGGGTGACATTTCAATTTCGGTAACCAGGAAAGACATCAAGAATGTCCACCTGAGCGTGCACCCGCCCGAGGGGCGGGTAACGTTAGTCACCCCAACAAGCACACGGCTTGAAGTCGCTCGCGCTTATGCTATTTCCAGGCTGGGCTGGATTCGCGAGCAACAGAGCAAACTGGAGGCTCAGGCGCGTGAAGCACCGCGTCAGTTTGTGGAGAGAGAAAGCCACTATGTCTGGGGGCGACGCTACCTGATGGTGATTAACCACTTGGACACGAAGCCATCGGTCGTGCTCGATCACAAACGCATCACCTTAACCGTTCGCCCGGGCAGCGATGCACATAAGCGCGCCGATGTGATCCACGAATGGCAGAAGCGGCAACTGCACGCCGTGGTGCCGGTGTTGATCAAGAAGTGGGAGCGTAAGCTGAAGGTGAAAGTGGCGGGTTATTACCTGCAGCGAATGAAAACCAAATGGGGCAGCTGTAATCATCAAGCAGGCAACATTCGACTGAACACCGAGTTGGTGAAGAAGCCGAAAGACCTGCTTGAGTACGTGATCGTTCACGAGATGGTTCACCTGCTCGAACCCACCCACAATGAGCGCTTCATCTCAATCCTTGGTGAGCATTTTCCAACGTGGCGTGAGGCCCGTGCCGAGTTGAATGAATTGCCGTTGGCTGCTGAGGTTTGGAAAGAGTGAAGTTGCACTAGCACGATTGTAAGTGCGACTGGTGGGCAAGGCTAGGACTCGTCGAATATCACATCAGCAGCTCTTGGACTCTTCCTAGTCGCTTCCAGAGAACTAGAGCTGTGAGTCGATAGTGATGCCGGATGGCCTCGGTATGGTCTTTAAAGTGCTGAGTGAGAACCAGCTCAAATGCTTGAGCTGCCAGGTCCAAGATCCCTTTGTCCTGATCATCACTCCGACCGACCAGTGCCATGGTCATCACCGTTTTCGTTTGTTTGCAGAAAGAGCAGCAGGGCTTTTCATTGGGGGCTGAGGCTGTCCATCTGCTGCCAGTGTGTCGGACGGATCAGGAGGGCATTCTCTTGATGTTGCAGCTGTGCCCCTTCTTCACGCAGTTGCTTGATCAGAAGGGTGAGGTTCGCAAACTCCAGAGGTGGTGTGGCGACAACTTGCTTCGTTTCTGGCCTGGCACGTGGCGAAGGTGGCAGCGACACGCCAGCGATGCTGGTTGCGATTGATGTTGCATCTGATAGCGTCGCGCCGTGTCATTGAGTTGAAACGTGGCGGACCTCGAAACTTTTTCCGTCGTGGCTGCACAGCCAATGATGAGTTATCAGCACAACCAATAAACGGAAGGTATGGCTAGCGCTCTTGTGGGCAAAACGAGGGTTGTTACGATTGACATCGCGGATGGTGAAGTGGGTCCTGCCTTTATGCGCCAACCAGCGCAGAAGTCGATCCGTCTCTTCGCATCGGCTATTGAGCGCCTCCTGTTCGGTCAATTGTTTCACGCTTTCGAGGCTCCCTTTGGCCTCGATTGGGCGAAGGATATTGAAAACCCTCAAAGCAGTGATTGGTCAAACGCGCCGTCTTGCTCGTCGCCAAGAGTCGAAAAAATCACCTGTCGAAGGACAGGTGATTTTCGTGTTTTCAGAATCGCTAAGAAAACTATAAGAAGACTTTCATCGCCCCGATCAAGATGCCGATCGTCACGGCGAGCATGGAAGCCATACGAATGGACAACTTGAGATCAGATTTAGCGATCTCTGCAGTCAGCCTATGATTAGTATTAGCGATCTCAGCAGTCGCCTTGCCGATTTCAGCAGTTGTTCTACCGATCTCGGCAGTCAACCGCTGGTCAAGGTTTGTGAGATCACTTTTCGTCGCGAGTAGTGTGAGCATGTCAGATTCCAATGCTTGGATAACAGCTTCGGCTTTGAGCTCAGGTACGTCGATTGCGCGCAGTGCCTGATACATCGCCAGTTCCATTTTCATTAAGGCCTCCTAAAACAAAAAAAGGCCTTCCCCACGACGGGAAAGGCCCGTCGTGGATGGGAAAGTCATGCTTCCATCGACATTCAAGTCGACTGTCCGCGCTGCCGGAAGCTATGCGGTCATTTGGTGGATCCTGCGGAGACCGCAGCGCCGTCTTGAAGATCCTGGCGGCTTGGGTGCTGAACTAATCAGCTAGATGCATAGCAAAAGTGCCCCTGAGGACTTCGGCTGTCAATCCGGTAATCGGTTTTTGACTGTTTCCTAATGTTGTATGAGGCTCCTTCCTGCCTGCGCTCACCACCACCTTCAGACTCGGGTTGTTGAAGATCGACGTCGAGCGGCCTGAATTATCGGCCGAGGTACGTAGCGGTAATTTGTGTTCTCTCATGCCCGAGTTCACGGCTGATAATTTGGCGAGCAGTACGGTCTTGAGAACGCTGCATTGGGGTCAATTCCTTGGACGATATACCTCCTGCAGCCGGAGCCTTCCATCCTGTCAAAGCTACGTAACGGCTTTGTGCATAATGATGACGCAGTCCATGCATGTGGCTCAGGCCTGCTGCCTTGCACTGACCATCGTAGGTGTTTCTCTGCTGGATGTACGTTTTGTGAGCCGGGATTAATGAGCCGGCTCCCGCTAACTGATGTGCCGCGTTCAGAACCTCGCGCTGTTGCGAAGTAGTGATCGGAACAGAGCGATCACGCCCACCCTTCGTCCATGAGCCCTTGAGGAGAATGTGATCTCCTTGATCCGCATATTTGGGCTGAAATTTGATCGCTTCCTCACGGCGTAATCCAAACGTGGACTGAAGCTGGAGACTTATGCGTACATGGGCATCGGTGATCTTGCCAAGGTCTGTACCCAGTTCCTGAGCTTTGCTGACGTTAGTGACGAAGCGCCGTTCGGCCACACCCAGTTGCGTGTTGTCCGCGGGGAGAATGCCAGCCTTGCCGATCTTTTCAGCCCACCATCGAAGGTGCGCAAGCCGATTTTTGATGGTGCCAACTGACAGGCCTTCGCCTTGCCAGCGATCCAGCAGTGCCAGTACGTGTTTGCCCTTGAGCGAGGGGGCTTTCATCTGGCGGAAACCAACCTCCCGCAGCTGGCGAGCGATCAGCCCCAATGAGCGGATACGGTCGGCCTGAGTGTTGTGACTTCCATCGCGATTGCGCCGGCAAAGTTGCCGCAGGGTGTAGGTCAAATCGTCCATATCCCATCCACGCTCACTGGTGTTGTTTTGTGCTGTTGTCCTGTCCTGAAATCAATTGGTAAGTGTTGGTGCCAACTCGCTAGGCGAGATCCCCGAAGGGCAGGGGCATGGTGTTCAGGAAACACCGGTGTCTCGGCTGAGACGTCCGTCTTCCTTCCTGCTGGAAGGTCGGACGGAGATGGAGCGGGGTGAGTTAGTTTTTAATGTTGATGAGTACTCCAAGGAATGGATGGGATTGTTAAGTGGAAGCAGTTGCCATTGCGCAAAGGCCCGCTATTTGGGACAGCGTAGTAGCGGCATATTAGGGAATAGGTCTACAGACAAAGGCGGCTCCATCCCATGGGTATGGGTCGGTATGCTTCTGGAACCTTGCATACCTGGCTAACTCCATCCTGCTGGATCAGCGCTTGCAGGAGTCCTGCGCTGTTGGGATGACGACTCTCTAACCTGTCGTCTTAGGTTTTTGCTGGACCAGTGTATGGGGGCATCATCATGTATGCCGCACGTTTTAGGATTCAGGATTTGCCCGTGATGTTGAGGCATCGGCGGGGCCGTCACTGCGGTTTGCAGTGACGGCCCATCTCATGAGTTGCGCTTCATTGGGCAGGGGGCAGCCGCTGTGATAGGTGCATATGCATCGATTGCCTGTAGTGCTGACGCGGCCTTCGGCCTTGTCGGCTCCCTGCGCAGGTGCGGCATGGTCCCCAAGCCACGCCTGCGCAGGGAGCTTTGGGAATGGCGGAGCATGGAGCTGCCTTGCCGACCAACGCCGTGAATCGCATGGGCGTGCAAGTCGACAACATTGATATACAGGTTGACCGAGAGCTTTCTGCCGAAGGTCTGGGGCGTATGATAACTAGCAGTTACAACGGGGTAGTTGGGGGCTTTTTCTACCGTTTTGCGACGGGCAGAAAACGGCCAGAAGCAGTCATTCATACTAGCGAGTAGGATCGCATCTCACTACGATCAGGTAATCACACGGAAGGAGCTGCTTAAATGGATTGCCTAACCAACGCAAGGCTCAAAATGGATGATTGGGGCCTGAAAACTGGTGACCGCATGAACAGCGATAGTTCCGCTTCGTGCCCTTGATGGGGCCTGCTAAACTCTCGCACTTCTTGCATGAAATCGAGTAGTCCTTGTAGCACGGGGTATTGCTTTGTATCCCCGATGATCGCTGCTGATTCGCTATCCCATTAAGAACGACAGCAGCACCAACGAACTTTACAACTCCACTCCAAAAACCCATTGATGTTTTCCCCAGTTTCATCCGCGCGAAATTGCGCTTTTTTACCGACCCAGCCCCGCGATGCGAGGTCTGGGGTGCACCAGGTGACTTTCCCTATCCAGCGATACGGTTTAGCTGCATGTTCTCATCCCAATCGATACCAAGGGCTGTTGCGATCTTTGCTGTGTTGATCCAAGCGCCATTCGTTCAGCGAAGAATTTTTCGCGGGCCGCGGTGTAGCAGTTATCAATATTCATTGATTCAATTTTCATGCTTGATCCTAGGACGCGAATAACGTCTCTTTCCTAGCGCATCATCACTGCTTCGTGGCTGATACGGTATAAATGTACTCGACACCGTTCTCCAAAGCCTTGTATTCGCGCTTCTCTCCGCTAGCGAGTATGTCCGTAGCGGAATGCTTGAAGCCTCCGGTCCTAGGCTGATCGATGGTGAGGTTCCCGGCCTTCACCGTTGCCATTTTCTCCAATTCAATGTAGTCCACATTGAATTTCAGACTGATACGACCATCACTGGTGATGTGCGGCGTGATGAATGCCTTGGTACCCAATGCCAAGTCCGCCATGTTGGTCTTACCCTTGGTGACTGAATTTCTATACTTGATGAGACTGATATTGCTGTGTGGTTGGGTGTGTCCATCAGTGGTAGAGCCGGAAAAATTATCGACAACCACACCGTTACGAGTCAGCTCAGTGCTTACGAAGATTGAGTCAGCAGCCGAGGCGCTGGCTGCAAAGGTGGTCACTATTGCGAACAGCATTGCTTTCATGAGTTTTCCGTTATTCATGGATTTAGTCACCAGGGATTTTCGCAAACGCGAAAATTAGCGTCTGACTAAGTTTGACGGCAGGGTTTCTGCGTACTTGAGTAACCTTTCCCTTGACTCGTAGGTGCATTGGTTAGAGCGACCTAGTATGACGTTTGATTTCCATCTCACGGCATGGCCATCGCAGGCAATCGGTACTCCGGGGCGCTATCCTATGCAGCCCAGTGGGGCTGTCGGAATTTCCTACTTGCATGGCCGTTTATGTTTGACCTAAGTCAGTACATTGAGCGGTGACAAATATTTTGATCAATCGGCGATAGACGCGATCATTTAGACGTTTTCTAGTGGTGTAAAAACACCAAGATTTTCCATATCAGCCTCATATTGTCCGAAACTCATCCACCCCAACAGTTCAATTATTGCCATCGAGCGCGAGACAGGTTCGGGGGTGAATTTTCCTGGATGGTGCTGATCTAAAGTCTTGAAGAGAGACGTCCAACTCCCAGGCTTACTATCGTCAAAGTGCATGGCTTGATTACGACCAAACCATATGATTTCTCGGGTATTCGCCCCGGAGGTTATCCGGCCCTCGATAGGACAGTATTCGATTTTTTGACCATATCGCGTAACTAGACCCTGCCTTGCAATCTGAAGAAGTGTTCCAGCTACGATGGTCATCGTCTGCTCGGTCACCTGAATCGCCCGAACGGTTGCACTCAGCTTCAATCTCTGGCGCATCAAAGTGACCTTCGCTTCCTCGCGAAGCTCATCACTACCTTCCAGAAAGGCGATTTCAGTCTGTTGACGCGAGCGCGTGGTGACGTACCGGTCTTTCTCAATTGCTTGTTCACACAACGTGCGCTGCAAATCAATAACAACCGATTTTGTCAGATCGTAATGGATATTAGCCTCAACAATCCTTGTACTCATAAGATCCTTTCCCTTAATAGTCTTGCAATTCAAATACCCCGCCAGACTGAACCATAAGCTCGCGTACCTGTTCGCTTGTTGCAGGCTCATCGGGTCCAATCGTCCATTCGCCTGTAGCATGGTGCACAACCCAGGTATCGCCAATCACCCACGTGATAGGCCCACTTCCGTCCCAAGTGCACAATCGCTTCATGGCCTCCAGTAAAATAGGCATCAACGGATCGTCGGGCAAATCGTCCATGGCCATTTCCTATATTTCAGACCGCGCCCAGCGCAGTCTGCTGATCGCTTTGAATTGATTGATACCGACTGAGCCTCGTTCGTTTCGAGCCTTTGATCCAGGCCTTGTCAGTAACGCCTCAACCGCAGAGCGATCCGCTTCAAAAATCTGGAAAGCGTTGTAATCCGCATCGAGAAGAACCAGTAAAACTGTATCAAAGGGTTGCCTTAAATCGATTGATCCCACTCGACCGCTTCGCATTCGTGGGCTGGTGCAATACCGCCCCTTGATTTGAATTCTGACTTTCAGCCCATCTCTCACCTCTGTCGCGTCGTACCCAGCTTGCCTAGCCAGTTCCAACTCGACGTTGAGGTGCCGAGCTGCCTCGTACTCTGCGATTTCCCCAGTCACACCCAGCGGTTTGCGAGTGAGTTGGTAATAACGGCGAGCCAAAACCTTGGTGTCTCGAAGGATCTGGTACACCTCATCGGCGTCCTCCATGCGAATTTCCTTTAATCGGACGCTAATCCCATGTGCATGACATACCACGCACCGACGTCCATACAACCTTCCCCAACGTAACGGCCACCAAGACGACGAAGAAAACCTTGCTTAGCTTCCTCCGTAGACAGCCTCAACCAAGGGCTATCGTCGCCATACGAGACCAAGAGCTGTCCATTTGGTGCACGCTCGGCTTTGTATTGAGCAAACTCTGTTTCACCGTCAACGGCTTCATGGAGTGCGTACACATCCTCTACGTCCGTCTGCACAGCGCCATCGAGCCATTCATCAAAATCGGTCAGTGTGAGCCTAGCCATTGTTGATTCCTCAAGTTCTCGGGTGCAAAAGTCTCACCCCTAGACGGACATTTCATTATCAATGCTGACTAGCGGTAAGAATTATCGATATCACTATGCCAGTGCAAACTCGAAAGCACGACGGATCACCTCGATGTCGACAGTTAGATACGACTTTCCACGTCGCCGGTCGCAGTCAGCACCTTTGCCGCCAGAGTGTGTGAGCCATAAGAGCATCACGTCGCGCTTTGGCAGACGGCCAGCAACAGATGCAACGCGGATCAATTGTTTGAATTCCCCTGAACGAAGGGATGCGGCGCGGCGGATGAGTATAGTCATAGGGCTCTCTGTGGACTGATGACGAATCGCCGACGGTCATGAGAGAGTTTGCAACGGGCCTCCTGAATAGCTTACAGACCCGAGCGCCGTGGTGTTCGCGGAAAATGAGAGAGGAGCATATGGAGATATACGGTATTGGCAATAAGCCAGAATTGCTTTTGGGTATGCAGTCGCATGCTGCAAGCATTCACTATCGGGCGAAACCAGAACCGAGTCGACTGTCTGCTTCTGGCCGATTTCTGCCCGTCGTAACCCGTAGAAACCAACCATTCCCAGCATCGGGTATAGGGCGCTGATAATGGTGAGCTGTGTCGTGAACACCACGATTAGAGGGGGCAGCGCAAGTCCCTCTCACGGACATAGCCCAATTCCTTCGCGTGGCCACCAGTCAGCAAGTCCATCAAATAAGCGCAGATGTCATGAACGACTAATTTAGATGTACCCGATTTTAACCGGGTGTCCCTCTGCCTTTGATTAAAGGCGAAGACGAGTGCTGTCACTCGCTCGCTTACGCAGCACTACACGCTTAGCTTTCCGGTTCACAAGAAAAAACCACCTGCCATAGGGTAGGTGGTTCTCGGTACTGCCGAAAAAGTAGATCGTTAATCAATCATCGCCATAAAGACGAAGACCGCTGCCACCACTGGGAACATCATCGTGCCAATGTTGAGGGTGAGATCAGATGCGACGCGAGATAGCTCTGTCCGAAAGTGTTCTACGTCTGGATCGGATTTAACGGTAGGAGGTGACTGCAACGCAGTCTCCATAGCTAGGATTACAGCATCGATTTTTGGCTCAGGCACGTCGATCGCTTTCAGTGCTTGATACAGCGCTAGTCGAATGTTCATTAAGGCCTCCGAATAAACAAGAAAGGCCTTGCCCGGACGGGAAAGGCCCGTCGTGGGTGGGGGTGAGTAACATGCTTCCATCGACATTGATGTCGACTGTCCGCGCTGCCGGAAGCGATGCGGTCATTCGGGAGGATCCTGCGGGAAACCGCAGCGCCGTCTTGCAGATCCTGACGGCTTTTGGGTGCTGATCACATCAGCGAGACGAGATGTGAAGTTGCTCCCTGCGGTGTTCGCTGTAAATCCGAAAACGGTTATTCGGGATTTCCTAATGTTCCCCGACTGCTTTATAACCAGTTGCGCAGGGATTACTGACGCATGCTCTAGGCAGGAAGCGGCTGGCAGGCCAAGCTTTTCATGACCTGTGCAGCCAGATCGTCTGCAATCCTTGGCCCCTTCATTATCTTGCGCATCTCGGCAACGTGCGGCAGGCCCTGCTGACTTGTCTTCGATCTTGTGGCGGGCTTTTGTTTGACCTCCGCGGCAGCCCAGGCCATTGCAGGGGGCGTAATGAGGGCGACAGTTTTCTGCTCTTTTTTACGGCCTGCCCACGGTCGGAACTCGCCGGCTAATGCTCGATTTATCAACCCGAAGAAATAGGCGACGACGTTACGCACCGACCCACGTTGACTGCGCGCCTGGAGTTCGTCCAGCACTTGCTGGCGATGTTGCGGTGGCAGTCGAGTCAGGGCTGTCAGCACGTCTTGTTGTTGATCAGCTTTGGCGTTTGCCAGGCATTGCGGCAGTGTCACTGGCCCTTGTGTCAAATGGCGATCCTCACGTGCGCGTGTGCGGTACGTACGTATTTTTTTATATTTGTTTTTATACGTACTGTCGCCGGTGCTGAGGTGTTTCTGGTCGGTCTGCTGCGTGACGGAGGTTCTTGTTGCGGGATGACTCGGTACAGGTTTTCTGGTGGAGACCGGGCGTTTTCCTGAGGGTGGCGGCTCATCGTCCTCGTCACGTTGTGCCGGCGTGAGTGCGGCATTGTCTTTGGACGTTTGCTCCCGCGTAGCTTCGATGTGCTTCGCGATGCAATCGAGATGGGTGTGCTTATGGCCGATGCAGTTCTCGAGAAGCGCTGGAAGGGTGGCGTCTAAGGCGCAGGCTTCGCGGAAGTTCAGGGCACTCTCGTTGATCTGATAGAGCTCGTTCAGAACGTTGCCCGTAATGAGGTCGCTATTCTGGCCGACCAAGCTTATCCAACCAGTTAGGCGCAGAACTGTTAGCGCTCGCGAGGCGGTTTCGTAAGAGGCTCGTTTTGCCAGCGGGGCGCACGCGAGATATGAGCGCAATTGACCCATTCCTGCCAAGGTGTACAGACCTCCAGCCGACCGTAGCGAGTGCATCACGTGCCAGCAATTGCGATCCAGAGGTGTCAGACGGTTATCGACCATAAGCGATAGGACCGCAGAGCGCGGAGCGTCTTGAGCCTGCAAGGTATGGGAGGAGTGTTGGTTGGTCATGAGGTGTCTCCGAGGTCTGGGCCACGTTGGCCTGTTACCCGACATCTCATCTAGGACTGTTCCGTATGTCAGCCAACAATGCGATCTCTGCTACGGACACATTGTTTGGCCTTTGTGATGATTGGTATCTGGGGAGTGATCTAGAACGCTGTGTTAATGATCTCGGGTGATTCGGCAGGCGAATGTCTCAGTAGTGAATACGAGACGAGCGTTATTGCGTCTATCTCACCGAGACTACGTTAAGTCCATTGGCGTTTTGAACGGCTGAAACCGACAAGCTCCCGGTTGCCGCTTGCTGGATATGTTCACTCCACCAAGCCATCATCGGGCGTCTTCGCTCTATGTAGTCCGCCCGGTTGTAGGCGCTACGGACTTCGTCTTTGTCCACATGCGCAAGCGCGACCTCGATCAGCTCCGCATCCCACCCGTGTTCATTCAAGATGGTGCTCGCCATGGAGCGCATTCCGTGGCTTACGAGTCGCCCCTCAAACCCCATCCGTTTCAGCGCCATGTTGGCGGTCTGGCTGTTGCAATGGGTGCGGGGATTACGGTCGGCGGGAAACACGTATTCCCTGTGTCCGCTGTAGGGCTTGATCGCTTCTAGAAGCGCCAAAGCGTGCTCCGTGAGCGGGATGATGTGTGTGCGGCGTTTCTTCATGCGCTCCGCTGGGATCGTCCAGATCTTCTTCTTGAGATCGATGTCAGCCCATCGGGTGGTCGCAGCTTCTGCAGGCCGAGTCATCGTGTGGAGTTGCCACTCGATGAGGCACCGGGTGGTTCTTTTGATGCTGGCGTTGGCAATTGCCACCATGAGTTCATTGAGTTCATCGGGGGGCAATGCCGCCATGTTTTTCTTTTTTGGCTTTTTGAAAACCGATCGAATTCCACTCAGGGGGTTGGCATGAATGAGTCCGTAGTTCACCCCGTAAGTCATGATTTCGTTGAGGCGTTGGGTCAGGCGCTTGACCGTTTCCAAGCTGCCTTTGGTTTCAAGTGGCCTAAGCAACTTGATGACCTGAGGCGCGCTGATTTCAGAAATTGGGGTGGCGTGTAGATCCGGGAAGATGTGCAACGTGAGCGAGCGCCAAATGTCTTCAGCGTAGGCGGTGGTCACGGAGTCTTTCTTGAGTTCAAACCAGGCTGTCGCGACGTTTTGAAAGGTGTGCTCTGTCGCAGCTTTTTTTGCTTGGCGATCTGCATCGCGTTGCTCTTTCGGGTCCAGTCCTTGGGCAACCAGCTCCCTGGCTTCAACCGTGCGTTTTCGCGCATGAGCCAGGCTGAGTTCCGGGAATGTTCCCAGTCCCATGTTGATCCGTTTCTTGGTCACGGGATGGATGTAGTTGAAATTCCAAAGCCTCGAACCGTTGGTTCGGACTCGTAACTGAAGGCCGTCGCCGTCGGTCAATGTGTAGTCTTTGTCCTTAGGCTTGGCGGCTTTGATTTTAAGGTCTGAAAGGCGTGTGGCTCGGGCTCCCATGGGTACTCCAACGCTGTTTGTGTATTCCAAAATTTACCAGTCACGGGCTTGGAATACGCCTTGGAATACATTTCAAAATGGATCTGCCTGAAGCGCTGTGGAGCTCAATGGCCCTGAAAACCCCGTATTCACTGGATTTCAGGCACAAAAAAAGACGTCCGTGGACGTCTTTAGATGTTGAAGTGGTGGAGCCGGGGGGATTTGAACCCCCGTCCGCCAGTACTCCGCTGTCGGTACTACATGCGTAGCCGTTTCTATTAAGTTAACCCTCAGCGACCCGAAGGGCAGGGTGCTTTGGGCGAGTTGTGTAAGTTTTAGCCGCTTCGTCCACAACGTACTGCACGGCGATTCTGTTCTATATGACAATCATTTTGGGTTTACAGACATCCCCTGATGATTGCTGGACCCGAAGGTACCAGGAGCATTGTCAGCTGCAATTAAGCAGCGAGAGCAACACCGTATTGGTCGTCATTGGCAACTATAAGTAGTTGCAACAGTGGATTTACGACTTCTGTTACCAAGTCGGCATGCACCTAAAGTTTCGCAACCGGCGTCGAATCCTAAACGGCCCCGAACTCATTGCTCAGTACATCTGTTTGAGCAACAAGCGTGTGCAGTGTACGCCAATCGGCCCACAAGGCCAACCCGAAGGTTGGCCGGGACGCTGATCAGTTGTTGGTACCGGTGGACTTGCGCAATTCCACGATGGTTTGCGACGTTTCCGCAATGCAATCGTCGATTTTGCCTTGAGCCTTGAGCGCCTCGGCCTTGCTCACACTGGCGTTAGCACGCTGACTCAGTTCCGGGTTCGCTGACAGCTGGCCCTTGGCATTGTTGATGGTCTGAATATTGGCATCACACAGGTCAGCAGGCTTGCCGTCAGCAAACGAAGTGGACGCCATCATCGATGCAGTAACGAACAGACCTAACAGTACAGAACGTTTCATGTGTATCTCCTTGAACCGAGTGGGTCCAGACTTCGCTGGCCGTCAGGACGGGCAACCGTATGGAAGAAAAACCCCGATCAGTCGGGGTTATTCTGTGGACTACAGTCGAACTCAAGGGTTCTATTTTTCTTCAACAGGCCTTCGCCCGGGTCACGCGATCCACCAGATAGACCAGTCCGTGGTAGTCAATTCCGCCATGTTGCGTCAGACCGATCTCACAAGTTCGACTGGTGGAAATCCCCTCGCTGCAATGCTGCACGGCATCCTTGAGCGTGCGCAGCGAGTGGCTGTTCAGCTCCGGCGTGGTGAAGCCCTTGTCGCCAGCAAACCCACAGCAATGAATGCCTTCCGGGATGACCACGTTGTTGCTGCACTTGCGCGCCAGATCGATCAACGCCTGGCTTTCGCCCAGATGCTGCGTGCTGCAGGTCACGTGTACGGCAATCGGTGCCTCTTGCGGGGTGAAGTCGAGTCGATCGAGAAGGTGCGTACGGATGAAGCGCACCGGGTCGTACAGATCCAGGCGGGTTTCTCCTACGTCCTGAACCAGTCGCAACGTGCACGGGCTGGTGTCGCAGTAGATCGGATCGAGTCCGCCGCGACTCGCATGCAGCAGTGCGCTGATCAGTTCCTGACGCTTGTGTTCGGCCTGTTCGGCGTAGCCTTTCGAGGCGAAAGGCTGACCGCAGCAGAGATTGTCCTGATTGTCCGGGAAGACCACTTGGTAGCCGGCCTTCTCCAGCAAGCCACGGGTTTTGTCGTAGAGCGACATTTGCTCTTTGTCACCCGCCGCCGGGCCCATCACTCGCGACACACACGCGGCCAGATAGACAACGCGCGGGCGCTCGTCCGACACGCTGGGGCTGAAGCGAATGGCTTTCTCCGGTTGCGGCATCGCATTCGTCCACAACGGCACCTGACCTTTGGACAGGCGCGTAATGGTTGCCGAAAGTTTCGCCAGACGCGGCGCGCCGAGCATCATTCGTGCGCCGTTGGCCACGTGTAGGGTGAAGCGTGCGCCTTGCAGGGTCTTGGCGAAATTTCCTTCGATCCAGTCAGCGGTTTTCTGATGCGTCGCGTGTCGGGCTCGGAGTTTTTTCACCAGCTCACCGGTATTGATGCCTACAGGGCAACGTTGCGCGCACAGACCAGTGGCGGCGCAGGTTTCGATGCCTTGGTACTCGTAGGCTTTTTCCAGTTCGGTGGTGTCGACACCTGCACGTTTTTTCGCCTGAATATCGCGCCAGATGACAATGCGCTGGCGCGGGCTGAGGGTCAGGCCTTTTGACGGGCAGACAGGTTCGCAGAAGCCGCACTCTATGCACTTATCGACAATCTCATCCGCCGCCGGCAGCGGCTTCAGGTGCTTGAGGTGGATCTGCGGATCTTCGCTGAGCACCACGTCGGGATTGAGAATGCTATTCGGGTCGAGCAGACGTTTGAGCTGCCACATCAACTGATAGGCGTCGCTGCCCCATTCCAGTTCCACGAACGGCGCCATGTTGCGACCGGTGCCGTGTTCGGCTTTCAGCGAGCCGCCGAATTCCACTGCGACCAGTTGCGCGACGTCATCCATGAACGCTTGATAGCGTGCGACTTCTTCTGGGTTGTTGAAGCCTTGGGTGAAGACAAAGTGCAGATTGCCTTCCAGTGCGTGTCCGAAAAGGATCGCTTCGTCGTAGGCATGTTTGTCGAACAACTCGATCAAGCGATTGACGCCGATCGCCAGTTGTTCGACCGGGAAGGTCACGTCTTCGATGATCACCGTGGTGCCGGTTTTGCGCACTGCGCCTACGGCGGGGAAGGTGTCCTTGCGGATCGCCCAGAGCTTGGCGTTCTCGGCAGGGTCTTCGGTAAAGTCGACCTGCTTCTCCACTGGGAAGTCGCTGAGCGACGCCATGATCTGCCCCAGCTGCTCCTGCAGCAAAGTGGAAGATGCGGCGCGGGATTCGATCAGCAGTGCGCAGGCATTGTTCGACAGCTGTTGTACGAAAGCAGGCATGCCCGGTTTGTCTTGCACCGAGCGCAGGCTACGCCGATCGAGCAGCTCTACGGCGGACACCGGTTGGCTTTTCAACACGGTGACCGCGTTGCAGCAAGTCTCCACATCCGGGAACACGATCAGTGCCGACGCCTTGTTCGGATGATCGATCACGGTGTCGTAAGTCACCGCGCTGATGAAGCCGAGGGTGCCTTCGGAACCGACCAGCAAGTGGCTCAAGATATCCACAGGCTCATCGAAATCCACCAAGGCGTTGAGTGACAGGCCGGTGGTATTTTTCAGACGGTATTTGTGGCGGATTCGTGCAGCCAGTTCGGCGTTGGCGCGGGTCTCGCGGCCCAATGTCGCCAAGCGTTCGAGCAGATCGCCGTGGCTTACGCGGAATGCCGCGACACTTGTAGCGTCTTCGGTATCCAGGCGCGTGCCATCGGCCAGCACCAGGCGAATCCCGGCCAGCGTGTGGTAGGTGTTTTGCGCGGTGCCGCAGCACATGCCGCTGGCATTGTTAGCGACGATGCCGCCGATTTTGCAGGCGTTGATCGACGCCGGATCCGGGCCGATCTTGCGCCCGAACGGTGCCAGCCATGCGTTGGCCTGTGCGCCGATCACCCCGGGTTGCAGGCGTATTTGCGTGCCTTGGCCGCGAATCTCGCGAGCGTTCCAGTTATCCCCAAGCACGATCAAAACGGAATCGCTGATCGCCTGACCGGAAAGGCTGGTGCCCGCCGCACGGAAGGTCACTGGAACATGGTCGCGCTGAGCCAGTTTTAGCAGCGCCACCACTTCATCTTCGGACTCGACGCGGATTACCAGTTGCGGGATCAGTCGATAAAAACTGGCGTCGGTGCCAAAGGCCAGAGTCGATAACGGATCATCAAAACGGCGCTCGGCCGGAATCAGTTGTTGCGCATCACGCAGGAAATTCACCGGAAGCGTCATTGGTCCTCCAGGATCAGCACCACGAGGTCTTTCGGGCCGTGGGCGCCGTAAGCCAGCACTTGCTCAATGTCGGCAGTTTTCGATGGACCGGAGACCAGTAGAGCATTGGTCGGCATGCCCTGGGCCCACGCGAATTCCTCTTGCACCTGATAGAAGTTGTCACGGATTTCGCTGGCCTTGAGCAGGGCGAAATGCACCGGCGGGACCAGGCTCATCAAACGCGGTTCTTCGCGGGTTGGCCAGAGGATCAGGCTGCCGGTGGCGGCGATTGCACCGAGGGTGCCGGTGAGGCTGGCCGGGGTGTCGTTGAACAGTTCGGCTTTCCACTCTTCCATTGGCCGGTCGTAGGATTTCAGTGTCGGCAGATCAGGATTGTTCGCCCAATGCTGTGTGATTTTCTGCCCGTGCGCCGTCGTCGGCGCGATCAACAAACTCGGCAACTGGCGGTCGCGCAACAATTGTGCGAGCAACGCCGGCCATTCTGCGTCGGAGGTCAGGTGGATTTCGGTGTGCACCGCTTCCATCAATTTGCGCAGTTGCGGGATGCGTTGTTCGGCGCTGTAGGTGTAAGGCTGCGTCACCAGATCGACATCGAAGTTGTCGGCAATCGGTGTGGCGCCAGTCAGACTTTTCCGCAGTTTGCCGAGGATATTTTGCTTGGCGCTCATCAGCGGTCTCCCTGTTTGGCCAGATGCTCGCGGGCCATGTCGTGCAGTGAGCGGGCAGCGGGTTTCGGCGCGCTGTGATTTTGTGTCCATGGGCCGACATTGCTCGGGGTCAGGGCACGCAGGCGCGTGGCGAAGAAGCCGAACAATCGATACAAGGTCGGAGAGCTGTTGAGCTTGGCCCAGGCGTTCCAGATGAAACGTTCCTTGCGCGAATACTTGCTGCCCTGGCCGCGCATCACTTGATTCGGGCTGTCCGGGGCTTTGACGTTCTCTTCGCGCAGGCGCCGCAGGATTGCCGGGATCGGAATTTTTACTGGGCACACTTCACCGCAGGCACCGCACAGCGATGAAGCGCTCGGGTGATCGGGGACTTTGGCCAGACCGACCATGTGCGGGGTGATGATTTTGCCGATCGGTCCCGGGTACACCTCGCCATAGGTGTGGCCACCGACGCGGGTGTAGACCGGGCAATGGTTCATGCAGGCGCCGCAGCGGATGCAGTTCAAGGTCTGACGCAGTTCACTGTCGGCGAAGGCCTGACTGCGACCGTTGTCGAGCAGCACCAGGTGCACTTCCTGCGGGCCGTCGAGTTCGTGTTCCTTGCGCGGGCCGGAGATCATGTTGACGTAAGTGGTGATCGGAATGCCCAGCGCCGAGCGCGTCAGCAGTGACAGCAGCGGCACCACGTCACGCAGGTTTTCCACGACTTTTTCGATGCCGGTGACGGCGATGTGCACCGGCGGCACGGTGGTGGTCATGCGGCCGTTGCCTTCGTTTTCCACCAGCAGCAGGGTGCCGGTTTCGGCGACGGCGAAGTTGACGCCGGAGACACCGATGTCCGCTTCGAAGAATTTCTGCCGCAGGACTCTGCGACCGATCTGAATGAGTTGGTCAACGTCCTTGGTGTATTCCACGCCAAGTTTGTCGTGGAACAAGGACGCGACCTGACCGGCATTCTTGTGGATCGCCGGCATAATGATGTGTGAAGGCTTCTCGTGGTCGAGCTGGACGATGTATTCCCCCATATCGGACTCCAGACATTCAATGTCCCGAGCCTCGAGGAAATGGTTCATCTCCATCTCTTCGCTGACCATCGATTTGCCCTTGATCACTTGCCGCGCCTCGTGAGCGCGGATGATCGATAAGACGATGCCATTGGCCTCGTCCACCGTTTCCGCCCAGTGCACTGTCACACCGTTGCGGGTCAGGTTCTGTTCCAGTTGCTCGAGCAGGTCGGGCAGCTTGGACAGCGCGCGGGCCTTGATCGAATTGCCCAGTGCGCGCAAATGTTCTCTTTCGTGGGCATCACTGAAAGCGGCTGCCCGCTTGACCATCAGTGAGTCCATGGCAGTGCGGAAATTGTTCCGTAGCTGCTGATCGCCCAAGGCATTGTGTGCCCGGGCGCGGAAATCTTCTTCTACGGCGACCGTAGGAATAATCGCGGAAGTGCTCATTGCGCACCTCCGGTTCGCTGCCACAAGAAGCTCGCGAGATGTTGCCCGCGCAGCGCTTCTTTTTGTTTCTCCAATGCGCCGTTGATGTTCATCAAACAGCCACAGTCGGCGCTCAACACCAGATGCGCGCCGGAATCCTTCAACGCTTGGGTCTTGTCAGCCACCATCGCGCCGGAAATGTCTGGCATACGGACGCTGAATGTCCCACCGAAGCCACAGCATTCGCTTTCGTGGTCATGGTTGACCCGTTCCACGTTGCTCAACTGCGCCAACAACTCGCGGCCGTGCAGGTGGGTGTTCATTTCGCGGCGTGCCGAACACGAAGTGTGCAGCGCGACTTTGACCGGTTCACCGCTGTCCTTGAGTTGCACCTTGCAGACGAACAGCAGAAATTCGGCCAGTTCATAGGTGCGGGCCGCGAGGGCCTGAACCTGTTTCAACGTCTCCGGCTCGTCCTTGAACAAGTCGGCGTAATGCTCGCGCAGCATGCCGGCGCAGGAACCCGACGGCACCACTACCGGATAATGCCCGGCAAACAGCGCCAGTTGCGAGCGCGCCACCGTCCGCGCCTGCTCGGTGTAACCCGAGGTGTAGGCCGGTTGGCCGCAGCAACTCTGCCCTTGCGGATACTCGACCCGGATCCCTTCGCGCTCCAGCAAGTGGATGGCGTCCATCCCGGCTTCGGGGTAGAACAGGTCGACCACACACGTGCCGAACAGGTAGACCCGCGACGGTTTCTCGCTGGGGTATTGCCGAGGTTCGGGCAGTGGCGGTGCCACGCGCGTCGCGTTTGGCACAGCGTTGTAAAAAAGCTCGCTCATCAGGCGTGTCTCCGGGTGGGCCCGGTTATCCGTCTGTGGCGGCTGCTGAATATAAAGAGCGTTGCTTTCAGCAGCCTTACAGACCGGGTTGTGAATTGCTGACGCCGGCATCACGAGCCGGCGTCGGTTTTTTCTGTGTTTCTTGTAGGTTTAGTGCACCAGCATGCCAGTGAACCAGTAGGCCTGGGCCAGGGTGATCAAGCCGACAATCGTTGCAAAGAATAGGCTGTGCTTGAGGGTGAAGCGGAACAGATCCGACTCCTTGCCCACCAGACCGGTCGCGGCGCAGGCCACGGCGATCGATTGTGGCGAGATCATCTTGCCGGTCACGCCGCCGCTGGTGTTCGCTGCCACCAGCAGGGTGTCGTTGACGCCGATCTGGTGAGCGGTGGTCGCCTGCAGCGAGCTGAACAGGGCGTTGGATGAAGTATCCGAACCGGTGAGGAATACGCCCAGCCAGCCGAGGAACGGTGAGAAGAACGGGAACGCGGCGCCCGTACCGGCCAGCACCAGCGCCATGGTCGAAGACATGCCGGAGTAGTTGGTGACGAAAGCGAACGCCAGCACCATGCCGATCGACAGGATTGGCCAGCGCAGTTCGTAGAAGGTCTCTTTCAAAGTGGTCAGACCAATTTTGAAATTGATCTTCAAGACCAGCATCGAGATCAGCGCGGAGAAGAAAATCGCCGTGCCGGTCGCGGAAATCGGATCGAGTTTGAACACCGCTGGAATGGCAGTCGGGACGGCTACGATCGGTGCGGTTTTGATCACTAATTGATCAAGGTGTGGGATCGCGAAGTTGAACACCCAGCTGTACATCGAACCGCCAGCGGCGAACATCGCCTTGAAAGGCTTCAGCGTCCAGATCGTTACCAGCACGGTGAGGATCAGGAACGGTGACCAGGCTTTGAAAATTTCCCCGAGGCTGTAAGGCGACGCCACGGTGGTGCGCTTCTGGCCGAAACCGCCGACGCTGGCGGTGATCGCTGCGCTCGACGTGGCGCCGGCGATTTGCGCGCCTGCGGTGCGTTTTGGCTGCCAGATTTTCA
This sequence comes from Pseudomonas sp. Irchel s3a12, assembly GCF_900187485.1. Classification (NCBI taxonomy): domain Bacteria; kingdom Pseudomonadati; phylum Pseudomonadota; class Gammaproteobacteria; order Pseudomonadales; family Pseudomonadaceae; genus Pseudomonas; species Pseudomonas sp. Irchel s3a12. Next base: position 51,062 of record NZ_FYDN01000006.1, read on the forward strand.
GGAACAGGGTCAGCGATATCAGGCTGGCCAGCGCCGAGGTGATGTCCGGCAATTCTGGCCCAATGAAGTTCGAGGTGAAGTATTGGGTGATGGCGAAGCTCAGGCCCGCAACCAACGCCGCTGGCCAGGTTTCACGTACGCCGCGCAGGCCGTCCATCATGAACACCAGCCAGAACGGCACGAACAGCGACAGCAGCGGCAGTTGGCGACCGGTCATGGCGCCGATCTTGAACGCGTCGATACCGGTGACTTGGCCGGCGACGATGATCGGGATCCCCAGTGCGCCGAACGCTACCGGTGCGGTGTTGGCGATCAGGCACAGGCCAGCGGCGTACAGGGGGTTGAAGCCCAGTCCGACCAGCAACGCGGCAGTAATCGCCACGGGTGCGCCGAAACCGGCGGCACCTTCCAGGAACGCTCCGAAGCAGAAACCGATCAGCAGCACTTGCAGGCGCTGGTCGTCAGTAATCGATAACACCGAGCTGCGAATGACCTCGAACTGACCACTTTTGACCGTCAGTTTGTAGAGGAACACCGCCGCGACAATGATCCATGCAATCGGCCACAGACCGTAGGCGAAGCCATATCCGGCGGCGGCGAAGGCCATATCGACCGGCATCTGGAACGCGAAGATCGCCACGGCAATCGACAGGGCGAGGGTGATGCTCCCGGCCACATGGCCTTTGAGGCGGAACACCGCCAATGCGAGGAAAAAGAACACGATGGGGATGACGGCCGCGAGTGCGGACACGCCGAGACTGCCGAGCGGGCTGTAGAGCTGTTGCCAGGTTTGCATATGGGGTGGCCCCTAATTGTTGTTGGTCAGGCACTGTCAGCGTTCTTGGATAATTGGTAAGACCAATTTACAATCGCTGTTGGCTAGGGTAAAAGCCTTGGTGTCGGTGTGTCAATTTGTCGCCCTGAAACTTTTGTCGAACAAGCGGTGCAGATCGCATCTGATCTGGTTTGGGCAAGTGGTGTCTGGTAGGTGTCGGCAAGGCGCCGATAGGCCAGAATAGAGAGCCCGGCGAGCGGTCGGGATCGTGGAGAAATGAGTTATGGGGTTTGATCAGATACGTCAGCGCCGTTTGTCTGACGATATTGTCGAGCGACTTGAGGGGATGATCCTTGAGGGCACGCTGAAGTCCGGTGAGCGGTTGCCGGCGGAGCGCACGCTGGCAGAACAATTTGGCGTATCACGGCCTTCGCTGCGTGAAGCGATCCAGAAACTGGCGGCCAAAGGTCTGCTGGTCAGTCGTCAGGGCGGCGGCAACTATGTCGTGGAAAGCCTCGGCTCGACGTTCAGTGATCCGCTGCTGCAGTTGCTCGAAAGCAATCCTGAAGCACAGCGCGATCTACTGGAGTTTCGGCATACTTTGGAGGCATCGTGCGCCTATTACGCCGCATTGCGCGCCACCGATGTCGATCGTGAGCGGCTGACCGCCGCGTTTGAAGAGCTGCAGGACTGCTATTCGCGTCACGATGAAGTCAGTCGGGCGGAGGAGGGCGCGGCGGATGCGAAATTTCATCTGGCGATTGCTGAAGCCAGTCATAACGCGGTGCTGCTGCACACCATTCGCGGGCTGTTCGATCTGCTTAAGCGCAACGTGGTCACCAACATCGGCGGCATGTACAAGCAGCGCACGGAAACCCGCGACATGCTGATCACGCAACATCGGGAATTGTATCTGGCGATTATTGAAGGTCGCGCCGAGCAGGCGCGGGAAGTCTCCAGCCGACATATTTTGTATGTGCAGGAAGTGCTGGAGGAAGTGCGGCAGGAGGTTCAGCGCATGGCTCGAGCGGAGCGGCGCAAGGGGATGTAATTCTTTAAAGCAAAAGATCGCAGCCTGCGGCAGCTCCTACACAGGAATATGTATTTCCCTGTAGGAGTTGCCGCAGGCTGCGATCTTTGCTTTAAAGGGGGGGAAGACTAGTCTTCCTTGCCCTTGTTGCGCACCGCACGCTGCAGTTCACGACCGGCATCGCGCTCGCGCTCGGTATCACGCTTGTCGTATTCCTTCTTGCCCTTGCCCAGAGCAATTTCGCACTTGACCATGTGCTTGCTCCAGTACCAGGACAGGCAGACGCAGGCGTAACCCTTTTGCTGCACAGCGGCGGCGAGCTTTTCCAGCTCGCGGCGGTTGAGCAGCAATTTGCGTGTGCGCACCGGGTCAGCGATGACGTGGGTACTTGCGGTCATCAGAGGCGTGATGTGGCTGCCGAGCAACCATGCTTCGCCATCCTTGAGCAGAACGTAGCTGTCGACCAGCTGTAGCTTGCTTGCCCGCAGACTTTTTACTTCCCAGCCGGCCAGGACCAGACCAGCCTCGAACTTGTGCTCGATGAAGTAATCGTGTCGCGCCTTTTTGTTCTGCGCGATGGTCCCTGTTGGGTGTTTCTTCTGTTTAGCCATAGGGGCGGCATTATATGGAGATAAACCGCCGTCGGCTACGGTGATGCTGCGTGCTTGAGCAGGTTGAGTGAATCCCGGACAATGCGGCCTCTTTTTCTAACGCTTGGGCGTGATAAACGATGTCGACAGACAAGGTTTCTGTCCACGGCAGTTGGGCTAGCCGCTGGGTATTCATACTCGCCGCGACCGGTTCGGCCGTGGGACTGGGTAGTATCTGGAAGTTCCCCTACATGGTCGGGGTCTACGGCGGCGGCGCCTTTGTGCTGATGTTTCTGGCGTGCATCGCGCTGATCGGCATCCCGGTCATGCTCGCTGAAACCCTGATCGGCCGGCGCGCCCGCCAGAGTCCGGCGAACGCCTTGAAGGTGCTGGCACTGGAAGCCGGGCACTCGGGCAAATGGTCGTGGGGCGCATTTGCCGGGATGATCACGGCATTGTTGATCCTGTCTTTCTATAGTGTGGTCGGCGGCTGGTCGCTCGACTACATTGTCGATATGGGTCGCGGCGACTTCCAGGGCGCCACAGCCGATCAAGTCGGCGCTTATTTCGGCAATGTCATCTCCAATCCATGGCGTCTGACACTTTGGCATACGATTTTCATGCTGCTGTCGGCCTTCGTCATCGCCAAGGGCGTGGTCGCCGGGCTTGAGCGCAGCCTGCGCATCATGATGCCGCTGCTGTTCGTGATGATTCTGGTGTTGCTGGGTTACAGCATGACCACCGGGCATTTCATGGAAGGCGTGCATTTCATGTTCGACTTCCACCCGGAAAAAGTCCTCGACGGCTTGTTGCCGGCCATGGGGCACGCGTTCTTCTCGCTGAGCGTCGGTGTCGGTTCGATCATGATCTACGGTGCTTATATGCCGAAGAGTTCATCGTTGTCGGGCACCGTTGTCGGCGTGGCACTGCTCGATACCTTTGTTTCGCTGATCGCCGGTCTGGCCTTGTTCCCGATTGTATTTGCCGGAGGCCTGAACCCTAGCGAAGGGCCGGGGCTGATGTTCGTCAGTCTGCCATTTGCCTTTGGTAACGTGGCGTTCGGTCAGTTGATGGGCGTGGTGTTCTTTGTGCTGGTGGCGATCGCTGCTTGGAGTTCGGCGATCTCCCTTCTGGAGCCGATGGTTGCCTATCTGGTTGAGCGGACCAAAATCAGCCGCGCGTGGGTGACTTTCTGGCTTGCCTTCACTTGCTGGTTCGTCGGTCTGGGCACGGTGTTCTCCTTCAATATCTGGAAGGAAGCCAAATTTTTCGTGAACGAAGGCGGGATGTTCCATCTCTACCAATGGGGTGCGCAGAGCGGTCTGGACTTCTTTGGTGTGATCGATTTCTTCACCTCACGGATCATGCTGCCGCTCGGTGGCCTGTGTTTCGTGCTGTTTGCCGGATGGGTGATGGGGCGTGAAGCGGTACGCGACGAGTTGTCGATCCGCAATCCGCTACTGTTCGCCCTGTCTTTGTTCTTGATGCGCTACGTGGCGCCCATCGGCATTCTTGTAGTGTTTGCCGCTCAGCTCTGGAAGTAACGCTCACATGACGACACATATTCAACGATCGGCGTTGCTGCCGTACCCGGCGCAATTTCTCTATGACCTGGTCAACGACGTGGCGCGCTACCCGGAATTTCTGCCGTGGTGCTCCTCGGCGGAAGTGCTGGAAAGCTCGTCGGAGCATATGCGCGCCAGTGTTGGCGTAGCCAAGGGCGGGCTCAGTCAGCATTTCGTGACGCGTAATACGCTGGTGCCAGGGCAGTCGATTGAAATGAACCTGGAAGAAGGCCCGTTCAATCAGTTGCACGGCGTCTGGGTGTTCAAGGCTTTGAATGAGAAGGCCTGCAAGATCAGTCTGGATCTGTCGTTCGATTACGCCGGGCCGCTAGTGCGCGCGACGTTGGGGCCGCTGTTCAATCAGGCTGCGAATACGCTAGTGGACGCGTTCTGCCAGCGCGCCAAGCAGATGCATGGTTGAGCCGGTGATCGAGATAGAGGTGGTATACGCGGCCGTGGATCGTCAGGTATTGCGCTCATTCAGCGTCAATGAAGGCGCGACGGTGCGGGCTGCGGTGCTTGCATCGGGTATCGCTAGCGAGTTTCCCGAGTTGAATCTGGCGGAGTGCCCGCTGGGCATCTTTGGCAAAGTAGTTGCTGACCCGGACTCGCGGGTTATTCAGGCAGGGGAGCGCATCGAGATTTATCGCCCATTGCTTGCCGATCCGAAAGAGGTTCGACGCTTGCGAGCAGCCAAGGCTGCCGAAGCCAAGGCTCGAAACGCGTAAAAAGCCAAATTGCAGGCAATAAAAAACCCGGAATTTCCGGGTTTTTTATTGCCTCGCCAATTATTGCGGCGAGGTGTCCAGCGGCTCAGGTGTCGGAACCGGAACGGTTTCCACACCATCGACGTCCTTCTGGATCTGATCCAGCAAGGAACCTGGCTTGACCGGTTTTTCCGGTTCTGGCTTCTCGGCGTTTTCAGCAGGAGCAGACACGGTCGTGCCACTGTCCTTGCCGAGAATGGCTTCGTCACGGCTTACGCCCGGCATAAAGTCACCGGACAGGCTGACAAGCTGGTCGTTTGAGTTGAAAATAACGCTGATGCGTTCCTGTTGGCGTTCACCGCCACCCGGTTGCAGGCTGTACAGATAATCCCAGCGATCGGCATGGAACGTGTCGACAAGCAGAGGGTTACCCATGATAAACCGTACTTGCGGCCGGGTCATTCCCGGGCGTAACTGGTCTATCATGTCCTGCGTGACGACATTGCCCTGCTGGATGTCGATTTTGTAAACCCCGGGGAATGAACAACCGGCGAGTGCGAGCAGTCCCACAAAGGTGAAACTGGTTAGCAAGAGCTTGGTGTTTTGCATCGGTGGGCGACTTCCACTATCTTGGCTGGGACAACGTAAACGCCGATCATACCCGCATTAAGAGAAGCTGCGAAGCAGCATCGCGAGAAAGCTGACCATGGTTGAAAATAGCGAACTACGCAAAGCCGGCCTCAAAGTGACCCTGCCACGGGTCAAGATCCTGCAAATGCTCGACTCCACCGAGCAGCGTCACATGAGTGCCGAGGACGTCTACAAGGCGTTGATGGAAGCTGGCGAGGACGTCGGTCTGGCCACGGTTTACCGTGTTCTGACCCAGTTCGAAGCGGCTGGCCTCGTGGTCCGTCACAACTTCGACGGCGGCCATGCGGTATTCGAATTGGCCGACGGTGGCCACCACGACCATATGGTCAACGTGGAAACCGGTGAAGTCGTCGAATTCGTCAGCCCGGAAATCGAAAAGCTCCAGAAGGCAATTGCCGAGGAGCACGGTGTTGATCTGGTAGATCACAATCTGGTGCTGTACGTGCGCAAGAAAAAGTAAGCATGTCGCGCGAATTTCACATTCGCGAAACGAACGAAGGCGACCCAAGGGTCGCCTTCGTGCTTTCTGTCATTGCTAAACCTTGGCAGTGACCACCATTTTTTTCGCGTGGGCCAGGGATTCCTTGGTCAGATCGATGCCGCCGAGCATCCGTGCCACTTCTTCTATACGGTCATTCTTGCTCAGTTTGGAAACGGCAGTGTGCGTCGCCTCTTCACCGCGCACCTTGTGCACGAACAGATGCTGATGGCCTTGCGCGGCCACTTGCGGCAAGTGCGTGACAGTCAGTACCTGGCCGCGATCGCCGAGACGGCGCAACAGTTGGCCGACAATTTCTGCGGTCGGGCCACCGATGCCGACGTCCACTTCGTCGAATACCAGCGTCGGAACACGGGATGTCTGTGCGGTGATGACCTGAATCGCCAGGCTGATCCGTGACAGCTCACCGCCGGAAGCGACTTTCGCCAGCGCCTTCAGCGGCTGGCCCGGGTTGGCGCTGACCAGCAATTCGACCTGCTCCAGCCCGTTGGGCAATAACTCGTCGCTGCTGTTGGCCTTCAATTCGATGGTGAATCGTCCCCCCGGCATGCCCAGTCGCTGAATTTCCTGCTCAACAGCACTGGCGAGACTGCCGGCAGCCTGATGACGCAAATCGCTCAGTTCTCGGGCTTTCTCCTGATAGTGGCGGGCGTAGGAGGCCAGTTCTTCACCCAGGCGCTCAATGGATTCGTCATTGGCGTTGAGGGTTTCGATCTCATCCAGCAATTTCTGCTGCATTTCGCCGACTTCGGTGGGTTGAATCCGGTGTTTGCGCGCCAGGGTATAAATAGCGTCGAGACGTTCTTCCAGATATTGCAGGCGCGCCGGATCGGCATCGAAGTTATCTAGGAAGCGATTGAGTTCGCCAACGGCTTCTTCGACCTGAATCTGTGCGCTGGTGAGCAAACTGCTTGCTTCGCCCAATGCGCCAACGGAATTGTTCACGCTCGACAGGCGATTAAGGCTGGCGGTCAGTGCATTCAATACATTGCCGGAATCGCTTTCGCTGCATTGTTCGACCACTTGCCGACAAATGCCCAGCAAGGTTTCGGCGTTGGTCAGGTTTTTGTGTTCCTGCTCCAGTTGCTCCAGCTCGTTATCACCGAGGCCGAGGTTTTCCAGCTCTTCAAGCTGATAGCTCAGCAATTGATGGCGGGCGCGTTGTTCGTCGCCGGAATTGGAGAGGCGCTCCAGCTCCTGGCGAGTCTGGCGCCAGCGCTGGGCGGCGAGCTGAACCTGGCGGGCCAGGTCGGTAGCGCCGGCGTACTCGTCCAGCAAGCGGCGGTGAGTATCGGTTTTCAGCAGGGACTGGTGTTCATGCTGGCTGTGGATATCGATCAACAACTCGCCCAATGACTTGAGGTCGCCGAGCGGGCAGGGAGTGCCGTTGATGTAGCCGCGTGAACGACCTTCGGAGGTGATCACCCGGCGCAGAATGCACGGGCCATCAGTCTCCAGATCGCGCTCGGCCAGCCACGTGCTGGCTTCAGGAATGTCAGCCAGATCGAAGGTCGCAAGGATATCGGCCTTGTCGGCGCCGGGACGAACCACACCGCTGTCGGCGCGATCGCCGAGGGTCAGGCCCAGTGCGTCGAGCATGATCGACTTGCCGGCGCCGGTTTCACCCGTGATCACGCTCATCCCGCGATCAAGTTCGAGATCGAGATGTTCAACGATGGCGTAGTTATGTACGGACAGGTGCACCAGCATAAAGGCCGCTCCCAAGCTAAAGGTCTGGTTATTTATACAGTGTTTTGTTTCGCGCTGACAATGCCCTCCCTTAGCTCGATTTGCTTGAACCACAAATCTGCTTAGTGCATCGAGGAATGAGGATTCGGCACTTTTTTGTAGGGTTAATGTTTGAAGGCCCTTGAAGCCTGATTTTGCGGCCCCATATATCGGGGCAGAAGCGCGAGTCAGGCTCGCGGACGAAATTGAAAGGAGAATTCTATGGCTGACGAACAGACAGTAGATACGCAAAACCCAGAAGCCAATCAGGCGCCCGAAGGTTCGGGTGATGACCTGGCGACCCGTGTACAAGTGCTCGAAGAGCAATTGGCCGCCGCGCAGGATCAATCTCTGCGTGTTGCTGCTGATCTGCAGAACGTCCGTCGCCGTGCCGAGCAGGACGTCGAGAAGGCGCACAAGTTTGCCCTGGAAAAATTTGCCGGCGACCTGTTGCCGATCGTCGACAGCCTGGAGCGCGGCCTCGAGCTGTCGAACCCGGACGACGAAAGCATTCGTCCGATGCGCGAAGGCATCGAGCTGACGCTGAAAATGTTCCACGACACCCTCAAGCGTTATCAGCTGGAAGCGATCGATCCGCACGGCGAACCGTTCAACGCCGTTCAGCATCAAGCGATGGCCATGCAAGAAAGCGCCGACGTAGAACCGAACAGCGTTCTGAAGGTGTTCCAGAAGGGCTACCAGCTCAACGGTCGCCTGCTGCGTCCGGCCATGGTTGTGGTCAGCAAGGCGCCTGCGCCAATTTCGCCTTCGATTGACGAGAAGGCTTGAAATTAGCCGCAAGGCCCCCATTTAGAAGTCAAGCGTTTAAGTATTACCGCAGTCAGCCACCACTGCTGCGGCAAAAAAATCCAAAGTTTCGGGAGAGTTAACATGGGCAAAATTATCGGTATCGACCTGGGGACTACCAACTCCTGCGTCTCCGTGCTGGAAAACGGCAAAGCAAAAGTTATCGAAAACGCTGAAGGCGCGCGTACCACGCCGTCGATCATCGCTTACGCCAACGATGGCGAAATCCTGGTAGGTCAGTCGGCCAAGCGTCAGGCTGTAACCAACCCGCACAACACCCTGTACGCAGTAAAGCGTCTGATCGGTCGTCGTTTCGACGAAGAAGTTGTGCAGAAAGACATCCAGATGGTCCCTTACAAGATCGTCAAGGCTGACAACAACGACGCCTGGGTTGAAGTGAACGGCCAGAAAATGGCGCCGCCACAAATCTCGGCTGAAATCCTGAAAAAGATGAAGAAGACCGCCGAAGACTATCTCGGCGAGACCGTGACCGAAGCGGTGATCACCGTTCCGGCCTACTTCAACGACAGTCAGCGTCAGGCGACCAAAGACGCCGGCCGCATCGCGGGTCTGGACGTAAAGCGCATCATCAACGAACCGACCGCAGCTGCTCTGGCTTACGGTATGGACAAGGCTAAGGGCGATCACACCGTGATCGTTTATGACCTGGGTGGCGGTACTTTCGACGTTTCCGTGATCGAGATCGCTGAAGTTGATGGCGAGCACCAGTTCGAAGTTCTGGCCACCAACGGTGACACGTTCCTCGGCGGTGAAGACTTCGACATTCGTCTGATCGACTACCTCGTTGACGAATTCAAGAAAGAAAGCGGCATGAACCTCAAAGGTGACCCGCTGGCCATGCAGCGCCTGAAAGAAGCCGCTGAGAAAGCCAAGATCGAGCTGTCGTCCGCTCAGTCGACCGACGTCAACCTGCCGTACATCACTGCAGACGCGACCGGTCCTAAGCACCTGAACGTGAAGATCTCGCGTGCCAAGCTCGAAGCACTGGTTGAAGACCTGGTTCAGCGCACCATCGAACCTTGCCGCATCGCCATGAAAGACGCCGGTCTGGACGTTGGCGCGATCAACGACGTGATTCTGGTCGGTGGTCAGACCCGTATGCCGCTGGTACAGAAGCTGGTTACCGATTTCTTCGGTAAAGAAGCTCGTAAAGACGTTAACCCGGACGAAGCCGTTGCCATGGGTGCTGCGATTCAGGGCGCCGTTCTGGCTGGTGACGTGAAAGACGTTCTGCTGCTCGACGTTAGCCCGCTGACCCTGGGTATCGAAACCATGGGTGGCGTGATGACCGCGCTGATCGAGAAAAACACCACGATTCCTACCAAGAAATCGCAAGTGTTCTCGACTGCCGACGACAACCAGGGCGCTGTGACCATTCACGTGCTGCAGGGCGAGCGTAAGCAAGCCACTCAGAACAAGTCCCTGGGCAAGTTCGACCTGGCCGACATTCCACCTGCTCCACGTGGCGTGCCGCAGATCGAAGTGACCTTCGACATCGACGCTAACGGCATCCTGCACGTTGGTGCGAAAGACAAGGCTACCGGCAAGACCCAGTCGATCGTGATCAAGGCCAACTCCGGTCTGTCCGACGAAGAAATCGAGCGCATGGTGCGTGACGCCGAAGCCAACGCTGAGGAAGACCGCAAGTTCGAAGAGCTGGCCGCTGCCCGTAACCAGGGTGACGCACTGGTTCACTCGACGCGCAAAATGATTGCTGACGCGGGCGACAAAGTCACCGCCGAAGAGAAGACTGCGATCGAGGCTGCTGTGGTTGCTCTGGAAGCCGCTGTCAAAGGCGACGACAAGGCCGCTATCGAAGCCAAGGTTGAAGAGCTGTCGAAAGTCTCCGCTCCGGTTGCTCAGAAGATGTACGCCGAACAGGCGCAGCCAGCTGATGGCGCAGCCCCGCAAGGCGAATCGGCTGAGAAGGCTGACGACGTTGTCGATGCAGAGTTCGAAGAAGTCAAAGACCACAAGTAAGTTGTTGGTCGGCCGGTTGACTGCCTTTAGGCAGTGACTGGTAGGATGTCGCCGCGCGGGAGCTAGCTCCCGCGTTGGCGTATCTGGAATACGCGAATTTTTACAGCATGCGACAAGGTTCGGATGTTGGCGGTATGGCCGGGAATGCTCCTGCTTTTCGCGCCGCAAGTACCGCAAGAAACAAAGACCAGGATCGTTGAATTGACGTGAGTTGGGTCCGGGCCTGTATTGGGGCTCAACGAGTTTGGCCATCCTCAGGAGGGGTTTGCCGAACGTCCTCAAGAGTGCAGAAGACTTATGGCAAAGCGTGACTATTACGAAGTGTTGGGTGTTGAGCGCGGCTCAAGCGATGCGGACCTCAAGAAGGCTTACCGTCGTCTGGCGATGAAGCACCACCCGGACCGTAATCCCGATGACAAAGCGTCGGAAGAAATGTTCAAAGAGGCCAACGAGGCCTATGAAGTGCTGTCCGACTCGAGCAAGCGTGCGGCGTACGATCAGTACGGCCATGCCGGCGTCGACCCGAGCATGGGTGGCGGTGGCGCCGGTTTCGGCGGTCAGAACTTCTCGGACATCTTTGGTGATGTTTTCAGTGATTTCTTCGGTGGCGGTCGCGGTGGTTCCCGTGGCGGCGCTCAGCGTGGCAGCGACTTGCGCTACACCCTGGAGCTGAATCTGGAAGAAGCGGTGCGCGGCACGTCGGTGAATATCCGCGTTCCGACACTGGTCAACTGCAAGCCGTGCGATGGTTCCGGCGCTAAGAAAGGCTCGTCGCCATCGACCTGCCCGACCTGCGGCGGCATCGGTCAGGTGCGCATGCAGCAGGGCTTCTTCTCGGTGCAGCAAACCTGCCCGCGTTGCCATGGCCAGGGCAAGATCATTTCTGATCCGTGCGACTCCTGCCACGGTGACGGCCGTGTTGAAGAGTACAAAACCCTGTCGGTCAAAGTGCCGGCTGGCGTCGATACCGGTGACCGCATTCGCCTGTCCGGCGAAGGCGAAGCGGGTACGCAGGGCGGCCCGACGGGCGACCTGTATGTGGTTATCAATGTCCGCGAGCACGACATCTTCCAGCGCGATGGCAAGCATCTGTTCTGCGAAGTGCCGATCAGCTTCGTTGATGCGGCGCTGGGCGGCGAGCTGGAAATTCCGACCCTCGACGGTCGCGTCAAACTGAAAATCCCTGAAGGCACCCAGACCGGCAAGCAGTTCCGCGTACGCGGTAAAGGCGTGGCGCCGGTACGTGGCGGCGGTGCGGGCGATTTGATGTGCCGCGTTGCGGTGGAAACTCCGGTCAATCTGAATCGTCGTCAGCGCGAACTGCTGGAAGAATTCCGCAGCTCGCTGGCCGACGACAATAGCCACTCGCCGAAAACCACCGGTTGGTTCGACGGTGTGAAGCGCTTCTTCGGCGATCTGTAAGGAGTCGGCATGCGACGTATAGCTGTGATGGGCGCTGCTGGGCGCATGGGTAAGATTCTGGTCGAGGCCGTGCAGCAGCGCGCGCCGCTGACCGGTTTGACCGCCGCCGTGGTTCGTCCTGGCAGCACGCTGATCGGCGTCGATGCGGGGGAGCTGGCCTCGCTGGGGCGTATCGGTGTGCCGCTGTCCGGGCATATCGAAGCTGTGGCTGAAGAGTTCGATGTGTTGATCGACTTCACGCTGCCGGAAGTGATGCTGAAAAACCTCGCGTTCTGCCGCAAGGCCGGCAAGGCCATGGTCATTGGTACCACCGGGCTGGACGCGGCGCAGAAGCAGTTGCTGGCCGACGCGGGCAAAGATATTCCGATCGTGTTCGCGGCCAACTTCAGTGTCGGCGTCAATCTGTCGCTGAAACTGCTCGACATGGCGGCGCGCGTGCTGGGTGATGAGGCGGATATCGAAATCATCGAAGCCCATCACCGGCACAAGATCGATGCGCCGTCGGGTACGGCGTTGCGCATGGGTGAAGTGATTGCCAGTGCGCTTGATCGTGATTTACAGAAAGTCGCGGTGTACGGTCGTGAGGGTCATACCGGCGCTCGTGAGCGTGAAACCATCGGCTTCGCCACCGTGCGTGGTGGTGATGTGGTGGGTGATCACACCGTGTTGTTCGCCTGCGAAGGTGAGCGCCTGGAGATCACGCACAAGGCGTCTAGCCGTATGACGTTCGCCAAGGGCGCGGTGCGTGCCGCGCTGTGGCTGGATGGTCGCGAGCCGGGTCTGTACGACATGCAAGACGTGCTTGACCTGCGTTGATACACTGCTGAACCCGGCGCAAACGCCCTGTTTGCGCTGGTTTTTTTCCGCTCGGCGACGACCTGTCGCATTCTCCGGCCTTTTAGGCTCTTTAGCGGTGGACCAAAAAAGCCTTTTTCTGTAAGCTACAGCTTTAGTGTGTCCACTAAAAGCGCGCAGAATAATTCAGTGAAGAAGCGGGGTGACGTGTCCATACGTCACTCCGCTTTTTTACAACCTGCGATCGCCCTTTCATGCGTTATTTACGGGAGGTCTTCTTGACTAAGCCAGCCATACTTGCCCTTGCTGATGGCAGCATTTTTCGCGGCGAAGCCATTGGTGCCGACGGTCAAACCGTTGGTGAGGTGGTGTTCAACACCGCAATGACCGGCTATCAGGAAATCCTTACCGATCCTTCCTACGCCCAACAGATCGTTACCCTGACTTACCCGCACATCGGCAACACCGGCACCACGCCGGAAGATGCCGAGTCCGACCGCGTCTGGTCCGCTGGCCTGGTCATTCGTGACCTGCCGCTGGTAGCGAGCAACTGGCGTAACACGATGTCCCTGTCCGACTACCTGAAAGCCAACAACGTTGTGGCAATCGCCGGTATCGACACCCGTCGCCTGACCCGCATCCTGCGTGAAAAAGGCGCACAGAACGGCTGCATCATGGCCGGCGACAACATCTCCGAAGAAGCGGCCATCGCCGCTGCGCAAGGCTTCCCGGGCCTGAAAGGCATGGATCTGGCGAAAGTCGTCAGCACCAAGACTCAATACGAGTGGCGCTCGACTGTCTGGGATCTGAAAACCGACAGCCACGCGACCATCGACGCTTCCGAGCTGCCTTACCACGTGGTTGCCTACGACTACGGCGTCAAGGTCAACATCCTGCGCATGCTGGTTGAGCGCGGCTGCCGCGTCACCGTCGTACCTGCGCAGACGCCTGCCGCTGATGTGCTGGCACTGAAGCCGGACGGCGTGTTCCTGTCCAACGGCCCTGGTGATCCAGAGCCATGCGACTACGCGATCAAGGCGATCAAGGAAGTGCTGGAAACCGAAATTCCGGTATTCGGCATCTGCCTCGGTCACCAACTGCTGGCTCTGGCCTCCGGCGCCAAGACCCTGAAAATGGGCCACGGCCACCACGGTGCCAACCACCCGGTGCAGGATCTGGACACTGGCGTCGTGATGATCACCAGCCAGAACCACGGTTTTGCGGTAGACGAAGAAACCCTGCCAGCCAACGTGCGTGCGATCCACAAATCGCTGTTCGACGGCACCCTGCAAGGCATCGAGCGCACCGACAAGAGCGCGTTCAGCTTCCAGGGCCACCCTGAAGCGAGCCCGGGCCCGAACGATGTCGCGCCACTGTTCGACCGCTTCATCAACGAGATGGCCAAGCGACGCTAAGCGTTCGCCTTGAGACTGTAGAGAGAAGCCCTCGAGGGCGGCCCCGACACCGGCGGCCCCCTCGGGACTTCAGAAATCGATCAAGACGGCTTGCCGACTGACCTGCGGATTTGAGTGACAAACCCATGCCAAAACGTACAGACATTAAAAGCATCCTGATTCTCGGCGCTGGCCCGATCGTTATCGGCCAGGCCTGCGAATTCGACTACTCCGGCGCCCAGGCCTGTAAAGCCCTGCGCGAAGAGGGTTACCGCGTCATCCTGGTGAACTCCAACCCGGCCACCATCATGACCGACCCGGACATGGCCGACGCGACCTACATCGAGCCGATCAAGTGGCAGACCGTTGCCAAGATCATCGAAAAAGAACGCCCGGACGCCGTGCTGCCAACCATGGGCGGCCAGACTGCTCTGAACTGCGCCCTGGATCTGGAGCGCGAAGGCGTTCTGGAGAAGTTCGGTGTGGAAATGATCGGCGCCAACGCTGACACCATCGACAAGGCTGAAGACCGCTCGCGTTTCGACAAGGCGATGAAGTCCATCGGCCTGGCGTGCCCGCGTTCCGGTATCGCCCACAGCATGGAAGAAGCCAACGCGGTTCTCGAAACCCTGGGTTTCCCGTGCATCATCCGTCCGTCCTTCACCATGGGCGGCACCGGTGGCGGTATCGCGTACAACCGTGAAGAGTTCGAAGAAATCTGCGCCCGTGGTCTGGACCTGTCGCCGACCAAAGAGCTGCTGATCGACGAATCGCTGATCGGCTGGAAAGAATATGAAATGGAAGTTGTCCGCGACAAAAAGGACAACTGCATCATCGTCTGCTCGATCGAAAACTTCGACCCGATGGGCGTGCACACCGGTGACTCGATCACCGTTGCTCCAGCACAAACCCTGACCGACAAGGAATACCAGATCCTGCGTAACGCCTCCCTGGCGGTACTGCGCGAGATCGGCGTCGAGACTGGCGGCTCCAACGTGCAATTCGGTATCTGCCCGAACACTGGCCGTATGGTCGTGATCGAAATGAACCCGCGCGTATCGCGTTCCTCGGCACTGGCTTCGAAAGCCACCGGTTTCCCGATCGCCAAAGTCGCGGCCAAACTGGCTGTGGGTTACACCCTCGACGAACTGTCGAACGACATCACCGGCGGCAAGACCCCGGCGTCCTTCGAACCGTCGATCGACTACGTCGTCACCAAGCTGCCACGTTTCGCCTTCGAGAAATTCGCCAAGGCTGACGCACGCCTGACCACGCAAATGAAGTCGGTTGGTGAAGTCATGGCCATCGGCCGTACCTTCCAGGAATCCCTGCAGAAAGCCCTGCGCGGTCTGGAAGTCGGCGTTTGCGGTCTGGACGAGAAGCTCGACCTGAGCAACCCGGAAAGCATGAGCGTGCTCAAGCGCGAACTGACCGTGCCGGGCGCCGAGCGTATCTGGTACGTGGCGGACGCTTTCCGCGCTGGCCTGTCGGTCGAAGACATCTTCGGCATGAACATGATCGACCCGTGGTTCCTGGTGCAGATCGAAGATCTGATCAAGGAAGAAGAGAAGGTCAAGACCCTCGGTCTGTCCGCTATCGACCGCGACCTGATGTTCAAGCTCAAGCGTAAAGGCTTCTCCGATCAGCGTCTGGCCAAACTGTTGGGCGTGACCGAGAAGAACCTGCGTACTCATCGCCAGAAGCTGGAAGTGTTCCCGGTCTACAAGCGCGTTGACACCTGCGCCGCCGAGTTCGCCACTGACACCGCTTACCTCTACTCCACCTACGAGGAAGAGTGCGAAGCTGCGCCGTCGGGTCGCGACAAGATCATGATTCTGGGCGGTGGTCCGAACCGTATCGGCCAGGGCATCGAGTTCGACTACTGCTGCGTTCACGCTGCTCTCGCCCTGCGCGAAGACGGCTACGAAACCATCATGGTCAACTGCAACCCGGAAACCGTTTCCACCGACTACGACACTTCCGACCGTCTGTACTTCGAACCGGTAACTCTGGAAGACGTGCTGGAAATCTGCCGCGTCGAGAAGCCGAAAGGCGTGATCGTCCAGTACGGCGGTCAGACTCCGCTGAAACTGGCTCGTGCCCTGGAAGCCGCTGGCGTGCCGATCATCGGCACCAGCCCGGACGCCATCGACCGCGCTGAAGACCGTGAGCGTTTCCAGCAAATGGTTGAGCGCCTGAACCTGCGTCAGCCGCCAAACGCCACCGTGCGCAGCGAAGACGAAGCTGTTCGTGCTGCCGCGAAGATCGGTTATCCGCTGGTGGTGCGCCCGTCTTATGTACTGGGCGGCCGTGCGATGGAAATCGTTTACAAGGAAGACGAGCTCAAGCGTTACCTGCGTGACGCGGTGCAAGTGTCCAACGACAGCCCTGTGCTGCTCGACCACTTCCTCAACTGCGCCATCGAAATGGACGTGGATGCGGTCTGTGACGGCAAAGATGTGGTGATTGGCGCGATCATGCAGCACATCGAACAGGCTGGCGTTCACTCCGGTGACTCAGCGTGCTCGCTGCCGCCGTACTCGCTGCCGGCGCACATCCAGGACGAGATGCGCGAACAGGTCAAGAAAATGGCTCTGGAACTCGGCGTTGTCGGCCTGATGAACGTGCAGTTGGCGCTGCAAGGCGAAGACATCTACGTCATCGAAGTCAACCCGCGCGCTTCCCGTACCGTACCGTTCGTGTCGAAGTGTATCGGTGTCTCCCTGGCGATGATCGCTGCCCGCGTGATGGCCGGTAAGACCCTGAAAGAAATCGGCTTCACCAAAGAAATCATCCCGAACTTCTACAGCGTGAAAGAGGCGGTGTTCCCGTTCGCCAAGTTCCCTGGCGTTGACCCGATTCTCGGCCCAGAGATGAAGTCGACCGGTGAAGTGATGGGCGTCGGCGACACCTTCGGTGAAGCATTCGCCAAAGCCCAGATGGGCGCCAGCGAAGTGCTGCCGACCGGCGGCACTGCGTTCATCAGCGTGCGTGACGACGACAAGCCACTGGTTGCAGGCGTGGCCCGCGATCTGATCAACTTGGGCTTCGAAGTGGTAGCCACTGCCGGCACTGCCAAGCTGATCGAAGCCGCAGGTCTGAAAGTGCGCCGTGTGAACAAAGTGACCGAGGGTCGTCCGCACGTGGTCGACATGATCAAGAATGACGAAGTCACCCTGATCATCAACACCACTGAAGGTCGTCAGTCGATCGCTGATTCGTACTCCATTCGTCGTAATGCCTTGCAGCACAAGATTTACTGCACAACCACTATTGCTGCTGGCGAAGCTATCTGTGAAGCGCTGAAGTTCGGTCCTGAAAAAACCGTGCGCCGCTTGCAGGATCTACACGCAGGATTGAAGGCATGATCAAATACCCAATGACCGTCCAGGGCGCCAAAGCCCTGGAAGAAGAACACGCTCACCTGACCAAGGTCGTCCGTCCGAAGCTCAGCCAGGACATTGGTACGGCTCGCGAGTTGGGTGACTTGAAGGAAAACGCTGAATACCATGCTGCCCGCGAACAGCAAGGCATGGTCGAGGCGCGGATTCGTGATATCGAAGGCCGGATTCAGAATCAGGTCATCATCGATGTCACGACCATTCCGCATACTGGCAAAGTGATTTTCGGTACCACCGTCGAAATCGCCAACGTCGAGACTGACGAAAGCGTCACTTACCACATCGTGGGTGAGGATGAGGCTGACTTCAAACTTGGCAAGATTTCGGTCGGCTCGCCTTTGGCCCGTGCCTTGATTGGCAAGGAAGAGGGCGATGTGGTCGCCGTGAAAACGCCAAGCGGCGTGATCGAGTACGAGATTGTCGAAGTCCGTCACATCTGAAAAAGGGCGCCCGCTGCATGCGGGCGCCATGCTTTGGCAGCTGACCCAGATGCTTTGGGTTGGCGGTCTATGGCTGATTCATCTCGGTTTGCAGCCGGCGTTGGGCAAGATTGGCCTGGCACCGCTGCTGATCGATGAGGTGGCCAGTGCATTCGAAGTGCTGGTGGTGGGATTCGCCGCCGCATGCGTGATCTTTCAGGCGCTGGTGCTGGTTCAAGCTGAGGGTCTTGCCAGTCTATGGCGGGATTTTCGCGGGCAGGTGTTGCTGATGGCGTTGTATGCGTGTGCGATGTTTGTCGCAGTGCGTGTCGGCTGGCCGGATGCGCAGCGCTGGCAGGTCTTCAGTTATCTGGTTCTGGGCTTTTCCGGGCTGGTGCTGGTGATGCAGCCGGTGCCGGGATGGAGTGGCAGGGTGCGCGAAGCACACCCTTGACCCTTGTCATCACTTGAAGCGATGAACGTTCGACAGCTGCTTGTTGACGCTGAAGTTCTTGCGGTAAACCAGTGCCATCTTGCCGATGACCTGTACCAGGTCCGCTTTGCCGACCTTGCACAGTTCTGCGATATGCGCCAGGCGCGACTCGCGATCGAGGATGTTGAGCTTGATCTTGATCAGCTCGTGGTCCGCCAAAGCGCGTTCAAGTTCGGCTAAAACACCTTCAGTCAAACCGTTGTCAGCCACCGTCAAAACCGGTTTCAGGTGGTGGCCAATGGATTTGTACTGTTTCTTCTGCTCTGGAGTGAGCGGCATAATCTGACCCTTTCGTCTGGATTCTGTAAAATGGCGGCCATTTTACCCGAGGGCTCGTGGATCCGCCCAATTAATCACGACCCTAATCATCGAGGTGCCCAATGGCGCGTTCCAAGACAAGCCTTGGTTGGCTGAAACGACATGTCAACGATCCCTATGTGAAGCAAGCACAGAAGGATGGCTACCGCTCGCGTGCGAGTTACAAACTTCTGGAGATCCAGGAGAAATACAAGCTGATCCGTCCCGGTATGAGCGTTGTCGACCTGGGTGCGGCGCCCGGTGGCTGGTCGCAGGTGACTAGCCGGCTGATCGGTGGTCAGGGACGTCTGATCGCCTCGGACATCCTGGAAATGGACAGCATTCCGGACGTGACTTTCATTCAGGGCGATTTCACCGAGGACGAAGTGCTCGGGCGGATTCTAGAAGCCGTGGGTAATTCGCAGGTGGACCTTGTGATTTCCGATATGGCCCCCAATATGAGTGGTACGCCTGAAGTGGATATGCCCAAAGCCATGTTTCTTTGCGAGCTGGCGCTTGATCTGGCCGAACGGATCCTCAAGCCGGGCGGTAATTTCGTGATCAAGATTTTTCAGGGCGAAGGGTTTGATGTTTACCTGAAGGATGCTCGCAAGAAGTTCGACAAGATCCAGATGATCAAGCCGGACTCCTCTCGTGGCAGCTCCCGCGAGCAATACATGCTGGCTTGGGGTTATCGCGGGCGTAGCGAGTAAAACGAGGTTTTTGTGCAGGGTGATAGGTTTTTAGTATTTCGCCCGGCGAGCATTAACGAATATTGTGTAGAAAGTGTTTCACAAAGGGTTACAGACGGCGCCTGCCAGAGTCGTAGGTAATGTAGTAAGTTAGGCCGGTGAATATCATGCGAAGCGCGCGCCAGTAGCGGAGCTTGCTTCAGAGGGTAGTTAATTGAACGATATGGCAAAGAATCTGATCCTGTGGTTGATCATCGCGGCTGTCCTGGTGACGGTGATGAACAACTTCTCCAGCCCTAACGAGCCGCAGACCCTCAACTATTCCGACTTCATCCAGCAGGTCAAGGATGGCAAGGTCGAGCGCGTAGCCGTTGATGGTTATGTGATTACCGGCAAGCGCAATGATGGCGATAGCTTCAAGACCATTCGTCCGGCAATCCAGGACAATGGCCTGATCGGCGACCTGGTCGACAACCACGTTGTGGTTGAAGGCAAGCAGCCTGAGCAGCAAAGTATCTGGACTCAGTTGCTGGTGGCCAGCTTCCCGATCCTGGTGATCATCGCGGTGTTCATGTTCTTCATGCGCCAGATGCAGGGCGGTGCCGGCGGCAAGGGCGGACCGATGAGCTTCGGCAAGAGCAAGGCGCGCCTGCTCTCCGAAGATCAGGTGAAAACCACATTGGCTGACGTTGCCGGTTGCGACGAAGCCAAGGAAGAAGTCGGCGAGCTGGTTGAATTCCTCCGTGACCCGGGCAAATTCCAGCGCTTGGGCGGTCGTATTCCTCGCGGTGTGCTGATGGTCGGTCCTCCGGGTACCGGTAAAACCTTGCTGGCCAAGGCGATTGCTGGTGAAGCCAAGGTTCCGTTCTTCACCATTTCCGGTTCTGACTTCGTCGAGATGTTCGTCGGTGTCGGTGCCAGCCGTGTTCGCGACATGTTCGAGCAGGCCAAGAAGCATGCTCCTTGCATCATCTTTATCGACGAAATCGACGCCGTCGGTCGCCATCGTGGCGCCGGCATGGGTGGTGGTCACGATGAGCGTGAGCAGACCCTCAACCAATTGCTGGTTGAGATGGACGGCTTCGAAATGAACGATGGCATCATTGTTATCGCTGCGACCAACCGCCCAGACGTCCTTGACCCAGCGCTGCTGCGTCCGGGCCGTTTCGACCGTCAGGTTGTCGTTGGTCTGCCAGATATCCGTGGTCGTGAGCAAATCCTCAAAGTACACATGCGCAAAGTGCCAATGGGTGACGACGTCGCTCCGGCCGTTATCGCGCGTGGTACTCCGGGCTTCTCCGGTGCTGACCTGGCTAACCTGGTCAACGAAGCGTCTTTGTTCGCTGCACGTAGCGGCAAGCGCATCGTCGAAATGAAAGAGTTCGAACTGGCCAAAGACAAGATCATGATGGGCGCCGAGCGCAAATCCATGGTCATGTCCGAGAAAGAGAAGCAGAACACCGCTTATCACGAAGCTGGGCACGCCATTGTCGGTCGCGTCGTGCCTGAGCATGATCCGGTCTACAAGGTGTCGATCATTCCACGTGGTCGTGCGCTGGGTGTGACCATGTTCCTACCGGAAGAAGATCGTTACAGTCTGTCCAAGCGTGCGCTGATCAGCCAGATCTGCTCGCTGTACGGTGGCCGTATCGCTGAGGAAATGACCCTCGGTTTCGACGGTGTGACCACCGGCGCTTCCAACGATATTATGCGTGCTAGTCAGATTGCGCGGAACATGGTCACCAAGTGGGGCCTGTCGGAAAAACTCGGTCCGTTGATGTACGCCGAAGAAGAGGGTGAAGTGTTCCTCGGTCGCGGCGGTGGCGGTCAAGCTGCCAGCTTCTCCGGTGAGACAGCCAAGCTGATCGACTCCGAAGTGCGCAGCATCATTGATCAGTGCTACGGCACGGCCAAACAGATTCTGACGGACAACCGTGACAAGCTTGATGCCATGGCTGATGCGTTGATGAAGTATGAAACGATCGATGCTGAACAGATCGACGACATCATGGCGGGTCGTACACCACGCGAGCCACGTGACTGGTCGGGGGGCACTGGTACACCACCACCTCCGGTGGTTCATGACGAGCGTCCGGAAACACCGATTGGCGGTCCGGCTGCTGACGTTTAAGGTTTGAAATGACTTCTGTACAGTCCCTGACCCGGTTGCCTTGCGGCAACCGGGTTCTTGATTTGGCCCAGACGCATGTCATGGGTATTCTCAATGTCACCCCTGATTCTTTCTCCGACGGCGGCCAATACAGCCAGCTCGATGCGGCTTTGCGCCACGCCGAGGCTATGGTTGCAGCGGGTGCGACGCTGATTGATGTCGGTGGCGAGTCCACTCGCCCAGGCGCGCGCGCAGTGTCACCGCTCGAAGAGCTTGAGCGTGTGGCGCCGATCGTCGAGCTGATCAATCGCGAGTTGGATGTGATCATTTCGGTGGACACTTCTACGCCAGCCGTTATGCGCGAAACCGCACGATTGGGTGCCGGGTTGATCAACGATGTGCGGTCACTGCGGCGCGATGGCGCGCTGGATGCGGCGGCGGCTACGGGTTTGCCGGTGTGTCTCATGCATATGCTCGGTGAGCCTGGAGACATGCAGGACAATCCGCAGTATCAGGATGTCACGCGCGAAGTCGGTGATTTTCTAGCCGAGCGCATGGCGCAATGTGCGGCGGCCGGTATTCCTGAGGAGCGGATCATTCTTGACCCGGGTTTCGGTTTCGCCAAAACCCTGCAGCACAACCTAAGCTTGTTCAAGCACATGGAAGCCCTCCATGCCCTGGGCAGGCCTTTGCTTGTCGGTGTTTCCCGAAAAAGCATGATCGGGCAGGCCTTGAATCGTCCTGTCGGCGAGCGGCTGCATGGTGGTCTGGCACTGGCGGCGCTGGCATCGGTGAAGGGGGCGCGTATATTGCGCGTCCATGATGTAGCGGAAACGGTAGACGTGGTGCGCATGATCGCAGCCGTGGAATCAGCCGAATAAGAATGATGGAGCACTTATGAGCAAGAAATACTTTGGTACTGACGGCATTCGTGGTCGAGTCGGTGAATACCCGATTACTCCTGACTTCATGCTCAAGCTCGGCTGGGCTGCCGGCATGGCGTTCCGCAAAATGGGCGCTTGCAAGGTGCTGGTCGGCAAGGACACGCGGATTTCCGGTTATATGTTCGAGTCGGCACTTGAGGCTGGTCTGACATCGGCGGGGGCCGATGTGATGTTGCTGGGTCCTATGCCGACGCCGGCCATTGCCTATCTGTCGCGCACGTTTCAGGCTGAGGCCGGTATCGTGATCAGTGCCTCGCACAATCCGCATGACGATAACGGCATCAAGTTTTTCTCCGGTAAGGGCACCAAGCTGCCAGATGAGCTGGAGTTGATGATCGAGGAGTTGCTCGATACCCCGATGACTGTGGTCGAGTCGAGCAAGATCGGCAAAGTGTCGCGAATCAACGATGCATCAGGTCGCTACATTGAGTTCTGCAAGAGCAGTGTGCCAACCGGGACCAGTTTTTCCGGTCTCAAGATCGTTATCGACTGTGCGCACGGTGCGACCTATAAGGTGGCTCCGAGTGTCTTCCGCGAGTTGGGGGCAGAAGTCGTTGTGCTGTCAGCGCAGCCAAACGGTCTGAATATCAATGAAAACTGCGGCTCGACCCATATGGGTCAGTTGCAGGCTGCGGTGCTCGCCGAGCATGCCGACCTGGGTATCGCTTTCGATGGTGATGGTGATCGGGTGCTGATGGTCGATCACACTGGCGCCATCGTCGATGGTGACGAATTGCTGTTTATCATCGCTCGTGATCTGCATGAGCGGGGTAAATTGCAGGGCGGCGTTGTTGGTACCCTGATGAGTAATCTGGGGCTGGAACTCGCGCTGGCTGATCTTTCGATTCCTTTCATTCGTGCCAATGTGGGTGACCGCTACGTGATAGCCGAGTTGCTTGAACGCAACTGGCTGGTCGGCGGAGAAAACTCGGGGCATATCGTTTGCTTCAATCACACCACGACCGGTGATGCGATCATCGCTGCGTTGCAGGTGCTGATGGCGCTGAAGACCCGTAATGAAGGTTTGGCGCAAACCCGCCAGGCATTGCGCAAGTGCCCTCAGGTACTGATCAATGTGCGTTTTGGTGGTGGCGAAAGTCCGCTGGAACACCCGGCTGTCAAGGAGGCCAGTGCGCGCGTCACCCAGGCAATGGCGGGGCGCGGGCGCGTGCTTTTGCGCAAGTCCGGGACAGAGCCTCTGGTGCGCGTAATGGTCGAAGGCGAGGACGAAACCCAGGTTCGCAACTACGCCGAAGAGCTGGCAAAACTGGTAACTGAAGTTTCTGCCTGATACGGCTTGCAAGCCATGATTGTGTTGGGTAACATCTGCGCCCACTTTGACCGACGAGGTACAGCATGCGTCGCCCTATGGTAGCTGGTAACTGGAAGATGCACGGTACCCGCGCCAGCGTCGCTGAGCTGATCAACGGCCTTCGTCATCTGGCCTTGCCAAGCGGTGTTGATGTCGCGGTATTCCCGCCTTGCTTGTATATCAATCAAGTGATTGATGGCTTGAAAGGCAAATCGATTTCGGTCGGTGCGCAGAATTCTGCGGTGGAATCCATGCAAGGTGCATTGACCGGTGAGATTGCGCCGAGTCAGTTGGTGGATGCAGGTTGTTCCCTTGTGCTTGTCGGGCACTCCGAACGCCGCCAGATAATGGGCGAGCGAGACGGGATGCTGAATCGCAAGTTCGCAGCGGCACAGGCATGTGGCTTGATTCCGGTGTTGTGTATAGGGGAAACCCTGGAGCAACGCGAAGCTGGAAAAACTCTTGAGGTTGTCGGGCGTCAGCTGGGCAGCATCATCGAGGAGCTGGGTGTAGGTGCCTTTGCCAAGGCAGTCATTGCTTACGAGCCGGTCTGGGCTATTGGTACCGGACTGACTGCTACGCCGCAGCAAGCTCAGGATGTGCATAAAGCCATCCGCGAGCAGCTGGCGGCAGAGAATTCTGAAGTCGCACGAGGTGTGCGGCTTCTATACGGCGGCAGCGTGAAGGCGGCCAATGCGGTCGAACTGTTCGGCATGCCGGATATCGATGGGGGGCTCATTGGTGGAGCTTCCCTGAATGCAGATGAGTTCGGTGCGATCTGTCGCGCCGCGGGAAACTGAAAAAATGCTGGAAACAGTCGTAGTCGTTTTTCATCTGCTGGGTGCATTGGGCGTAGTTGCTCTGGTTTTGCTGCAGCAGGGTAAAGGTGCGGACGCTGGCGCGTCTTTCGGAGCAGGTGCTTCAAATACTGTGTTCGGAAGCCAAGGTTCCTCTACCTTTCTTAGTAAGTTTACTGCTATACTTGCCGCCGGTTTCTTCATAACCAGCTTGGGGTTAGGTTACTTTGCTAAAGAGAAGGCTCATCAGCTGACTCAAGCAGGATTGCCAGATCCAGCAGTGTTGGAAGTACCTAAGCAACAACAACCGGCTTCTGATGATGTCCCGGTGCTTCAAGAGCAAAAGTCGGCTACTCCAGCGACTGACGTGCCTCCAGCTCAAGAGCAGAAGTAAGAAGAGTTTCAAACGTAGTTTTGCCGAGGTGGTGGAATTGGTAGACACGCAACCTTGAGGTGGTTGTGCCCATAGGGTGTAGGGGTTCGAGTCCCCTTCTCGGTACCAATTAGTCAGGAGAGCCCGCTGTTGCGGGCTTTCTTGCAGGTGGAAGGTTACATTGACCCTATAAGGGATCGGTCGTATACTTCCGCCCCAGCTTTGTCGCGGGGTGGAGCAGTCTGGTAGCTCGTCGGGCTCATAACCCGAAGGTCGTCGGTTCAAATCCGGCCCCCGCAACCAGTTTAAGGAGCCCCTTTTAAGGGGCTTTTTGTTAGCTGGACACTTTCAACGCCGCTGTTCGACGGCGTTTCAAGGATGGGCGTTAAGCCCATTTTTTTATTTTGCAAAGCATGCACATATCATGCACTAGGGGGTTCAGGTGTCGAGCAAGCTAGAAGAGTTGCAGGCCTTGCTGGCCCCGGTGGTCGTGGCCCTGGGCTATGAATGCTGGGGTATCGAGTTTTCGGCTCAGGGTCGTCACTCGATGTTGCGCGTTTATATCGATAAAGAGGGTGGCGTGCTGGTGGACGATTGCGCCATTGTCAGCCGTCAGATCAGCGGTGTACTGGATGTTGAAGATCCAATTTCCGTTGAATACACCCTCGAAGTTTCCTCGCCTGGCATGGAGCGCCCACTGTTCACTCTTGAGCAGTTTGCAAAATTTGCCGGTGAACAAGTGAAGATCAAGCTGCGCTCGCCTTTTGAAGGTCGACGCAACTTTCAGGGCCTTCTGCGCGGTGTAGAAGAACAGGATGTCGTGGTGCAGGTAGACGACCATGAGTTCCTGTTGCCGATCGATATGATCGACAAGGCCAACATTATTCCCAGTTTTGACTGAGACGCGGATCCCGCGGATCCAATGGCTTGCGAAAGGCGAGGCGTACGATGAGCAAAGAAGTACTGCTGGTTGTTGAGTCGGTATCCAATGAAAAGGGCGTACCGGCAAGCGTAATTTTTGAAGCGCTGGAGCTGGCTCTGGCCACTGCTACCAAAAAGCGTTTTGAAGACGAAGTAGACCTGCGTGTGGAAATTAACCGCCACACCGGTTCTTACGAAACTTTCCGTCGCTGGACGGTCGTTGAAGAGAATGATCTCGACGATCCGGCCATCGAAACCTGGCCAACCAAGGTTGCTGAAACGCATCCTGGCGCCAAGGTTGGCGACGTCGTTGAAGAAAAGATCGAATCCATCGAGTTCGGCCGCATCGCTGCACAGACTGCCAAGCAGGTCATTGTGCAGAAAGTTCGCGAAGCCGAGCGCGCTCAAGTGGTCGACGCCTATCGCGAGCGCCTGGGAGAAATCATCTCCGGCACCGTGAAAAAAGTCACCCGCGACAACGTGATCGTCGATCTGGGTAACAACGCTGAGGCGTTGCTGGCCCGTGAAGACATCATTTCTCGCGAAACTTTCCGTGTCGGCGTGCGCCTGCGTGCGCTGCTCAAGGAAATCCGCACCGAGAACCGCGGCCCGCAGCTGATCCTGTCGCGTACCGCGCCGGAAATGCTGATCGAGCTGTTCCGCATCGAAGTGCCGGAAATTGCCGAAGGCCTGATCGAGGTAATGGCAGCGTCCCGTGATCCGGGTTCGCGCGCCAAGATCGCCGTCCGCTCCAAGGACAAACGCATCGACCCGCAGGGCGCTTGCATCGGTATGCGCGGTTCGCGCGTCCAGGCAGTGTCGGGTGAGTTGGGCGGTGAGCGTGTTGATATCGTCCTGTGGGATGACAACCCGGCTCAGTTCGTGATCAACGCCATGTCCCCGGCTGAGGTTGCGGCAATTATCGTTGACGAAGATGCCCACGCCATGGACATCGCCGTTGGCGCAGACAATCTGGCTCAGGCCATCGGTCGAGGTGGTCAGAACGTGCGTCTGGCGAGCCAGTTGACTGGCTGGACCCTGAACGTGATGACCGAATCGGACATCCAGGCTAAGCAGCAAGCAGAAACCGGCGACATCCTGCGCAACTTCATCGACGAGCTGGAAGTCGACGAAGAACTGGCTCAGGTGCTGGTAGATGAAGGCTTCACCAGCCTGGAAGAGATTGCCTACGTACCGTTGGAAGAAATGCTCAACATCGACGGCTTTGACGAGGACATCGTCAACGAGCTTCGCGCTCGTGCCAAGGATCGTTTGTTGACCAAAGCCATCGCTACTGAGGAAAAGCTGGCAGACGCCCATCCGGCCGAAGACCTGCTCTCGCTTGAGGGTATGGACAAGGATTTGGCGATGGAACTGGCGGTGCGCGGCGTAATTACCCGCGAAGACCTGGCCGAGCAGTCTATTGACGACCTGCTCGACATCGACGGCATTGACGATGATCGTGCCGGCAAGTTGATCATGGCCGCCCGAGCCCACTGGTTCGAGTAATTAGGCGCGGCCTGAGGAGAGAAGTGCATGACGCAAGTCACGGTGAAACAACTGGCCGATGAGGTCAAAACACCGGTAGAGCGCCTGTTGCAGCAGATGCGTGAGGCAGGTCTGCCGCACACCGCCGCCGAAGAAAATGTGACTGACAGTGAGAAGCAGTCCCTGCTGACTCACTTGAAAAGCAGCCACAAGGCGAAAGTGGAAGAACCACGCAAGATCACGCTGCAGCGTAAAACCACCAGCACCCTGCGTGTGGCTGGTAGCAAAAGCATCAGCGTAGAAGTTCGCAAAAAGAAAGTTTTCGTACAGCGTAGCCCGGAAGAAATCGAAGCCGAACGCAAGCGTGAACTGGATGAGCGTCGCGCAGTAGAAAATGCTGCTCGTCAGAAGGCTGAAGAAGAAGCCAAGCAGCGCGCCGAAGAAGAAGCGCGTCGCCAGCCTGCTGCTGCGCAGACCGCTACCAGCGACGCCGTTGCGGCGCCGGCTGCAGCTGCCGAACCTGTTCGCGAAAGCGCGCCGGTGGTTGCCGCTGCTCCAGCTCCGTCTGCTGAAGTTCGCAACAAGCAGAACGAACAGCGCCGTCCGGACAAACCACGTGCTGACGACAACAATCGTCGCAGCGGTGGTGGTGATGGCGAGCGCAAAAACGCTCCGCATCGCGCATCGGTCAAAGAAAAAGCGCCGGCTCCACGTGTGGCGCCACGCACTACCGACGAAGAAAGCGATGGCTTCCGTCGCGGTGGTCGCGGCAAGGCCAAGCTGAAAAAGCGCAACGCCCACGGTTTCCAGAGCCCTACCGGCCCTGTCGTGCGTGACGTGCAGATCGGCGAGACCATCACTGTTGGCGATCTCGCCAATCAGATGTCGGTCAAGGCTGCTGAAATCATCAAGTTCATGTTCAAACTGGGTACTCCAGCGACCATCAACCAGGTACTTGATCAGGAAACTGCTCAACTGGTTGCTGAAGAGCTGGGCCACAAAGTGACCCTGGTCAGCGACACCGCCCTGGAAGATTCCCTGGCCGAGTCCCTGAAGTTTGAAGGCGAAACGTTCTCCCGTGCACCGGTCGTGACCGTAATGGGCCACGTTGACCACGGTAAAACCTCGCTGCTCGACTACATCCGTCGTGCCAAGGTAGCTGCTGGCGAAGCCGGCGGTATCACTCAGCACATCGGTGCGTACCACGTTGAAACCGAACGCGGCATGGTCACCTTCCTCGATACCCCGGGTCACGCCGCGTTTACCGCAATGCGTGCCCGTGGTGCCAAGGCGACCGACATCGTGATTCTGGTGGTTGCAGCGGACGACGGCGTGATGCCGCAGACCATTGAAGCTGTTCAGCACGCTGTAGCGGCTGGCGTTCCACTGGTTGTTGCAGTGAACAAAATCGACAAGCCGGGCGCCGATCTCGATCGCATCCGTAGCGAACTGTCGGTTCACGGCGTGACTTCTGAAGAGTGGGGCGGTGATACGCCGTTCGTACCGGTGTCGGCGAAAGTCGGTACTGGCGTGGACGAGCTGCTTGAAGCCGTTCTGCTGCAAGCTGAAGTGCTTGAACTGAAAGCGACTCCATCGGCTCCTGGCCGTGGTGTTGTGGTTGAATCGCGTCTCGACAAAGGTCGTGGCCCGGTTGCAACCGTTCTGGTTCAAGACGGTACCCTGCGCCAAGGCGACATGGTACTGGTCGGTTCGAACTATGGCCGCGTTCGCGCCATGCTCGACGAGAACGGCAAGCCAATTAAAGAAGCCGGTCCTTCCATCCCTGTCGAGATTCTCGGCCTGGACGGTACTCCAGACGCTGGCGACGAGATGAGCGTGGTTGCTGACGAGAAGAAAGCCCGCGAAGTGGCTCTGTTCCGTCAAGGCAAGTTCCGCGAAGTCAAACTGGCTCGAGCTCACGCCGGCAAGCTGGAAAACATCTTCGAAAACATGGGTCAGGCCGAGAAGAAGACGCTTAACATCGTCCTCAAATCCGACGTCCGTGGTTCGCTGGAAGCTCTGCAAGGCGCTCTGAATGGCCTGGGCAACGACGAAGTGCAAGTGCGCGTCGTCGGCGGCGGTGTCGGTGGTATCACCGAGTCCGACGCTAACCTGGCACTGGCTTCCAATGCTGTACTGTTCGGCTTCAACGTGCGTGCCGATGCTGGCGCACGGAAGATCGTCGAGCAGGAAGGTCTGGACATGCGTTACTACAACGTGATCTACGACATCATCGAAGACGTCAAGAAAGCCCTGACCGGCATGCTCGGCAGCGATGTTCGCGAGAACATCCTGGGTGTGGCCGAAGTGCGTGACGTGTTCCGTTCGCCGAAGTTTGGCGCGATCGCTGGCTGCATGGTGATCGAAGGTGTTGTGCACCGTAACCGTCCGATCCGTGTACTGCGTGAAGACATCGTTATCTTCGAAGGCGAGCTGGAATCCCTGCGCCGCTTCAAGGATGACGCTTCCGAAGTACGTGCCGGCATGGAATGCGGTATCGGCGTGAAGAGCTACAACGACGTCAAAGTCGGCGACAAGATCGAAGTCTTCGAGAAGGTTCAGGTTGCTCGCAGCCTCTAACTCGCGCACTTCAGGAGCCGTGATGGGCTGCCGTACTCAACGGTGCGGCGCATCACCCGGACTCTAAACGCAACGCCCGGTCTGGCTTTTGTCAGGCCGGGCGTTTGCCGCTTTCAGACCTTGCGGGTTTCACCGCAGGGCAGTAACAGGTAACAAATCATGGCAAAAGAATACAGCCGTACCCAACGTATCGGCGATCAGATGCAGCGTGAGCTGGCCCAACTGATCCGTCGTGAAGTCAAAGATCCACGCGTGGGTCTGGTCACCATTACCGCTGTGGAAGTCAGCCGTGACGTCGGTCACGCCAAGATTTTCATTACCGTGATGGGCCAGGACAACGCTGAAGATATCGCACAAAGCATCAAGGTGCTCAACGCCGCCGCAGGTTTCCTGCGCATGCAGCTGGCCCGTGAAATGAAGCTGCGCAGCGTGCCGCAATTGCACTTCCACTACGACGAATCCGTCGTGCGTGGCGCGCACCTGTCGGCCCTGATCGAGCGCGCCGTGGCTGAAGACAATCAGCACCTGGACGTCGCTGCACCTGAAGACACCAAGGAGTAATTCGGTGGCTCAGGTCAAACGTATCCGTCGTAACGTCAGCGGCATCATCTTGCTCGACAAACCGTTGGGGTTCACCTCCAACGCTGCGTTGCAGAAGGTCCGCTGGCTGCTCAACGCCGAGAAAGCCGGTCACACCGGTAGCCTCGACCCGCTGGCCACCGGCGTCTTGCCGTTGTGCTTCGGTGAGGCCACCAAGTTCTCGCAATACCTGCTCGATTCCGACAAGGGTTATGAAACCCTGGCGCAACTGGGCAAGACCACCACCACGGCTGATGCTGAAGGTGAGGTTTTGCAGGAACGCCCGGTGACCGTTGGTCGCGCCGATGTCGAAGCGGCATTGCCGAAATTTCGCGGGCAAATCAGTCAGATACCGCCGATGTACTCGGCGCTCAAGCGTGATGGCCAACCGCTGTACAAGCTGGCTCGTGCAGGCGAAGTAGTGGAGCGCGAACCGCGTTCTGTTACTATTGCGCGCTTGGAATTACTGGCCTTCGAAGGCGATACTGCGCGTCTTGCGGTGGACTGCAGCAAGGGCACCTATATTCGCACCCTGGTGGAGGATATCGGTGAGCAACTTGGTTGTGGTGCGTACGTCGCTGAATTGCGTCGTACCCAGGCCGGGCCTTTCACCCTGGCGCAGACGGTTACCCTCGAAGAGCTGGAAGCAGTACATGCCGAAGGCGGCAACGAAGCGGTTGATCGCTTCCTGATGCCATCGGACAGCGGCCTGCTGGATTGGCCGTTGCTGCACTTTTCGGAAGCGAGCGCGTTCTACTGGCTCAATGGCCAGCCGGTACGTGCCCCGGATGCTCCGAAGTTCGGCATGGTACGGGTACAGGATCACAATGGTCGCTTCATCGGTATCGGTGAAGTGAGCGAAGACGGGCGCATCGCGCCACGTCGTTTGATTCGGTCAGAATGACCGGAACCGGCCTGTGTAACAGCAGGTCGGCGAGTGTGGCTGTTAACAGGCACGGTCACGACTCATTTATAGATACAGGGATTTGTCCCTGGCCTGTTGAAGCTGTTTCCCTGAAACAGTTTCCTGATAAAAGGATTGCCTCATGGCTCTCGACGTTCAAGAAAAAGCTCAAATCGTTGCTGACTACCAGCAAGCTGTTGGTGACACTGGTTCGCCAGAAGTGCAAGTTGCACTGCTGACCCACAACATCAACAAACTGCAAGGTCACTTCAAGGCCAACGGTAAAGATCACCACTCCCGTCGTGGTCTGATCCGCATGGTAAACCAGCGTCGCAAGCTGCTGGACTACCTGAAAGGCAAGGACGTGAGCCGTTACAGCGCTCTGATCGCTCGCCTGGGTCTGCGTCGCTAATCAGCGATTGCGCTATGAGGTTGGTGGTCTGCAAGACGTCCGCGGTTTACCGCGGTCGCCTTGCAGGCTCCCAGCCTCAAGTTTTATCTGGATGCACGTTTTACCCCGGACAAGGGTTGGGCCGATTCCCGACATTGCCCAAGAATTCGCAAGAAACCAGTTCCCCCAAGAGCCACAAAGAAGGTAGGACACCGTGAACCCGGTAATCAAAAAATTCCAGTTCGGTCAATCGACCGTTACCCTCGAGACTGGCCGTATCGCCCGTCAGGCCTCCGGCGCAGTATTGGTCACCGTTGACGACGACGTCAGCGTATTGGTGACTGTAGTCGGTGCAAAACAAGCCGATCCGGGCAAGGGCTTCTTCCCTCTGTCCGTTCACTACCAGGAAAAGACTTACGCTGCCGGTAAGATCCCTGGCGGTTTCTTCAAGCGCGAAGGCCGTCCTTCCGAGAAAGAAACCCTGACTTCCCGACTGATCGACCGTCCGATCCGTCCACTGTTCCCTGAAGGCTTCATGAACGAAGTGCAGGTTGTCTGCACCGTCGTTTCCACCAGCAAGAAAACCGATCCGGACATCGCTGCGATGATCGGTACCTCGGCTGCCCTGGCCATCTCGGGCATTCCGTTCGACGGCCCGATCGGCGCCGCTCGTGTAGCTTTCCACGAAAGCACCGGCTACCTGCTGAACCCGACTTACGAGCAGCAAGCTGCTTCGAGCCTGGACATGGTCGTTGCCGGTACTTCCGACGCCGTACTGATGGTTGAATCGGAAGCCAAAGAGCTGACCGAAGACCAGATGCTGGGCGCTGTACTGTTTGCTCACGACGAATTCCAGGTTGTGATCAACGCTGTGAAAGAACTGGCCGCTGAAGCTGCCAAGCCAACCTGGAACTGGGCTCCGGCTCCAGAAGCCACCGAACTGCTGGGCGCTATCCGTGCCGAGTTCGGCGAAGCGATCTCCCAGGCTTACACCATCACCATCAAGGCCGACCGTTACGCTCGCCTGGGTGAGCTGAAGGATCAAGTCGTTGCCAAGCTGTCCGGTGAAGAAGGCCAGCCTTCGTCCAGCGAAGTCAAAGCTGCTTTCGGCGAAATCGAATACCGCACCGTTCGCGAAAACATCGTAAACGGCAAGCCACGTATCGACGGTCGCGACACCAAAACCGTACGTCCGCTGAACATCGAAGTCGGCGTTCTGCCGAAGACTCACGGTTCGGCGCTGTTCACCCGTGGTGAAACCCAGGCTCTGGTCGTTGCAACACTGGGTACTGCCCGTGACGCACAACTGCTGGACACCCTGGAAGGCGAGAAAAAAGACCCGTTCATGCTGCACTACAACTTCCCTCCGTTCTCGGTGGGCGAGTGTGGTCGCATGGGTGGTGCTGGTCGTCGTGAAATCGGTCACGGCCGTCTGGCCCGTCGTTCGGTTTCGGCCATGCTGCCAGCCGCTGACGTGTTCCCGTACACCATCCGTGTAGTTTCGGAAATCACCGAATCCAACGGTTCGAGCTCGATGGCTTCCGTTTGCGGCGCTTCCTTGGCCCTGATGGATGCTGGTGTGCCGATGAAGGCGCCGGTTGCCGGTATCGCCATGGGTCTGGTTAAAGAAGGCGAGAAATTTGCCGTCCTGACCGACATCCTGGGTGACGAAGACCACCTGGGCGACATGGACTTCAAAGTAGCCGGTACCGCCAAAGGCGTTACTGCGCTGCAGATGGACATCAAGATCAAGGGCATCACCGAAGAGATCATGGAAATCGCTCTGGGCCAAGCCCTGGAAGCGCGCCTGAACATTCTCGGTCAGATGAACCAGATCATCGGTCAGTCGCGTACCGAACTGTCGGCCAACGCTCCGACCATGATCGCGATGAAAATCGACACCGACAAGATCCGTGACGTTATCGGTAAAGGTGGCGCGACCATCCGTGCGATCTGCGAAGAAACCAAGGCTTCGATCGACATCGAAGACGACGGTTCGATCAAGATCTTCGGCGAAACCAAGGAAGCGGCTGAAGCAGCACGTCAGCGCGTTCTGGGTATCACCGCTGAAGCCGAGATCGGCAAGATCTACGTCGGCAAGGTTGAGCGCATCGTCGACTTCGGCGCATTCGTCAACATCCTGCCGGGCAAGGACGGTCTGGTGCACATCTCGATGCTGAGCGACGCTCGCGTAGAAAAAGTGACCGACATCCTGAAAGAAGGCCAGGAAGTGGAAGTGCTGGTACTGGACGTGGACAACCGCGGCCGTATCAAGCTGTCCATCAAAGACGTGGCAGCGGCCAAGGCTTCGGGCGTTTAATCATCCCATAGCTTTAGCGCAATAAAAATGCCCCGCCGTGAAAACGGCGGGGCATTTTTTTGTCTGCGAAATATCGCGACATTCTGCGAAGTTGCCGGACTTCAAGACCGGTGCTAGGTTTAGCCCACCGCCCGTGTAGCTCAGCCGGTAGAGCAGCGCACTCGTAACGCGAAGGTCGCAGGTTCGATTCCTGTCTCGGGCACCACCTTATTCATCTCTCTCACTTATCGCCATGCGGATTTATGTTCCGCAGGTCAGCTTTTTGTGGGAGAGATGTAAAGACCCGTGTAATTCGTCATGCAAACGTCCTATATTCGGTGCCTGCATGAGCATCGCTTAGCAGTTTTCAGATGATCCCGAATGGTTCCGAAGGCCGGTCAATCCGCGTCAGAGAGATCCTTGATGATCCAGATCCATCCTCCATTCCTAAGATCAGCGAGAACGCCATGACCGAATTAACTCAAGAGCAACGTCACGAACAAGCGCTGGGAAAGTACATTCTGGACGTACCGGACCTCAAGGAAGAGATCAAGGATCTCAGTCCCGACGATCAGAAAGACCAGATCCAGTGGGCCTTCGAAGATGAAGCCGAAGCCCAGGGCTTGCAGCCGTGGGAACTGACGCTCAAGTACACGAGCACGCCGGAAGAGTTCGAGGCGCAGCGCATCGTGCTGCACAAAGAGGCGGCTGAAGTGCTGGGTGTCGAGTGGGAAGAATACTGCGAGATGAATAATCTGGTGGTCTGAAACAAAAACGCCAGCCTCAACCGGGCTGGCGTTTTTTATTGCGTGAAACCTTCAAAGGCTCAAGCGCATCGACAGATCCACCGCTTTGACATCCTTGGTCATCGCACCGATCGAGATGTAATCCACTCCAGTTTCGGCGATCGGCAGCAGCGTGCTTTCGTTGATGCCACCGCTGGCTTCCAGTTTCGCCTTGCCGCCATTCAGGCGCACGGCTTCGCGCATGTCATCCAGGCTCAACTCATCAAGCATGATGATGTCGGCGCCGGCGGTCAGTGCTTCTTTCAGCTCATCCAGACTTTCCACTTCGACTTCCACCGGTTTGCCCGGCGCAATCTTGTGCGCGGCGGCAATGGCTTGTGGAATGCCACCGCTGGCGGCGATGTGGTTTTCCTTGATCAGGAACGCGTCGTACAGACCGATGCGATGGTTATGGCAGCCACCGCAGGTCACCGCGTATTTCTGCGCCAGACGCAGGCCCGGCAGGGTTTTGCGGGTGTCGAGCAACTTGACCTGAGTAGCGCCGACGAAATCCGCCAGGTACTGCGCGCGAGTCGCCACACCCGACAGCAGTTGCAAGAAGTTCAGCGCACTGCGTTCCCCGGTCAGCAGCGAACGGGCCGGCCCTTCCAGATGAAACAGCGGCTGATTGGGTTTCACCCGCTCGCCATCGACCACTTGCCAGTGCACCGCGACCCGTGGATCGAGCTGACGAAACACCGCATCGACCCAAGCGGTGCCGCAGATGACGGCGGCATCGCGCGTGATAATGGTGGCTTTGGCCAGACGTTCGGCCGGGATCAGTTGCGCGGTGATGTCGCCGCTGCCGATGTCTTCGAGCAGCGCACGGCGCACGTTGGCTTCGATTTCGGCGGTCAAATCGGCGAGACGTAGATTCGGCATAACGGGCTCCACAAACAAAGTGGTTCGATTATAGGGGCATGGCGCGAGCCAACCCAAGGCGAGAACGCGCGTGCTTGCCTGCATCCGGTCGATTTTCTTTGAGCAAAACGCGCCCGGACAGGGTCATTGAGAGGGCATAGGGGAAACCCTGACGACTATGGCGCCGTGGGCAAGTTATGAAAGATAATCTGCCTTGCATTTGACGTCATAGCTTTGACGTCCTGATTGAACTGGTGGGAGCGAACCTGCTCGCGAATGCATTCTTTCAGTGACATTGCTGCGGCTGACACACCGCCATCGCGAGCAGGCTCGCTCCCACACGGGATCCGGGTTGGCTTACCCGAACGAATCACCGTTTCAGGAGGCTTGGATGCACAACGACGGGAAAGTGGTGCCTTTGCACAAGAGCGCTACCGATCAGGCGAATCACTCGCTGCTCGCCCGCCTGCCTGTGATTCTGCTTCAGGTTCGCGACAAGGCTGCCCAGCAACTGCGCCACGGTTTACAGGAGCTGTTCGATAACGCTGACGACACGCTGTTTGAAATGGCCGACCGGGCGCGCAACGACGTCGAGCAGAACATCTTCTTCGAAGCCATGCGCGACCTGCGCCTCAAGCGCAAAAACATCGAGCGTGGCTTCCTTGAGCAATTTTTCGAAGCCTTCGTCGGCCTGACGCAATACGACCCCACGCACAACACGCTGCCGCACGCCCTGATCTACGACGAACTGGCACCGCGCAGCGACGACATGGAGCGCAGCGTGGCGGTCGAGACCATGGTCGGTCGCGTGCTCAAGCGTGACGGCTTCGCCCTCGATCAACTGACCGCGCGCCTTAACGCGCTGCTCGGCAACACCCTCGACGATCAGCACAACCCGCTCGGCCCGGCGCGGCTCTGTGAGTTTTTCCTCCAGGCCGGGCGTAATCTGGGCGTGGAGATCAAGGTCAAGCTGATCCTGCTCAAACTGTTCGAGCGTTATGTCTTGGCCGACACCGAACAGCTTTACGCCGAAGCCAATCAATTGTTGCTCGCCACCGGTGTGTTGCCCGAGTTGAAAGCAGCCCCTGCACGTCGCGCAATTGATCGTGCGATCGCCAATGTGCACAGCGAGGAACGCGACGACACGCCGCCCGTCGACGAAGGCGTGCAGGAGGTTTTCGCCGCGTTGCAGCAGTTGCTCGCGCAGGTGCGCGGCAGTGTTGCGCCGACCTTGGAGTGCAGCGTCGCGGCGCAACCGATTTCCTCCCGCGACCTGCTGCGCCTGCTCTCGCATTTGCAACAATACGTGCCGGCGCTGGCGGCGCAGGATGACTTCGATCTGCGCAATCAGCTCGAACAACTGTTGACCCGAGTCAGTGTCAGAAGCGGCAAATCGCGGATCGTCGGCGATGCGGACGAAGACGTGATCAACCTGATCGCGATGGTCTTTGACTGCATTCTTGAAGACCGTAATGTGCCGGATTCGCTCAAGGCGCTGATCGCCCGGTTGCAGATCCCGATGCTCAAGGTCGCGGTACTTGATAAGAGTTTCTTCAGCCGCAGCACCCATCCGGCGCGGCGCCTGCTCAACGAAATCGCCGCGGCGGCCATGGGCTGGGGCGATTGCGACGGTGAGGCACGCGACAGCTTGTACCTGCGTATCGAACAAGTGGTGCAGCGCCTGCTCAACGATTTCGTCGACGACCCGGCGATTTTTTCCGAGTTGCTGGCTGACTTTCTCGCCTTCACCAGCGATGAACGCCGCCGCAGCGAGCTGCTTGAACAGCGCCTGCGTGATGCTGAAGAGGGGCGGGCAAAAACCGAACTGGCGCGGCGTCGGGTCGAGCGCGCGTTGAATCAAGCGCTGCTGGGCAAGACTCTGCCGCCGACCGTGGTCACCTTCGTCCAGGACGCCTGGAGCAAAGTACTGCTGCTGACCTGTCTCAAGCATGGCGATCAGTCCGCTGAATGGCAGGCCGATGTGCAGACCATGGAGCAGCTGATCTGGAGTGTGCAGCGCCATGACGACGCTGAATCCAGCCTGCGCTTGCTGGCACTTGTGCCGGGTTTGCTCAAGGCACTGCGTGATGGTCTGAGCAGTTCGGCGTTCGATCCGTTCGCCACCAGCGAGTTTTTCAGTGAGCTGGAAGCCCTGCATGTGCGGGTGCTAGAGCGCTCCGAGCAGGCCGATCAGGCTTTGCCCATGGTCGAGGTGTCGCAACAGATCATCCTGCAAACCGCTGATGAGGGCAGCGCGGGGCTGACCTCGGTACGTTTGCCCCACGACGCCGTGGGTCTGCGCCAGGTCGAACAACTGCGCCTGGGCAGTTGGGTGGCGTTTCAGGAAGACGAAGACCATAGCCTGCGCTGCAAGCTGGCAGCCATTATCGAAGCCACGGGCAAGTATGTATTTGTCGATCGCACCGGGATGAAGGTGCTCGAGCGCAGCCGCGTTGCGCTGGCCTTGGAGTTCCAGCGTGGCGCGGTGCGTACGCTGGACGACACCTTGTTGTTCGATCGCGCGCTGGAGTCGGTGCTGGGCAATCTGCGACGACTCAATCGCGGCAAGTGATCGCGCGCCGGGGGCCGATCACGGCATACTGGGCGCCAACACAGTCGGCGTTGAAGGAATCGGTATGCAGTTGGATCCCGCTAGCGGGTGGTGTCACGGGGTGCAGGTCTGCCCATCGCCCAACTTCAATGAGCGCCCGGCGGGCGAAATTTCCCTGTTGGTCATCCACAACATCAGCCTGCCGCCGGCGCAGTTCGCCACGGGCAAGGTGCAGGAATTTTTCCAGAATCGTCTGGATGTCACCGAACATCCCTATTTTGCAGGGATTGCTGACCTGCGCGTCTCGGCGCACTTTCTGATTGAACGTGACGGCAAGGTCACCCAGTTTGTCTCCTGTCTTGAGCGCGCGTGGCATGCCGGCGTCTCGGTCTTCGAAGGACGGGAAACCTGTAACGATTTTTCCGTGGGCATCGAGCTCGAAGGCACCGATGATCTGCCGTTCACCGACGCGCAGTATCAGGCGTTGACGGCGTTGACCCGCCAGTTGCAAAGCGCATTTCCGGCCATCACCGGCGCCCGCATTTGTGGGCACAGCGACATAGCACCCGGGCGTAAGACCGATCCTGGCCCGGCATTCGACTGGGCGCGTTACCGCGCGGCCCTGGCACAAGAGGAAGGACAATGAGTTTTCTAGTGTTACTGCTGGCGTTGTGGATCGAGAAGTTTTCGGCCCTGCGTCATCGGGTTCAACGCGATGGCGGATGGATCCGCGAACTGAACAAACTCGAAACCAGCACGCGCCTGGCCAGACAGCCTTGGCTGGTGCTGACGATTCTGGTGCTGTTCCCGGTGGCGCTGTTGGCGTTGTTGCTATTGGTATTGGAGCCTGTGGCCTACGGCTTGCTGGCGTTGCCGGTGCATTTGCTGGTGGTGATTTACAGCCTGGGGCGCGGCGATTTGCTCGGCGGTCTCGGGCCGTTCCGTGATGCCTGGCGACGTGAGGATTTGCAAGCCGCAGCGCATGTGGCCAAGCGTGATCTGGATATTTGCGCCGACAGCGGCGAGCAGTTGCTTGAAAGCGTGCAGGGGCATCTGCTGTGGCAGGCCTATCAGAGCTTTTTTGCGGTGATCTTCTGGTATTTCGTACTTGGCCCGGTCGCGGCGTTGGCGTATCGCCTGTTGGCGCTGGCGCAGGAGCACGGCCAGAACCCGGCGCTGGTCGAGCGCGCGGCGCAACTGCGGCATGCCTTTGACTGGCTGCCGGTGCGCTTGTTGGCGGCGAGCCTGGCGCTGGTCGGCAATTTTGTCGCGGTCAGTCGGGTGATGCTGCATGAACTGCTGAACTGGAACATCAGCGCTGCGCAATTGATCAACCGGGTCGGTCTGGCGGCGGGCGAGATTCCACCTCCCGTGGTCGGGCCGGACGGCATCAACACCCTCGATTGCTTGTGGGAATTGCTGCTGCGCGCGGCGGTGCTGTGGTATGCCGGGTTTGCCTTGTGGACGGTTCTGGTTCACTGATTTCAAGAAAGATCAAAAGATCGCAGCCTGCGGCAGCTCCTACGAGGAGATCTGTGTGTCGCGGGCTGCGATGTCGTTAACCTTAAGTTACAAAACCTCCCTCCGATTTGAGCTATACAGAGATGGCGCTCGATAGTGGCTATCTGCTGTCGCCCCGCGCCTGCCAATAAAAACAAGAAAAACCAAGGGAGACTTCCAGTGAAGAGCTTGCTCTATCCCGCCGTCTCGCTGATGAACCGTCTGAGCTTCGGCATGAAGTTCAGCCTGATCAGCGTGCTGTTTCTGGTGCCGATGCTGGTGACCAATTTTTATCTGGTGCGCGATTCCTATCGCGAATTCCAGGGCACTCGGGTCGAGCTGCAAAGCCTTGATCTGCTGGGCAGTAGCCTGGCCCTGCGTCGGGATCTGGAAACCCTCAATAACCTGGTACAAATCAACGTCACCCTCGGCCAGTCCGGCAAGGCCGGCAACGTCGAGGCGCAGATAACCACCCTCGAACAAGCCGTTTTGGCGCGCCTGCAAGGGCTGACGGGGATGACCGAGGATCCCGAGCAGATTCAGGTCTTCGACGGTAAGCGCGATGAAATGATTGCCGCGTTCAAGGCCCAGCAAACGGAAAACTCGCTGCAAAGCAAAAGTGCGTTGATCGGCAAATTGCTCGCCAGTGCGCAGATTTTCAGCCAGATCATTACCAGCCAGGCCGGCCTGAGCCGCGACAACCAGAGCGATATCCGTCAACTCAGCGAACTGGTCACCCTGATCACGCCGACCGTCACGCAAACCCTCGGTGAAGGCCGGGCCATGGGCTCGTATTCATTGGGCCAGGGTTTTCTCAACAGTTCTTCGAGCACCCGTTTCGATGAGCTGATGGTGCAGATCGAAAAACTCCAGGCCGAGTACGCGCTTAAACTGCAGGACGCCCTCGGCTCCAGCAAAGCCGCGCGGGATAACCTCAGCACGGTGGCCGACAGCAGCAAGGCCTCGCTGAAACAGGCCAGCGAACTGTTCGAAGAGCAGGTGGTGATGGCCGACACCCTCGATGCGCCGTGGCAGGCGTTCTACGATCAGGTCACCGTGCTGATCGACAGGACTTACCAGCTCAACGAAGCCACCCTCAAATTCCTCGACACGCAATTGCAGCAGCGTCTGGCGCAGAACCGCACACACATGGTCATGCAGGCGGTGGCGCTGTCGGTGGTGTTCGTGCTGATTTTCTATCTCTACGGCGGTTTCTACGCCTCGACCCGCACCACGCTGAAACGCCTCGGGGCGATGATGGACAAGGTCGCGGCCGGCGACATGACCGTCAACTTCAAGGCCAATAGCCGCGATGAGCTGGGCGAGTTGGGCGAAGTCTTCAATGGCACGGTGAGGAAGATTCACGACTTGATCGAGCGCGTAGGTCAGACTGTCGCTGAGGTCGAGCGCCAGGCCGGGCAGGTTGAAAACGTCTCTGCGCAAAGCAATCAGGCGGTCGCCGGGCAACGCACGCAGATCGAGCAAGTGGCGACGGCGATGAACCAGATGTCGGCGACTTCACTGGAGGTGGCACGCAGTGCGGCGGCAGCGGTGAGCAGCGCCCATAGCGTCAATGACGAGACCATCAGTGGCCGTGGCCTGGTCGAGTCGCAGCAGGGCAGCATTGCTGCGCTGGCCAGCGAAATCGACCAGTCGGTGTTGGTGATCAACCAGTTAGCCAGCGACAGCCAGGCGATCAGTCGAGTACTGGAAGTGATCAAGAGTATTGCCGAACAAACCAACCTGCTGGCGCTCAACGCCGCGATCGAAGCCGCCCGTGCTGGCGAGCAGGGGCGCGGTTTTGCTGTGGTCGCCGATGAAGTACGCACCTTGGCCAAACGCACCCAGCAATCAACTGAAGAAATCGAACAGATGATCGCCAAACTGCACGGCGGTGTCGGCGCGGCCGTGAAGGCCATGGGCGTCAGCCATCAGATGGCCAATGGCACGGTCGGGCAGTCGGAAAAGGTCCAGCAGGCGCTGGAAAACATCCTTGGTGCGGTCGGTATGATCGTCGATCAGAACCAGCAGATCGCCGCTGCGGTTGAACAGCAAACTGCGGTGGCCCACGACATCGATCAGAACATCGTCGAGATCAACCGCGCCGGCGAGCGCACGGCGCAAGGTGCGCATCAGACCGAAGATGCCAGCCGGGCGCTGTCAGCCCAGGTCGTTGAGCTTAAACAACTGATCAGCGCGTTCCGCGTCTGAGGCACGCACGAAAACTGTGGGAGCGAGCCTGCTCGCGAATGCAATCTGTCAGTGACATCTCTGTCACCTGACACACCGCCTTCGCGAGCAGGCTCGCTCCCACAGGGTTTTGGGTTTTGTCAGAACCCTTTGTAGTACTTCTTCACTTCCGACCGTAAGCCTAATCCTGTTTCCCTCCAGGCTCTGGCATTTCCCCATCAATGAGCCAGTATCCATACCCAATCGTTCGCGTAGAGGAGGTCGCTCATGTCTGCCGCAACCTTGGGGGTGCGGGGCCGTTGTGCTCATTGCCTGACCACGCTGCTGCTCAAACCCTGGCAGCTCAATGCCATCTCGATCAATGAACCGTTTACCTGCGAGCATTGCCAGAAAGCGCTGGAGCTGCGATGCCCGCAACAGATCAAACGCTTCAAGTCGCTCGACTCACTGGCGCTGCTGCGCTTCAGCGCTTCGTTGGCGGTGTGCACTGCGCTGCTGGTGGCGTTGGTGATGGAGTGGGTGGGGCTACTTAGCGTCACTGAGCAACTGAACGCGTCACTGATCACGATCTTTGTGTACTTCTTGGTCGTCCGTTACGCGCGCCAGCGTCAACACCTGACGCTGATTCTGGAGGCCGCCAAGGCGCACGCCGACTGATTACCAGCCGAATACTTGGCAGCTATTGGCGGTACTGGCCGTCGCCAGTTGTTGCGGGCTGATATTCATCAGTCCGGCCAGCGCCTCGCAGATCGCCGGCAAGTGCGCCGGACTGTTGCGCTGACCGGGAAACATGACAGGTGCCATGTCCGGTGAATCGGTTTCCAGCACAATCGAATCCAGTGGCAGTTCCGCCAGCACCCGATGCATGCGCAACGCTTGTGGCCAGGTCGGTGCGCCGCCGAGGCCCAGTTTGAAACCGAGTTTGATGTATTCCCGAGCCTCTTCACGGCTGCCGGCAAAGGCGTGGATGATCCCCGCGCGTTTGAGCTTGAAGCGCTTGAGCGTCGCAATCACCGCCGCGTGGCTGCGACGCACATGGATCAGCGCCGGTAACTGAAAGTCAGCGGCCAATTGCAGTTGCGCCTCGAACAGCGCCTGTTGCCGCTCGCGGTCGAGGGTTTCGATAAAGTAATCCAGACCGATCTCGCCCACCGCACACAACTGCCGATGACCGCGTAATCGAGTCAGCCAATCACCAAGCGCCGACAAATCCTCAGGACGATGCTGATCGAGATACACCGGGTGCAGACCGAATGCCGCGTACAAATCTACATCGCTCTGCACCAGATCCCACACCCGTTGCCAATTGCCCTCATAGACGCCCAACACCACCATCCGCCGCACCCCGAGCGCGCGGCTTTCGGCGAGCAACGCCGAGCGGTCGGCGTCGAAGTCGGGGAAGTCGAGGTGGGTGTGGCTGTCGATCAGCTCCACGGTTCAGCCCCGGTGAATACGCTGCTTGAAGGTCCGCGCGATAGCTTGCACGCCGGGCTTGTACTCCGACTGCTCGACCGCCGCCAGGGCCAGTTCCAGCGCCTTGTCGGCGATCAACTGGTGCTGCTGTGCCATGGCGTTGACCGGCAGCGGCAGGAAATCCAGTAACTGCGTATCGCCGAAGGTGCCGAGGCGCAGCGGCCGCGATTTCAGCGGGAAGTCATGCAGCGCATCGAACACGCCTTGCAGCAGCACGTAGGACGTTGTCACCAGCGCATCCGGCAAATGCCCCAGACGTTGCAGGAGTTCTTCCATCAATTGCTTGCCGCATTCGCGACTGAAGGATTCGGCGTGTTCGACCAGCACTTCGCCTTTGAAGTCGGCCAGCGCCTCTTTGAAACCGGCGGCACGTTCCTGGCTGATGCTCAGTTCCGGGCGCGCACCGAGCAGCACGATCTGCTTCGGTTGCGGATCGAGCAGGCTCTGGGTCAGGTGCAGGCTGGCTTCGCGGTCGTCACTGATCACCGAGCAGAAATGCTCGGGTTCCATGACGCGGTCGATGGCGATGATCGGCAGACCTTTGGCCTGCAACTGCCGATAACTGTCATCGCCGGCCGGAAGGCAACTGGCGACGATCAGCGCATCGCAGCGGCGCGCCTTGAATAGTTGCAGCAACTGCCGCTCGCTGTCTGGCGCATCGTCGGAGCTGGCGATCAGCAATTGATAGCCGCGCGCCCGCGCACCTTGCTCGAGCAGCTTGGCGATCCGCGCGTAACTGGGGTTTTCCAGATCCGGCAGAATAAAGCCCAGCGTGCGCGTGTGCCGACTGCGTAGCCCGGCTGCTTGAGGGTTTGGCGTAAAGCCGTGCAGATCGACCACTGCGCGCACCCGCTCGACGGTGGCGGTGCTGATGCGTTGCTGTTCGGCCTTGCCGTTGATGACGTAGCTGGCGGTGGTCACGGACACTCCGGCCAACCGCGCGATATCACTGAGTTTCAACCCGGGATTTCCTTGTTTTTTCGAGCTTGCCGCGACATTTTCGCCAATCCTACCCGATTAGGGCAGGCGACTATTGTCGCAGCGCATCCGACAAGTTGGACTTCAAGGATGGGACATTATCGAGTAACGTGCCGATCAATCTAGATTAAACGTTTCAGCAAGCGTATTTTCTACGTTTTAGAAGTCTTTGGCCGGTTCTGCCGTGAAACCGCCAAAACTGCCGCTGAAAAGCAAAGCGGTAAAGCGCCTAAGCTGCAAACCATCCAAAACAATACCTGGCACTCATAAAGCGCCAAAAAGGAGATCGCATGCTCGAGCTCACTATAGAGCAGATATCCATGGGCCAAT
Source organism: Pseudomonas sp. Irchel s3a12 (assembly GCF_900187485.1). Lineage (NCBI taxonomy): Bacteria > Pseudomonadati > Pseudomonadota > Gammaproteobacteria > Pseudomonadales > Pseudomonadaceae > Pseudomonas > Pseudomonas sp. Irchel s3a12. Next base: position 95,694 of record NZ_FYDN01000006.1, read on the forward strand.
CGGCTGTGGATAAACCCGCTGCCCTGCAACTGCTCGCCAATCACCTGGTGGCCGATGGTCTGGTTGCCGACGGTTACCTCGCTGGATTGCAGGCACGGGAAGCCCAGGGCTCGACCTTTCTCGGTCAAGGTATTGCCATTCCCCACGGCACCCCGGAAACCCGCGATCAGGTGTTCGCCACTGGCGTGCGCCTGATGCAGTTCCCGGAAGGCGTGGATTGGGGCGATGGCCAGATCGTTTATCTGGCCATCGGCATCGCCGCCAAATCCGACGAACACCTGCGCCTGCTGCAACTGCTGACCCGCGCCCTCGGCGAGACCGATCTGGGCCAGGCTCTGCGTCGTGCCAGTTCCCCCGAAGCGCTGCTGAAATTGCTGCAAGGCGCGCCGCAGGAACTGGCGCTGGATGCACAGATGATCGGCCTCGGCGTTTCGGCCGATGATTTCGAAGAACTGGTCTGGCGTGGCGCGCGTCTGTTACGGCAGGCCGATTGTGTGAGCAACGGTTTTGCCGGTGTGTTGCAGCAGGTCGAAGCGCTGCCCCTGGGCGATGGCTTGTGGTGGCTGCACAGCGAGCAAACCGTGAAGCGTCCGGGGCTGGCGTTCGTGACGCCGGACAAACCGATGCGCTACCTCGGTCAACCGCTCAGCGGTCTGTTCTGTCTGGCCAGCCTTGGCGAGGCGCATCAGGCGTTGCTTGAACGTCTTTGCGCGTTGTTGATCGAAGGTCGCGGCCATGAACTGGGTCGCGCCACCAGCAGCCGTAAAGTCCTTGAAGTGCTCGGCGGTGAATTGCCCGCCGACTGGCCGAGCGCACGCATTGCCCTGGCCAACGCCCATGGTTTGCATGCGCGCCCGGCAAAGATCCTTGCGCAACTGGCGAAGAGTTTTGATGGCGAAATTCGTGTGCGCATCGTCGACAGCCAGGACAGCGCCGTGTCGGTGAAGAGCCTGAGCAAGCTGCTCAGCCTCGGCGCCCGTCGCGGTCAGGTGCTGGAGTTGATCGCTGAACCAAGCGTCGCCGCTGACGCCTTGCCGGCACTCTTGGCCGCTATCGAAGAAGGCCTTGGCGAAGAGGTCGAGCCGCTGCCAGCCGTAAGCCAGCAGCGCGAGGTCATTGCCGACATCGCCGAAGTGCTGATCGCCCCGGCGTCCGGCGCTCAGTTGCAGGCGATCCCGGCAGCCCCTGGCATTGCCATCGGACCTGCGCATATTCAGGTTCAGCAAACCATCGATTACCCGCTGCGCGGCGAGTCTGCCGCCGTTGAGCGCGAACGCCTCAAGCAAGCGCTCAGCGACGTGCGCAGTGATATTCAGGGCCTGATCGAACGCAGCAAAGCCAAAGCCATCCGCGAGATCTTTATCACCCATCAGGAAATGCTCGACGACCCGGAACTCACCGATGAAGTCGACACCCGCCTCAAGCAAGGCGAAAGCGCCGAAGCGGCGTGGATGGCGGTGATCGAAGCGGCGGCCAAACAACAGGAATCGCTACAGGACGCGTTGCTCGCCGAACGGGCGGCGGACCTGCGTGACGTCGGTCGTCGCGTGCTGGCGCAACTGTGTGGCGTGCAAACTCCGAGCGAGCCTGAGCAACCGTACATTCTGGTGATGGACGAGGTCGGTCCGTCCGATGTCGCACGGCTGGATCCGGCGCGCGTGGCGGGGATTCTCACCGCGCGCGGCGGCGCCACGGCGCACAGTGCAATCGTTGCGCGTGCTCTCGGGATTCCAGCGCTGGTCGGCGCTGGCGCAGCGGTGTTGTTGCTGGCGCCGGGCACACCGTTGCTGCTCGACGGCCAACGCGGTCGCCTGCACGTCGACGCCGATGCGGCGACCCTGCAACGCGCCACCGAAGAACGCGACACCCGTGAGCAACGCTTGAAGATTGCCGCCGAACAACGCCATCAACCGGCACACACCACCGATGGCCATGCCGTCGAAGTGTTCGCCAACATCGGCGAAAGCGCGGGCGTGATCAGTGCGGTGGAGCAGGGCGCCGAAGGCATTGGCCTGCTGCGTACCGAACTGATTTTCATGGCCCACCCGCAAGCGCCGGACGAGGCCACGCAAGAAGCCGAATACCGCCGCGTTCTTGATGGTCTCGCCGGTCGACCGCTGGTGGTGCGCACGCTGGACGTCGGCGGCGACAAACCGCTGCCGTATTGGCCGATCGCCAAGGAAGAAAACCCGTTCCTCGGTGTGCGCGGTATTCGCCTGACCCTGCAGCGTCCGCAGATCATGGAAGCGCAATTGCGCGCCTTGCTGCGTTCGGCGGACAACCGTCCGCTGCGGATCATGTTCCCGATGGTTGGCAGCGTCGAAGAGTGGCGTCAGGCCCGCGACATGACTGAACGTCTGCGCCTGGAAATCCCGGTTGCTGATCTGCAACTGGGGATCATGATTGAAGTGCCGTCCGCCGCTCTGCTCGCGCCGGTACTGGCCAAGGAAGTCGACTTCTTCAGTGTCGGCACCAACGACCTGACCCAGTACACACTGGCCATCGACCGTGGTCACCCGACGTTGTCGGCGCAGGCTGATGGCCTGCATCCGGCGGTGTTGCAACTGATCGACATCACCGTGCGCGCGGCCCATGCCCACGGCAAATGGGTCGGCGTCTGCGGTGAGCTGGCGGCAGATCCGCTGGCGGTGCCGGTGCTGGTCGGTCTCGGTGTCGATGAACTCAGCGTCTCCGGGCGCAGCATTGCCGAAGTCAAGGCACGCATCCGCGAACTCAGCCTGACCCAGGCGCAAACCCTTGCTCAACACGCCCTGGCCGTGGGCAGCGCGAACGAAGTGCGCGCATTAGTGGAGGCCCTGTAATGGCCAAGATTCTTACCCTGACCCTCAACCCGGCGCTCGACCTCACCGTCGAACTGCCACGCCTGGAGGCGGGTCAGGTCAATCGCAGCGACGAGATGCACACCCACGCTGCCGGCAAAGGCGTGAACGTCGCGCAAGTGCTGGCCGACCTTGGCCATCAACTGACGGTCAGCGGCTTTCTCGGTGAAGACAACCTGCAAGCGTTCGAAACCCTGTTCGCCAAGCGTGGTTTTGTCGACGCGTTTATCCGCGTGCCGGGCGAGACGCGCAGCAACATCAAAGTAGCTGAACAGAGTGGCCGCATCACCGACATCAACGGCCCTGGACCGGTGGTCGATGCCGCCGCGCAACAAGCGTTGCTCGATCGACTGGTGCAGATTGCACCGGGTCACGATGCGGTGGTGGTCGCCGGCAGTTTGCCGCGTGGCGTTACGGCGCAGTGGTTGCGTGAATTGATCGAACGGCTCAATCAACTTGGCCTGAAAGTCGCTCTCGACAGCAGCGGCGCAGCATTGCGCGAAGCTTTGAAAGCCAGTCCATGGCTGATCAAACCGAACACTGAAGAACTCGCCGACGCGCTCGGTTGCGACGTGGTTTCTCACGCGGCCGAGGCTCAGGCAGCGGCGCGCTTGCATGCGCAAGGTATCGAGCACGTGGTGATCTCCCACGGTGCTGACGGCGTGAACTGGTTCAGCGTCGGTTCGGCACTGCATGCCACGCCGCCCAAGGTCAGCGTCGCCAGCACAGTCGGTGCCGGTGATTCGTTGCTGGCCGGCATGCTCCACGGTTTGCTCAGCGCCGATACGCCCGAGCAAACCCTGCGCACGGCCACCGCAATTGCGGCGATGGCGGTGACCCAGATCGGTTTTGGCATCAACGATGCGGCGCAACTGGCGCAGCTCGAACAGGGCGTGCGCGTGCGTCCCCTGACAGAACAATAAGAGGGTTTGTCATGAAATTAGCCATTGTTACGGCTTGCCCGAACGGCATGGTCACCAGTGTGCTGTGCGCACGTTTGCTCGATGCGGCAGCGCAGCGTCAGGGCTGGAGCACCAGCGTGGAAGTGGTCGATGCGGCGCACCCGGAACGCGAGTTGTCGGCGGCGACCATTGCAGCGGCGGAGTGGGTTTTGTTGGTCGCCACAGGCGCGGTCGATATGACGCGTTTTGTCGGCAAACGGGTTTTCCAGATTGCTCCGGCGCAGGCATTGCAAGATGTCGAGGCGGTGCTGCGTCGTGGTGCTGAAGAGGCTGAGGTTTACGTCGCCAGCGCGGCAGAACCGGTTGCTGATGCGCCGCGCGCGCCACGCCTCGTCGCCATCACCGCGTGCCCGACCGGTGTAGCCCACACCTTCATGGCCGCCGAAGCCTTGCAGCAGACCGCCAAGCGTCTGGGCTACGAACTGCAGGTCGAAACCCAAGGCTCGGTGGGCGCGAAAACCCCGTTGAGCGCAGCGGCGATTGCCGAAGCAGACGTGGTGTTGCTGGCGGCGGATATCGAAGTCGCCACCGAGCGTTTTGCCGGCAAGAAGATCTATCGCTGCGGCACCGGGATCGCCTTGAAGCAGTCCGAAGCCACGCTGAAAAAAGCCTTGGCCGAAGGTGCAGTGGAAAGCACTGCGAGTGACGGCAAGGCACCGGCCAAGCAAGAGAAAACCGGCATCTATAAACACCTGCTGACCGGCGTGTCGTTCATGTTGCCTATGGTCGTGGCCGGTGGTTTGATGATCGCGCTGTCGTTCGTCTTCGGCATCACCGCGTTCAAGGAGGAAGGCACGCTGGCGGCGGCGTTGATGCAGATCGGTGGCGAGACCGCGTTCAAGTTGATGGTGCCGTTGTTGGCCGGTTACATCGCTTATTCGATCGCCGACCGTCCGGGCCTGGCGCCGGGGATGATTGGTGGTTTGCTTGCCAGTACGCTGGGCGCCGGGTTTATCGGCGGCATCATCGCCGGGTTTATCGCCGGTTATGCGGCCAAGGCTATCAGTCGATATGTCGCCTTGCCGCAAAGTCTCGAAGCGCTGAAACCGATTCTGATCATCCCGTTGTTTGCCAGCCTGATCACCGGTCTGGTGATGATTTACGTGGTCGGTAAACCGGTCGCCGGCATGCTCGGTGCGCTCACGCATTTCCTCGACAGCATGGGTACCACCAACGCGATTCTGCTCGGTGTGCTGCTCGGTGGCATGATGTGCGTCGACCTTGGCGGGCCGATCAATAAAGCCGCGTACGCGTTCTCGGTAGGTCTGCTGGCGTCGCAGAGTTATGCACCGATGGCCGCGACCATGGCCGCAGGGATGGTGCCGCCGATTGGTCTGGGCATCGCCACATTTATTGCGCGGCGCAAATTCGCCCAGACTGAACGCGAGGCCGGCAAGGCTGCCTTCGTGCTGGGGCTGTGCTTCATCTCCGAAGGGGCGATTCCGTTTGCCGCGAAAGATCCGTTGCGGGTGATTCCGGCGAGCATCGCCGGTGGCGCGCTGACCGGTGCGTTGTCGATGTACTTCGGCTGCAAACTGATGGCGCCGCACGGTGGCTTGTTTGTGCTGGCGATTCCGAATGCGATCAACCATGCGTTGCTGTATTTGCTGGCGATTGTCGCGGGGAGCCTCTTGACCGCCGTTGTCTATGCGACGGTCAAACGCCCGGAGGCCGTTGAGCTGGCGCTGGAACCGGCGAAGGCCTGACCGACAACACAAAACCCTTGTAGGAGTGAGCCTGCTCGCGATAGCGGTCTGTCAGTGACATGAATGTTGGCAGATATACCGATATCGCGAGCAGGCTCACTCCTACAATTGGTTCTGTGGTGTGTCTGGTGTCATGTCTGTTTCATGATCGCGTGCTTAAGTTTTCCTTTTTTCAGGGAGAACACCATGAGCGATTTCAACCCCGGTCGCCGGCGTGTCATGCAAGTCGTTGGTGCCGGTCTGCTGATGCCAAGCCTGGCGCCGGCGGTGATTGCGTCGGTCAAGGATCGCCCGCAGTTGACCGACGGCGTGCAGTCCGGCGATCTGCAAGGCGACCGAGCGATGATCTGGAGCCGCAGCGATCGCCCCGCGCATATGGTGGTCGAGTGGGACACCCGCAGCCAGTTTCGCCACCCGCGCCGGGTAGTCTCGACGCTGGCCGATGCCCGCAGCGACTTTACCGCCCGCGTTGAACTGACCGGGCTGCCCGCCGATCAGGCGATTTTCTATCGCGTGTATTTCAAGGACGCCCGTACCGGCGTCGCCAGCGAGCCGTGGCTCGGTCACCTGCGCAGCGCTCCGACGGCGCGGCGCAATATTCGTTTCGTCTGGAGCGGCGACACCGTCGGCCAGGGCTTCGGTATCAACCCGGACATCGGCGGCATGCGCATCTACGAAGCGATGCGTTTGCGTCTGCCGGACTTCTTCATCCACAGCGGTGACACCATCTATGCCGACGGCCCGGTGCCGGCCCAGCTCACCACGGAAAACGGTCGCATCTGGCGCAACCTCACCACCGAAGCCAAGAGCAAAGTCGCGCAGACCCTCGCCGACTATCGCGGCAATTACCGCTACAACCTGATGGACGAAAACATCCGCCGCTTCAACGCCGAGGTGCCGCAGATCTGGCAGTGGGACGACCATGAAGTGGTCAACAACTGGTCGCCCGGCAAGCAGCTCGACGAGCGTTATCAGGAAAAAGATATCCACACCCTGGTCGGGCGCGCACGCAAGGCGTGGCTGGAATACTCGCCGATGCGTTTGCAGGCTGCCGATGCTGGCGGAAGGATTTATCGCAAGTTGAGCTATGGGCCAATGCTCGATGTGTTCGTGCTCGACATGCGCAGTTATCGCGGCGCCAATGACGACAACCTCGGCGCGGCGAAACCGTTTCTCGGGCGTGAGCAACTGAACTGGCTCAAGCGCGGCTTGAAGAAATCCAAAGCCCAGTGGAAGGTCATTGCCGCCGACATGCCAATCGGCCTTGGCGTGCCGGATGGTGAGGTCAGCCCGGGTGTCCCGCGTTGGGAAGCGGTGGCTAACGGTGACCCGGGACCGGCCCAGGGGCGCGAGGTGGAAATCGCCGAATTGCTCGGCTATCTGCGTGCGCAGCAGGTGCGCAATTTCGTCTTCCTCACGGCGGATGTGCATTACTGCGCGGCGCATCACTATCACCCGGACCGCGCGGCGTTTCAGGATTTCGAACCGTTCTGGGAGTTTGTCGCGGGGCCGCTGAATGCCGGGAGTTTCGGGCCTAATCCACTGGATAAAACCTTTGGCCCGGAGGTGGTGTTCGAGAAGGCGCCGCCGGCGCAGAACACTTCGCCGTTTGCCGGGTTTCAGTTTTTTGGCGAGGTGAATATTGAAGGGGGGAGTGGGGAGATGAGCGTGGTGTTGCGGGATTTGAATGGGGTGGCGGTTTTCGAGAAAAAATTGCAGCCTGCTTAAAGATCAAAGGCTAACCCTCATCGGAACGCCGCCCGCCCAGCCCTCTCCCGGAGGGAGAGGGGGCCGACGGAGGTGTCTAAAGAGGTACGCCGACCTGGAAGACCGTGTCGATTATGGATTCGGCAGAGGACGTTCAGGTCGGCGTATTGCGTGAATCTCTAACGGTCAGTCCCCTCTCCCTTTGGGAGAGGGTTAGGGTGAGGGGCTCTTTAATAGACATCACGCCGATAACGGCCCTGCTCAATCAGGCGTTCGACTTCGGCGGCACCAAGAATATCGTTTAGCACCTGATCAACCCCCGAAGCCATTCCCTGCAAGCTGCCACAGATATAAATAACCGCCCCGTCCGCCAGCCATTTCTTCAACTCTGCAGCCGACTCACGCAAGCGATCCTGCACATAAACCTTCTCAGCCTGATCCCGCGAAAACGCCAGATCCAGCCGCTCCAGATCACCATTGATCAACCACTCTTCCAGCTCCGCGCGACAGAGGAAATCGTGTTCACGATTGCGCTCGCCAAACAGCAACCACTGGCGCTGTTGACCATCGGCAATCCGTGCCTTGAGCAAGCTGCGCAGTCCTGCGATGCCGGTGCCGTTGCCCAAAAGAATCATCGGCACTGGTTCGTTCGGCAGATGGAAGCCACTGTTGCGTCGAACCCGCAAACTGATGCTGCCGCCCACAGGCGCGTGCTCAGTCAGCCAGCCGGAACCGATGCCCAGGGTGCCGTCGGCATGCTGTTCCTGACGCACGATCAACTCCAGCACGCCGTCGGCGGCAATCGAGGCGATCGAGTATTCGCGCATGGCCAGCGGCACCATCGCGTCGACCAGCGATTGCGCATGCAGACCGACCAGATGTGCGCGGTGCTCGGGCAATTGCCGCGAGGCCAGCGCAACTTCCAGCGGCTCGTCGAGGCCGTTGATTTTCACAGTGGTTTCGCCACGAATGCCGAGGCCGTCGAGGAAGTGTTCGATGGCCCACGGGCAGTTACGCGGCAGCACTTCGACCAGATCACCGGCCAGCCAACTGCTGGTGTTCGGTGCGCTCAGGCCCAACAAGTAAACCGGCGCACCGCTGCTATCCGGGTTCATCAGTTCGCGGCGTACCAGCGTCCAGTTGTCGTAGCTCGGCGCCTGCCAGGTGTCGACCGGTGCTTGGCCGGTGAGCAGGCCAAGTTGGGTTTGCCAGTGGCGCAGGGCATAGGGATCACCGCTATCGACTTCCACCGGCGCGAACAATGTCTTGCCGCCGTGCTCCGCCAACCATTGGTGCAGGCGTTTGGCGAAACCACAGAAGTGCTGATATTGACGATCGCCGAGACCGAGCACCGAGTAATTCAGACTGTCGAGCGTTGCCGCTTTGCCCAGCACTTTGCGCTCGAATCCGCGCGCGCTGTCCGGCGCTTCGCCGTCGCCGAACGTGCTCACCACAAACAGTGCGTTGTTCGATTCACGCAGATCCTGCTCGCTGACATTCGCCAGCGGCTGCACTTTCACCGGCAGTCCGGCGGCCTGTAATTGCCCGGCGGTCTGCCATGCCAGTTGCTCGGCGAAACCGCTCTGGCTGGCGAAACCGATCAGCCATGCCGAAGCATCGCCGCCCGGCTGTGCGAGGCCTTGGCGGGCATCCTTGATCTGCTTTTTCTTGCGCCGACGATCGAGGTACAGCAGCCAGCCGGTGATGAAAAACAGCGGCATGCACACCGCTGCGAGCGTGATGATGATCCGCCCGACCAGACCGAAATAGCTGCCGACGTGCAGCGCATAAATGCTGGTCAGCAGTTGCGCCTTGAAGCTCTTGTCGGCGTAACGGTCGACACGTTTGACGATGCCGGTGGCCGGATCGAGGGTGATCTGGTTCAGCGCGCGATCATGCGGCGAGCTGTCGAGCAGGTAGAACACGGTCGCCGGTTGGCCAGCGACGGCCGGCATACGGATGTTGTACGCCGCCAGACCCGGGCCGGCAGCGCTGTAAATGCTGCTCCACATCGCTGCGTAATCGGCGATCGGTGCCGGGCCTTCCGGCGCCGGGCCGCGACCACCGCGCACGCGCTCGTTTTGTGGCGAGTCGGAAAGCAGTCGGGTCAGGCCTTTGTTGTACCACTCGTACGACCACGACAACCCGGTCAGCGCCAGCAACAGATAGACCAGCAGGCACCAGGTGCCCGCCACCGAGTGCAGATCCCAGTTGAAGGCGCGGCCCTTTTTCTTCCAGTCCAGCGTCAGCCAGACGCGCCAGCTATGCCACTGACGCGGCCAACGCAGGTACAGGCCGGACAGGCAGAAGAACAGCAGGATCAGCGTGCAGGCGCCGGTGATGTTGCGCCCGGTATCGCCCATGGCGAGGAAGCGGTGCAGTTGCAGCATCAGGCCGAAGAAATCCTGGCCGACCGCGTCGCCCATGAACTCGGCGGTGTACGGATCGAAGTAGCGCATCTCGCCGCGACGTTCACCCTTGGGCGGGGTGAAGAACACTTTCGCCGCGTTGCCGCTGTCGGTTTCGACCCAGAGCATCGAGACTTTTTTGCCGGATGTGGCTTCGATACGCTCGACCAGTTCGACGGGCGGCAAGACACCGGCGACTTGTTTCTCTACCTGCAGGACGGAGGGATTCAGCGCCCGCAGGATTTCGTCCTGAAACGAATAGGCCGCGCCGGTGATGCCCATCAACGCCAGCACCAGGCCTGCGGTGATGCCAAAAAACCAGTGCAACTGGAACAGGGTTTTCTTCAACACGTCACTCGCCGTCCATTCGGAAATTGTCTTCACGGCGCGCATTATGCCGTGGGTTATCGAGAAGCGTTCTTTATTACGCACAAAAGCCCCGTTCAATTGAATGAACGGGGCCAAGCCTTGCGGCGCATACCTTGTGGGAGCGAGCCTGCTCGCGAAGGCGTCGTGTCAGTCAGCCTCTACTTGACTGACCCAGCGCTTTCGCGAGCAGGCTCGCTCCCACAGGTTTCCACATCGGTCAGAAGTGGAAGTTGGTGCTCAACAGTGCCGTACGGCCCGCCGCCTGGTTGGCGAAGTGGGTCGAGAAGGCTTTGTCGTAGTAGGTTTCGTTGGTCAGGTTCTGCACATTGAGTTGCAGGTCGACGTTCTTGGTCAGCTTGTACGCGGCCATTGCGTCGTAGCGAACATACGAGTCAACCATGGTGGTGTTGGCCACGCTGCCGTACACGTCGTCGACGTAGAACGCGCCGCCACCGATGGTCAGCTTCGGCGTGACCTGGTAAGTGGTCCACAGGCTGGCGCTGTTTTTTGGCGTGTTAGGCAGTTCGTTGCCGTCGTTGGCTTTGCCCAGCGGGCCGCCATCGACTTGTTCGCTGTCCATGAAGGCGTAACCGGCGAACACTTGCCACTTGTCAGTGATCTTGCCGCTGGCCGAGAGCTCGACACCTTGCACACGGGTCTTGCCGGCGTTTTCGTACGACGTGGTGTCGACTTGCACACGAGCGTTTTCTTTCTCGGTGCGGAAGATGTCAGCGGTCAGCGACAGGCGATCGTTGAGCAGATCCCACTTGGTGCCGATTTCATAGTTCTTGGTGGTTTCCGGCTCCATGTCGCTGCTCAGCAGGTTGCCGCTGCGATCCGGGGTGCCGCCCAAGGGGTTGCCTTCCTGACCCTCGCCCAAGGTGTTGCCCGGTGGCGTGGCCGAGGTGGCGTAGGAGGCGTAGATGCTGCCGTTTTCCGCCGGCTTGTAGACGACGCCGAACTGACCGGTGACGAACTCGCTGGTGTCATCGCCCTTGGACGTGGTGGTGCCAGCGGCGTTGTAGGTCTTGTAGTCGGTGTCGAAGTGGTCGTAACGCAGGCCCATGTTCACCAGCCACTGCTCGTTCAGCTCCAGCGTATCGAACACATACAGCGCGTAGGTGTTGGCCTGGGTGTCGGTGCCGGCGTAGTTACGCGAAATCGCGCCGTTCCACGGATCGTTCGGGTTCGGGTTCGACAGCGAGGTGCAGTTGTAGTTACTCGACGCGCCGATCATCGACGGCGTGCAGTTGCTGCTCGCGGCCACATTAGTGGTGCGCGGTGTGGTGTCGGTGTTGACGTTGTACGAAGACTTCTGGCTTTCCTCACGGGTGTATTCAACGCCGGTGGAAAAGCTGTTCTTGAAGCCGGCAACGTAGAAGTTGCCGAACAGGTCAGTCTGGTTGGTGGTGGTCTCGGTGTTGCTCACCCGAGTATTGGCCCGGCGCCAGAGGCTGCCATTGTTGACGTTGCCCTTGCTGTCGTCAGGTTGGGTCAGGATGTAGTCCTGCATGCTGGTGCCGTGACGCAGGGTGTTCTTGATCGTCAGCGAGTCGCTCAGGTCATGCTCGATGGCGAAGGTCGCGGTGTCGGTGCGGCCCTTGCGGAAGTCGCGATCCAGGCCGTAGAAATTGCTGTGGTCACCGCCAGCGTAAGGCTTGTCCGGATTGGACTTGGTGCGTGCAGCGGAGCCGCCGGCCGGAATGGTGTACGGCACGCCCGAGTCCGGGGTGTCGTTGCTTTCGAGGTGGTAGTAGTCGAGGTTGACGCGGGTGTCGGTGCCCAGGCCAAACGCCAGGGACGGGGCGATGCCCCAGCGGTCATAATCGACTTTGTCGCGACCGGCGACGTTGCTCTCGTGGCTCATCAGGTTCAGACGGCCGGCGGCGGTGTCGCTGAACTGGTAGTTGCCGTCGAGGGTGTAGCGCTGAGTCTGGTCGGAGCCCCAGGTGAAGCCGCCATCGAACGAATTGCCCAGGTGCGCTTTCTTGCTCACCAGGTTGATGCTGCCGCCTGCCGCGCCACGACCGCCGATGGCGGAATTCGGGCCCTTGCTGACTTCAATGTTTTCCACGGCGAAGATTTCGCGGCTTTGCGAACCGGTGTCGCGCACGCCGTCGAGGTAGGTGTCGCCCTGCGCGTCGAAACCACGAATGAACGGACGGTCGCCCTGTGGATTGCCGCCTTCACCGGCGCCGAAGGTGATGCCCGGCACGGTGCGCAGCGCGTCCTGCATGTTCAGGGCACCGGTGTCTTTGAGCACTTGTTGCGGAATAACGGTGACCGAGCGCGGCGTGTCGACCAACGGCGCGGTGTACTTGGGCGAGGAGGCTTTTTCGACCTGGTAGGACGTTGAGTCCTGCGCTTCGCCGGTGATGGCGGTGGCGTCCAGGGCGATGGCATTGCCGGTGGCTTTGCTGTCGGTTTTTTCCGCGGCGAACACCATCTGGCCAGCGGAACCGGCGGTGATTGCCACACCGATTGCAGAGGCGAGCAGACGTGGTGAACTGACCGGTAATTGTGCGTGTTGACGTGCCATTTTTATTCCCCTCCCCAAGGATTTGAGGCGGCGGAATATAGGTTAAACAAGTATTCGTATCAATTGCGAAACATTGTTATTCGCACTGAATTTACATTCTTTACAATTTAACCTTACGGTTTTTGCCAGTTCATTCGTCTCTCGGGTTTTACACAGTCAATAAGAATCAATACCATTGCCGCCTCTTTGCCATCAGGTGACATCGCCATGCTGCTGCACATCCCCGGACTGTTCGCAAAAGACGAAGTGCAGCGCATTCGTGAGGCGCTAGAGCAGGCCGATTGGGCCGATGGCAAGATCACCGCCGGCTTTCAGTCGGCCAAGGCGAAGCACAATTTGCAGCTGCCCGAAGGCCATCCGCTGGCCAAAGAGATCGGCGCAGCGATGCTGGAGCGTTTGTGGAAAAATCCACTGTTCATGTCCGCCGCGTTGCCGCACAAAGTCTTCCCGCCGTTAGTGAACTGTTACACGGCCGGTGGCAGTTTCGATTTCCACATCGATAACGCCGTGCGCCAACCCAAGGGCAGCATCGAGCGGGTGCGCACCGATCTGTCGGCGACGCTGTTCTTCAGCGAGCCCGATGATTACGACGGCGGCGAACTGGAGATCCAGGACACCTTCGGCACGCAACGGGTGAAGTTGCCGGCCGGCGACATGGTTTTGTACCCCGGCACCAGCCTGCATAAGGTCAACGCGGTCACGCGTGGCGCGCGTTATGCGTCGTTCTTCTGGACACAAAGTCTGGTGCGTGAAGATAGCCAGCGCGCGCTGTTGTTCGAGATGGACGGGGCGATGCAGCAACTGACTCAAGATCTGCCTGATCACCCGTCACTGATTCGCCTCACCGGCACGTATCACAACTTGCTCCGTCGCTGGGTCGAGGTATGAGTTTTCAACTGCGTCGTGAAGAAGTCCTCGACGGCGAACAACTCAGCTCCATGCTCGCCGAAAGCCCGGCCCGTGCCGCGCAGGCGATTTTGCTAGCGGCGGGCGAGGGTGAAGTTGAAGCACAGGCGTTGCTTGGGCAAATCCTGCTCGACGGCCTAGGCATCGCCCAGGATCAAGCGCTGGCGCTGCGCTGGTTCGGCATCGCTGCCGGGCGTGGGCACCTGATGGCGCGCAACATGCTCGGGCGTTGTCATGAGCATGGTTGGGGTTGCGTGGCGGATGCGTCGGTTGCTGCGCAGCATTATCGGATTGCAGCGGAGGCCGGACTGGATTGGGCGATGTACAACCTCGCCAATCTGCTGGCGACCGGGCGTGGTGTGGCGGTGGATCATCTGCAGGCGCTGGCGCTGTATCGCCGCGCGGCTGAACTGGGCCATGCGAAATCGATGAATCTGCTGGGGCGGTATCTGGAAGAAGGGCTGGTGTGCCCGGCGGATCCGGTTGCGGCGCGCGATTGGTATCGGCGTTCGGCCGACGGTGGGGATTTTCGTGGGCAGTTCAGTTTCGCTGCAGTTTTAGCGGATGAGGGGCGGATTGATGAGGCGGTCGATTGGCTTGAGAAAGCTTTGGCCGGCGGCAATCTGAATTTTCTGCGGGTGGCGAGTCAGACGTTGGCGAGTGCTGTAGATCCGAAGATTCAGGCGTTGGCTGGGCGGTATGCGCTTCGGTGCCAATAGCCCTCACCCTAACCCTCTCCCAGAGGGATAGGGGACTGACCGAGTTGGATGTTCCAACTACACCGACCTGAGATATCCAGTCGACCTCAGGTTTTGAAAAGCCCCCGATCTGCTCCCTTTCCCCCTCGCCCCCTTGGGGGAGAGGGCTGGGGTGAGGGGGATAGATCGAAAGCACACCACAAATTTTGAAGCCAGACACAAAAAAGCCCATGACACGTCATGGGCTTTTCACTTGCAGCTAGCAGCTTGAAACTCGCAGCTGCTCTTACACGTAAAACGACTTCAACGGCGGGAAGCCATTGAACTCAACCGCGCTGTAACTGGTGGTGTACGCACCGGTCGACAGCCAGTACAGACGATCACCGATCGCCAGGTTCAGCGGCAGGCCGTACTTGTAGTTCTCGTACATGATGTCGGCGCTGTCGCAGGTCGGGCCAGCGATGACGACTTCTTCCATCTCGCCTTTTTTCTCGGTCCAGATCGGGAACTTGATCGCTTCGTCCATGGTTTCGATCAGGCCGGAGAACTTGCCCACATCGGTATACACCCAACGCTCGACGGCGGTGCGCGACTTGCGTGCAACCAGTACCACTTCGCTGACCAGAATACCGGCGTTGGCAATCAACGAACGGCCCGGCTCGAGAATGATTTCCGGCAGGTCATCACCGAAGTCTTCTTTCAGGAAGCGAATGATTTCTTCGGCGTAGGTTTCCAGGCTGTTGGTGCGGGTGATGTAGTTGGCCGGGAAGCCACCGCCCATGTTGATCAGCTTCAGGTGGATGCCGTCTTCTTCTTTCAGGCGCTCGAAGATTACTTTGACCTTAGCGATCGCCGCATCCCAGACGCTGATGTCGCGCTGTTGCGAACCGACGTGGAAGGAGATGCCGTAAGGCACCAGGCCGAGGTCGCGAGCGAGGATCAGCAGGTCCATGGCCATGTCGGTCTGGCAGCCGAATTTGCGCGACAGTGGCCAGTCAGCCGTGGTCGAGCCTTCGGTGAGGATGCGCACATAGACTTTCGAACCCGGTGCAGCCTTGGCGATGTTGCGCAGGTCGGCTTCGGAGTCGGTGGAGAACAGACGCACGCCCTTCTCGTAGAAGTAGCGGATGTCCTTGGATTTCTTGATGGTGTTGCCGTAGCTGATACGGTCCGGGCTGACGCCACGATCCATCACCTTGTCCAGCTCATAGATCGAGGCGATGTCGAAGCTCGAACCTTTTTCTTTGAGCAGGTCGATGATCTCGACGGCCGGGTTGGCTTTGACCGCGTAGTAGACCTTGGCGAATTCGAAACCGGCGCGCAGGTCATCGTAGGCCTGGGCGATCATCGCGGTGTCGATCACCACGAACGGGGTTTCCTGTTTGTCGGCGAACGCCTTCATTTTGTCGAATGTAGCGCGCGCGAAATAGTCTTCGACCTGGATCGACATACTTGGGACTCCTAGTGGCAAACGTCGTTAATCAATGGGTGCAAATGAACGTCCTCCGTATCCCCACTTTGGTTCGCCTACTTCCCAAGGCATGTCGCCGAAAGCAAAAAGGCCATGGGGCGTTGCCCTTGGCCTTGCTGTCTCGTCGTCAGTACTTGAGCCGGATGGATCGTTTCCAGCATGGACGTTCGGCGCGAACTTTAGGGCGTGAGGGGCGTGAGATCAACTAAAAATGTCGCGTTTTTGCACGCTTCTGACGTGCGTCGCGTTCAGCACTCTTTGTAGCCGACCGAGATGACGGGCAGATGTTCCCCGGGAATTTTCGAGTGTTAAAAATACCTGCACGTTCGCGGCTTTTGTCGGCGAAGTCGTGGGTAAGTGTGATGGCGGCAATATCGGCGACGTTGGCCGCGAGGGGAGAGGGTGAGGGGGATTTTGGCTGTTTCGCGGGTTGTCTCATACATGCTGTTCGATCCGCAGGTGTTGAGATTCTTTTCCGCTAGGCGAATGAAGAAAAAATCACGCAGATCCTGTGGGAGCGAGCCTGCTCGCGAAGGCATTTTCACAGCCAACATCATTGTTGACTGATATTGCGCTTTCGCGAGCAGGCTCGCTCCCACAGGTTTCGTGTTTTATGCGACTACGGCCTCAGCCGGCGAGACTATGCTGGTCTTCATCCCGCGCGAACGACCCGAACTCAGATAAGCGGCAATCGACTCCTGAGTCACTTCCCCGAGGAACACCCGCTCGGCATCCATCACCGGCAGCCACGAACGGTTGAACTCGTACATCCGCGACAGCAGGATGCGCAAATGCTCGTCGTACGCCGCCGTGGCGTTGAACTCACGCAGGAACTGCGCGCACGTGCCGGTCTGGCGGTGCAGATCGCGACGACGCACATAACCCAGCGCCTTGTTCTCGGCACAGGTGACCACCACGTAGCGACGGTCATGCTCGTCCATCAACTCCAGAGCGTCGGCCACCGGCGTCTCCGGGCTCACCGACGGCGCGTTGTCCGCCGCATCTTCGGCTTTCACCAACAGCAGGCGCTTGAGCGTGCTGTCCTGGCCAACAAAGCTGCTGACAAAGTCGTCTGCCGGGTGCGCGAGCAGCGTGTCCGGGTGATCGATCTGCAGCAGTTTGCCGGCGCGGAAGATGGCGATCTTGTCACCGAGTTTGATCGCTTCATCGATGTCGTGGCTGACCATGATCACGGTCTTGTTCAGCGCGCGCTGCATCTCGAAGAATTCGTTCTGGATCATTTCGCGGTTGATCGGGTCGACCGCGCCGAACGGTTCGTCCATCAACAACAGGGGCGCATCAGCAGCCAGTGCGCGGATCACACCGATGCGTTGTTGCTGACCACCGGACAGTTCACGCGGATAACGATGCAGATATTGCTTGGGCTCCAGCTTGATCATGCTCATCAACTCGCGGGCGCGGTCATGGCATCTCTGTTTGTCCCAGCCGAGCAGTTTCGGCACGACCACGATGTTCTCTTCGATGGTCATGTTCGGGAACAGGCCGATCTGCTGGATCACGTAACCGATGTTGCGACGCAGGGTCACTTCGTCGAGATCGGTGGTGTCTTCACCGTTGATGAGGATCTTGCCCGAAGTCGGTTTGATCAGGCGGTTGATCATCTTCAGCGTGGTGCTTTTGCCGCAACCCGATGGCCCGAGGAACACACAGATTTCGCCTTCATTGACGGTCAGGCTTACCGAGTCCACGGCTTTGACGTCTTTGCCGTTGCTTTGGAAAGTTTTGCTGAGGTTTTGAAGTTCGATCATTTGAGCAGTCCTTTTGGAGTCAACGAGCGTTGCAGCCATTGGAGAAACAGGTCAGCGAAAATGGCCAGAAGACTGACCAGCAGCGCGCCGACGATGAGCATCGACATGTCACTGCGGCTGATGGAGGCGAGGATCAACACACCGAGGCCGCCGGCGCCGATGGTCGCGGCGATGGTCATCACGCCGATGTTCATCACCACGGCGGTGCGCACACCAGCGAGGATCACCGGCACGGCGATCGGCAGTTCGACCATGCGCAGGCGCTGGCCGAAGGTCATGCCGATGCCGCGAGCGGCTTCACGGATACCCGGCTCTACACCCGTCAGGGCGAGGTAGGTGTTGCGCATGATCGGCAGCAGTGAATAAAGGAACACGGCGGTGATCGCCGGCATCGGCCCGAGGCCCTGGCCGAACTTGGAGTAGAACGGCAGCAGCAAACCGAACAGGGCAATCGACGGCACGGTCAGCAGCACCGTGGCGCTGGCCTGCAACGGCCCGGCAAGGGTCGGAAAGCGGGTCATCAGGATGCCCAGTGGCACGCCAACGACAATCGCCAGGGTCACGGCGATGCCGACCAGGGTGATGTGCTGCCAGGTCAGGTGCATCACCTGCTGCCAGTCGAGGTGGGAAAAGGCGTTCAGAAATTCCATGACTTTTCCTCCTTAATTAAGTGGGTGCTGGCGCAGAAAATCGGCGGCAACTTTCGATGGGCTTTCGTGATCGACGTCGACCCGCGCGTTGAGCTGGCGCATGGTTTCGTCATCGAACAGTTCGGCCAATGGCTTGAGTTGCTCGGCCAGTTGCGGGTGCGCGTCGAGGTAAGCCTGACGCACCACCGGTGCGGCGGTGTAGTCGGGGAAGTAGTGCTTGTCGTCTTCCAGCAGTTTCAGGCCGAAGGCGTTGAGGCGACCGTCGGTGGTGTAGACCAGACCGGCAAACACCTGACCGTTGCGCAGCGCGGTGTAAACCAGCCCCGCGTCCATCTGACGAATGTTCTTGCGGGTCAGGTTCATGCCGTAGAGATCGACCATGCCGATCAGACCGTCGGAGCGGTTGGCAAACTCGGTGTCCAGCGCCACCAGATGATTGGTCTTGGCCTCGGCGCGCAGCACTTCGTTCAACTGGCTGATGTTGTTGATCTGCGGATATTCCTCGGCGACTTTCTTCGGCAAGGCGAGAGCGTAGGTGTTGCTGAATTTCGACGGGGTCAGCCAGACCAGGCCTTTTTTCGCGTCGAGTTCTTTCACCCGGGCGTAGGACTGGGCGCTGTCGAGTTTTTCAGTGACATGGTTGTAGGCCACCAGCGACACGCCGGTGTATTCCCAGAGCATGTCCAGTTGTCCGCTTTCGTGGGCGCTGCGGGCGAGGTTGCTGCCCAGACCGCCGGTAATCTGCGCGTCGTAACCTTTGCTGCGCAGGTATTGCGCGGTGATTTCCGCGAGCAGGGTTTGCTCAGTGAAGACTCGGGCGCCGAGGCGGATAACCGGTTTTTCAGCGGCTTGGGCGACACCTGCGAACAGCAGGATGCAGCCCACTATCAATCCCAAAGACGAGCTAAATCGTTTCATAAATATTCCTTCGCAAAAGCCTTAAGACGGGCGCAAACCGCGTTCCAGCCAGAGGCGGCTGGCGAGGGTGACGACGCCATCGAGCAGCAAGGCCAGCAGCGCGGTGCACGCGGCGCCGAGCAGCAGTTGCGGCTGATTGTTCAGGGCGATGCCAGGGAAGATCAGGCTGCCGAGGCTGTTGGCGCCGATCAGGAACGCCAGCGGCGCGGTGCCGACGTTGATCGCCAACGCCACGCGCACACCACCGACGATGATCGGTACGGCGTTGGGCAATTCGACTTTCCACAGCACCTGGCGCGGGGTCATGCCGATGCCGACGGCCGCTTCTTTCAGCGAACCCTGCACATTTTTCAGGCCTTCGTAGGTGTTGCGCACAATCGGCAACAAGGAAGCGAGGAACAAAGCGAAGATCGCCGGGCCACTGCCGATGCCGAGGACGCCCAGGGCAATCGCAAGCACGGCCAGCGGCGGCACGGTGTTGCCGATATTGAAGATTTGCATGAAGCGTTCAGCACGGCCGACCATGGTCGGGCGACTGAGGAAGATGCCGGCGGGGATGCCCACGACAAGGGCGGCCAGCATTGAAGCGAGGACGAGAATCAGATGAGCTTGCAGGTAAAACAACAAATCGTCGCGGTAGTGTTCGATCGTGTTGATGCCGATCCAGTGGACCAGCAGGGCCAGGAGCGCGATCACCACCGCACCTCCCATCAGCCCTTTGCCATAGCGGATAGCCACAGGCGGACTCCTTTTTTTGTAGTCGGCGAACGCCCTCCCGTGTGGCATGCCATACATGGCTGCCGGGAATAAACGTTCGCGAGAAGCAGCTCCCTCAGCACCGGCAAAAAGCGGTCTGAAAGCGAGCCATGAGCGCAGCCTCGTCAGGCTAACTTGCTGATTTTTCAGCCCCTGACGAAAATTCGTAACAGGGGATGGACGTCTCCGTGCTTCAAAAGGTTCCCATCTGCGGCAGCATTTGGCCACCCTTAATGTGCTCAACGGTTCGGTTATTGCATCGAGTTGGGCTATAATCGCGGCCCTTTTTTGAATCACCGCCAGGCGATTTCCCATGACCAACCAGGCCGCCGAAGTCGCGAAACGCCGCACTTTCGCCATTATTTCCCACCCCGATGCCGGTAAAACCACGATCACCGAAAAGCTCCTGTTGATGGGCAAGGCGATTGCAGTGGCCGGTACGGTGAAATCCCGTAAATCCGATCGCCATGCGACATCCGACTGGATGGAGATGGAGAAGCAACGGGGTATTTCCATTACCACGTCGGTCATGCAGTTCCCGTATCGCGAACACATGATCAACCTGCTCGACACCCCGGGCCACGAAGACTTCTCCGAAGACACCTACCGCACCCTGACAGCGGTGGACTCGGCATTGATGGTCCTCGACGGCGGTAAAGGTGTTGAGCCACGGACGATTGCGCTGATGGACGTCTGCCGTCTGCGTGACACGCCGATCGTCAGCTTCATCAACAAACTCGACCGTGACATCCGCGACCCGATCGAACTGCTCGACGAAATCGAAGCCGTTCTGAAGATCAAAGCGGCGCCGATCACCTGGCCGATCGGTTGCTACCGCGACTTCAAGGGCGTGTACCACCTGGCTGACGACTACATCATTGTCTACACCGCCGGTCACGGTCACGAACGCACCGAAACCAAGATCATCGAGAAGCTCGACTCCGACGAAGCCCGCGCGCATCTGGGCGACGAGTACGACCGCTTCATCGAACAGCTGGAACTGGTTCAAGGCGCCTGCCACGAATTCAACCAGCAGGAGTTCCTCGACGGTCAACTGACCCCGGTGTTCTTCGGTACGGCACTGGGCAACTTCGGTGTTGACCACGTACTTGACGCCGTTGTTGATTGGGCGCCGCGTCCGCTGGCCCGTGTCGCTAACGAGCGTACCGTTGAGCCGGTGGAAGAGAAGTTCTCGGGCTTCATCTTCAAGATCCAGGCGAACATGGACCCGAAACACCGCGACCGTATCGCCTTCATGCGCATTTGCTCCGGCAAGTACGAGAAAGGCATGAAGATGCGCCACGTGCGTACCGGCAAGGACGTGCGCATCGGCGACGCCCTGACGTTCTTCTCCTCCGAGCGTGAGCAGCTTGAAGAAGCCTTTGCCGGCGACATCATTGGTTTGCACAACCACGGCACGATCCAGATTGGCGATACCTTCAGTGAAGGTGAAACCCTCGGTTTCACCGGTATTCCGCACTTTGCGCCGGAGCTGTTCCGTCGTGTGCGTCTGCGTGATCCGCTGAAGTCCAAGCAGTTGCGTCAGGGGCTGCAGCAACTGGCTGAAGAGGGCGCGACGCAGGTGTTTTTCCCGGAGCGCAGCAACGACATCATTCTTGGCGCCGTGGGTGTGCTGCAGTTTGATGTGGTCGCCAGCCGTTTGAAGGAGGAATACAAGGTTGAGTGCTCGTACGAGCCGATTACTGTGTACTCCGCGCGCTGGATTGAATGCGCTGACAAGAAGAAGCTTGAGGAGTTTTCCAACAAGGCTGTGGAGAACCTAGCGGTCGATGGCGGTGGTCACCTGACTTACCTGGCGCCGACGCGGGTTAATCTGGCGTTGATGGAAGAGCGTTGGCCGGATGTGAAATTCCGTGCGACGCGTGAGCATCACTAAGCACTGAGCTGGTTTGTTCGAAAGCCCCCTAGGTGTATGCCTAGGGGGCTTTTTTTGTTTGGTTGGTTTTGGGGGTATATCCGTTTCTGCGGGTGTTGCTGATTACGGTTTCGCCCTTACGGCGACTCACTTTTTTTACAAACGCCTAAAAAAAGTAAGCAAAAAAACGCTTGCTCCTACGTGCGGCCCGCTCGCTGGGGCTCGGGGTTCCTTCGCTGCGGGATCGATCCGGGCGCAGCGTCTCCGGTTTGCTTCGCTGCACCTACTCCCGCTGTGTTTGGCTGCGCCAAACGGTCGCTGCGCTCCCACGCCCGGATCAATCCCTCCACTCAGCCTTCCGACGTCGCCCTACAGATCAAGAGCTGCAGTCGAGCTAACGCTCATCCTGTTGAGTGGTGAAGAGCCAAGCGGTGTTCGGCTGTTGATTTGTGTTGTGGCTACCCCTCACCCCAGCCCTCTCCCGAGGGAGAGGGAGCCGATTTGTGGGCCTTTCAAAACCTGAGTTCGACTCGGTATTTCACGTCGGCGTAGCTCTCCCAAGCACCGCGATCAGTCCCCTCTCCCTCCGGGAGAGGGTTAGGGTGAGGGGCTTTTGATCTTCGGCACGGTTTTAACGCGCGCAATGGCTGTAGGACGACTCGGTTTTTTGTGATCTCGATGTTCTCGAACGCGACAACCCGCCTGCTGACCGTTAGTGTTCCAGCTCCACCCAAGTCGCTCTGAGAGGTCAATGGAATGGCGAGTCGGCTGACTCACTTGCTGAGGCTGAACGGTTATTTCGGCGTGATGGCCTGGGTGCTCGCAGCGCTGTTGTTCATCAATCGCTTGAGCAGCATGGTCAAGCTGTTCATGGCGTTGTACCTGCGTCAGGAACTGGGGCTGGCGATCGAGACGGTTGGCTGGTTGCTGTCGGCGTACGGCGCGGGTTTGCTGGTGGGGTCGATGCTCGGTGGCTGGCTCAGTGATCATGTGCGTACGGCGCGGCTGACGGCAGCGCTGTTCTTTGTTTCGGTGTGGGTGCTGATCCTGCTGGGGCTGGTCACGCAGGTGCCGTTGCTCGCTGCATTACTGTTGCTTAGTGGGGGGATCGATGGGGCCATCCGCACCCTGCATCAGCGGCTGATCATGGAGTATTGCGAGGTGGCGCAGCGCTCGCGTGCGCAGGCGTTGAGTCGGGTTGCGCGCAACCTTGGGATGGCCGCTGCCGGTGTGGCGGGCGGGGTGTTGGCGCAGACCGATTTTCGCTGGGTGTTTTTCGGCAGTGCGGCGATGACGTTGTTGGCGCTGCTCTGGTTTGTTCGTACCACGTGGCAGCGACCGGTGCTGATCAATGACGAAAAGTCCACGGATGACGCAGGCTCCGGGGTGCCGTATCGCGACAAACCGTTCCTGTGGTTGCTGGCGGCGACGGCCGTGCTTGGCATCGCGTTTGATACGGTCTACAGCACGCTGGGCAATTATTTGCGTGATTACTACCAGTTGAGCACTCAGGCGATCGGCTGGCAGTTCGGGCTCAATGCGTTGCTGGTGATCGCGCTGCAGATTCCGCTGTCGCACTGGGGCGAGCGTTGGGGGATGCGCCGGCAAATGCTGCTCGGCAGTGTGTTGCTGGCGTGCGGGTTGGGCATGCTGCCGTTCGGTTCCGGGCTGTTTTACGTCTGCCTGTCGACGCTGATCTGGACCTTGGGCGAGGCCTTTTTCATGCCGCCGCTGAATGTGCTGGCCATGCGTTTTGCCCAAGGCGGTAAAAGCGGTCAGTACTTCGGCCTGTTCTTTATGAGCTGGAGCGCCAGTGCGCTGTTGTCACCGGTACTCAGTGGCCAGTTGTACGGTCATTTCGGCGGCCACAGTGTGTGGCTGGCGAGTGCGCTGATGGTGTTGATTTCCATCCCGCTGACTTGGCAGGCCACGCGCGTGCGCCCGGTCGCTTAGCTGATCCCGCTATTGGCGTTATTCGAAAGCAATCTGTCTGTCGAGGGCATTTCTGCGCGCTCGATAGCGTCCTATCTGGTGAACCCGATGGATCGGAACTAGATTTTACACAGCGCCAGTCAGGCACGAATGTCTCACCTGAAAATGGATGGAGTCAGCTATGAAAAGCAGGTTGCTACGGGTTTTATTGCTGTTGAAAGTGATGGTCATGCTGTCCCTCGGCACCGCGACGGCCTGGGCCGAGTGCGAGGATCATGAATCTCAGGCGTTCAACGGACAGGTCGGGCACAGCGGCTTGATGCTCGCCAAGTCTGAGTCCGAGCCGGGCGATCAGGGGCAGGGCGGCAGCGCCGATGACGACGACTCGACCACCGATGATCCGGACACTGATGACGACGAAGGCGATAGCCAATCGTAAATCGCAGACAAAAGAAAACCCCTTCTGCCTCGACTGATGCGCAATCGAGATGGAAGGGGTTTGGTTAACTCAGGAACAACTCACATCCCCTTGTAGGAGCGAGCCTGCTCGCGAAGGCGTCCTCTCAGTCAACATTAATGGTGACTGACACACCGCTTTCGCGAGCCGGCTCGCTCCCACATTGTTTCAGTGCGGTTTTTACGCCGCGCCATCAAGGAACTGCTCGGCGTAGTGGCAAGCCACCTGCCGGCTGTCGAGCTGGCGCAAGGCTGGCTCTTCAGTGCTGCAACGCTCGGTCGCGTACGGGCAGCGCTTGTGGAAAGCGCAGCCCGGTGGCGGGTTCAGCGGGTTAGGCAGTTCGCCGACGATCTTGATTTTCGGCTTGTTCGGATCCGGGTGAATGGTCGGGGTCGCCGACAGCAGCGCCTGGGTATATGGGTGCAACGGACGCTCGTAGATGTCGTTCTTCGGCCCCAGTTCTACCGGGCGACCGAGGTACATCACCATCACGTCATCGGCCACATGCTGCACCACCGCAAGGTTGTGCGAGATGAACACGTAAGCGGTGTTGAACTCCTGCTGCAGATCCATGAACAGGTTGAGCACCTGTGCCTGAATCGACACGTCCAGTGCCGAGGTCGGCTCATCCGCCACCAGCACTTTCGGTTGCAGCATCATGGCGCGAGCCAGGGCGATACGCTGACGCTGACCGCCGGAGAACATGTGCGGATAGCGCTGATAGTGCTCAGGGCGCAAGCCGACCTGCTTCATCATCGCCTGGACTTTTTCGCGACGTTCGGCGGCGGAGAGGTTGGTGTTGATCAGCAGCGGCTCGCCGAGCTGGTCACCGACTTTCTGCCGTGGGTTCAACGACGCGTATGGGCTTTGGAAGACCATCTGCACGTCTTTGCGCAGTTGCTTGCGCTGGGCCTTGTCGGCGCCGGCGACTTCCTGGCCGGCGATTTTCAGCGAGCCGGAAGAAGGGTCTTCAATCAGCGTCAACGCGCGGGCGAGGGTGGATTTGCCGCAGCCCGACTCGCCTACTACGGCGAGGGTCTTGCCGGCTTCCAGTTCGAACGACACGCCGTTCAGGGCGCGCACGGTCGCATGGCCCTTGAACAGGCCACGGGAGACTTCGTAGTGACGGGTCAGGTCTCGGGCGGTAAGTACGACGGCCATTACGCCACCTCCTGGTTCAGCGGGAAGAAGCAGCGGGCGAGGCTGTGGCTTTTCGGATCAAGGCCTGGACGCTGCGCGCGGCAGCTGTCCTGCACGTACGGGCAGCGCGGCGACAGCAGGCAACCCTGTGGACGATCGTAGCGGCCCGGAACGATACCCGGCAGGGTCGACAGGCGTGAGGCGCCGAGGCTGTGCTCGGGAATCGCCTTGAGCAGCGCTTCGCTGTACGGGTGCGCCGGGATGTCGAACAGTTGCGGCACCTGACCGACTTCAACGGCTTGCCCTGCGTACATCACGCAGACGCGCTGGGCGGTTTCTGCCACGACCGCGAGGTCGTGGGTGATCAGCACCAGGCCCATGTTCTGTTCTTTCTGCAACGCCAGCAGCAGATCCATGATCTGTGCCTGAATCGTCACGTCCAGTGCAGTGGTCGGTTCGTCGGCGATCAGCAGTTTCGGTTCGCCGGCAATCGCCATGGCGATCGCAACGCGCTGGCTCATACCGCCGGACAGTTGATGCGGGTAGGCGTCCATACGGCTGGCGGCGCCCGGGATTTCGACTTTTTCCAGCAGTTCGATCGCACGTTTGCGCGCTTGCTTGCCGGACATTTTCAGGTGCAGACGCAGCACTTCTTCGATCTGGAAACCGACGGTGTAGCTCGGGTTCAGTGCGGTCATCGGGTCCTGAAAGACCATCGACAGGTCTTTGCCGACGATTTGCCGACGCTGACGATTGCTTAGCTTGAGCATGTCTTTGCCGTCAAAGCTGAGCGAGTCGGCGGTGACGATGCCGGGATGCTCAATCAGGCCCATCAGCGCCATCATGGTCACGGATTTACCCGAACCCGACTCGCCAACGATGGCCAGTACTTCGCCTTTGTCGACTTTCAGGTCGAGGCCGTCGACCACCGGGGTCGCGGTCTTGTCGCCGAAGCGAACGTTGAGATTCTTGATTTCTAGCAGTGACATGGGAATCTCCTCAGGCGGCGTTCTTGAGTTTCGGGTCCAGCGCATCGCGCAGACCGTCGCCCATCAAGTTGATTGCCAGCACGCTGAGCAAAATGGTCAAACCAGGCAGGCTCACCACCCACCAGGCGCGTTCGATGTAGTCACGGGCCGAGGCCAGCATGGTGCCCCACTCAGGGGTTGGCGGTTGTACGCCAAGGCCGAGGAAGCCCAACGCTGCGGCATCGAGAATCGCCGACGAGAAGCTCAGGGTCGCCTGCACGATCAGCGGCGCCATGCAGTTCGGCAACACGGTGATGAACATCAGACGTGGCAGACCGGCACCGGCCAGGCGCGCGGCGGTCACGTAGTCGCGGTTCAGTTCGCCCATCACGGCCGCGCGGGTCAGACGCACATAGGACGGCAGCGAAACCACAGCAATGGCGATCACGGTGTTGATCAGGCCAGGGCCGAGGATGGCAACAATCGCCACCGCCAGCAGCAGCGACGGCAGGGCCAGCATGATGTCCATCAGACGCATGATGGTCGGGCCAATCATCTTCGGGAAGAAACCGGCGAACAGACCGAGGAGGATCCCTGGAATCAGCGACATCACCACCGACGACAAACCGATCAGCAGCGACAGGCGCGAGCCCTGGATCAGACGCGACAGCAGGTCACGACCCAGTTCATCGGTGCCGAGCAGGAATTGCATCTGACCGCCTTCCAGCCACGCCGGCGGCGTCAGCAGGAAATCACGGTATTGCTCGCTCGGGTTATGCGGCGCAACCCACGGCGCGAACAGCGCGCAGAAGATGATCAACAGCATGAACAGCAGGCCGGCAACTGCGCCCTTGTTCTTGGAGAAGGCTTGCCAGAATTCTTTGTACGGTGACGGGTACAGCAGGCTTTGATCCGCGCTGGTGGCGGAAGTCGCTACTGAGGATGTTGGAGTGCTCATGGTTATTGACCTCAGCGCTGATGACGGATGCGTGGGTTGGCAAAGCCGTAGAGGATGTCCACTACGAAGTTGACCAGAATCACCAGGCAGGCGATTAACAGGATGCCGTTTTGCACAACCGGGTAGTCCCGGGCGCCGATGGCTTCGATCAGCCATTTACCGATGCCGGGCCAGGAGAAAATCGTTTCGGTCAGAACCGCACCAGCGAGCAGAGTGCCGACTTGCAGGCCGACCACGGTGAGTACCGGAATCA
This sequence comes from Pseudomonas sp. Irchel s3a12, assembly GCF_900187485.1. NCBI lineage: Bacteria > Pseudomonadati > Pseudomonadota > Gammaproteobacteria > Pseudomonadales > Pseudomonadaceae > Pseudomonas > Pseudomonas sp. Irchel s3a12. Next base: position 122,977 of record NZ_FYDN01000006.1, read on the forward strand.
GTGCGTTACGCAGACCGTGGACGAACACCACGCGCGACGGCGACAGGCCTTTGGCCCTGGCGGTGCGGATGTAGTCTTCGCGCAGCACTTCGAGCATCGACGAACGGGTCATCCGCGCGATCACTGCCAGCGGGATGGTACCGAGGACGATGGCCGGCAGGATCAGGTGATGCAGCGCGTCGAAGAACGCCCCGACGTCATCGGCCAGCAGCGTGTCGATCAGCATGAAGCCGGTGCGCGGCTCGATGTCGTAGAGCAGGTCGATCCGCCCGGAAACCGGGGTCCAGCCCAGGCTCACCGAGAAGAACATGATCAGGATCAGGCCCCACCAGAAGATCGGCATCGAATAACCCGCGAGGGAGATGCCCATCACCCCGTGGTCGAACAATGATCCTCGCTTGAGTGCCGCGATCACCCCGGCCAGAAGGCCCAGAATGCCGGCGAACAGCAGGGCGGCCATGGACAGTTCCAGGGTCGCCGGGAAGAGGGAGGTGAACTCGGTCCATACGCTTTCACGCGTGCGCAGGGATTCGCCGAGATCGCCGTGAGCCAGTTTGCCGATGTAGTCCAGATACTGGGCATACAGCGGCTTGTTCAGACCTAGGCGTTCCATTGCCTGAGCGTGCATTTCGGGGTCGACCCGACGTTCGCCCATCATCACTTCCACGGGGTCGCCCGGAATCATGCGAATCAACGCGAAAGTCAGCAAGGTGATGCCGAAAAACGTGGGGATCAACAACCCCAGTCGGCGGGCAATAAAACTAAACATCGTGTGTGGTACCTCATCAGCCGGTTAGGCGTGCCCGGCATCCCTGGGGTCAGGGACGCCGGGAGTTTCTTATCTACTTCACCTGGGTGGTGGCGAAGTTATTAGTGGTGAGAGGGCTGATGTGATAGCCCTCTACGTTGTTGCGCATTGCGGTAAACATCCTGGTGTGGGCCATGCTGATCCATGGCTGATCCTGATTAAACAGCACTTGCGCCTGTTCGTAGAGCTTTGCGCGTTCGGCCGGATCTACTTTAGCCCGTGCTTCATCCAGCAGTGCCTGGAATTTCTCGTTGCACCAGCGAGCATAGTTCTCGCCATTTTTTGCCGCTTCGCAACTGAGCATAGGCGTCAGGAAGTTATCCGGGTCGCCGTTGTCGCCCGCCCATCCGGCAGACACCATGTCGTGCTCACCGGCCTTGGCGCGTTTAAGCATTTCGCCCCATTCCATCACGCGAATGTCGATCTTGATCCCGACTTTCGCCAGGTCAGCCTGCATCATTTGCGCGCCGAGCATCGGGTTGGGGTTGGTCGGACCGCCACCGTTGCGGGTGAACAGGGTAAACACGGTGCCTTCCGGAACCCCGGCTTCCTTGAGCAGCTTGCGGGCGGCGTCGAGGTCACGTGGCGGGTTCTTCATGTCGTGGTTGTAGCCGAGCAGGGTCGGCGGGTACGGGTTGACCGCGACCGACGCATTGCCTTTGCCGAACAGCGCGTTGACATAGGCTTCTTTGTCGAAGGCGATATCGATCGCCTTACGCACGCGTACGTCACTCATGTACTTGTGCTGGGTGTTCATGGCGATGTACGAGACGGTCATCGCGTCGAGCTCATCGACTTTCAGGTTGCTGTCTTTCTTGATGCTCGGGATGTCATCCGGTTTCGGATACAGGGCGATCTGGCACTCGTTGGCCTTGAGCTTCTGCAGGCGCACGTTGTTGTCGGTGGCGATCGCCAGGATCAGCGCATCAGCCGGCGCCTTGCCACGGAAGTAATCTGGGTTGGCCTTGAAACGCACCTGCGCGTCTTTTGCATAACGCTGGAAGATGAACGGGCCGGTGCCGATCGGCTTGTTGTTCAAGTCACCTGTCTTGTTGGCCTTGAGCAATTGGTCGGCGTATTCGGCCGGGTAGATCGAGGAGAACGCCATCGCGATGTCGGCCAGGAATGGCGCTTCGCGGCGGGTCAGGGTGAACTTGACCGTGTTGTCGTCGACTTTTTCGACGTTTTTCAGCAGTTCCTTGAAGCCCATGCTTTCAAAGTACGGGAAGCCCACGCTCGACAGTTTGTGCCATGGGTGATTCGGGTCCAGCTGACGCTGGAAGCTCCAGACCACGTCGTCGGCGTTCATGTCGCGGGTCGGCTTGAAATATTCGGTGGTGTGAAACTTGACGCCTTTGCGCAGGTGGAACGTGTAGGTCAGGCCGTCTTCGCTGATGTCCCAGGACTCGGCGAGAGCCGGGATCACTTCAGTGGTGCCGGGCTTGAAGTCGGCCAGGCGGTTGAAGATGGTTTCGGCCACAGCGTCCGCCGTGACTGCAGTTGTGTACTGGACCATATCGAAGCCTTCCGGACTGGCTTCGGTGCAGACCACCAAGGGTTTGGCCGAGACGCCGACAGCGACACTCAGCAACGCAGCCGCGATGGCCGCACGTAGGGGAAGCATTTTCATCGATAACCCTCTGCAATCGGTTGAAGACAAAAAGCCGAACGGCCGACTCATCATGAGTCAGCCGTCGGCTGGCGTTTTTACAGGATGTTGAATGGAATCGTGGTCACGAGACGGAACTCGTTGATGTTGCCGTCAGCCTGATGCTCGCTGGCGCGGTGCGTGGTGTACGTCGCGCGAATCGCGGTGGCTTTGAGCGGACCGCTCTGCACGGCGTAGGAAGCACCGATGCCGTATTCGTAGTGGGATTCGCCGTCCATCAGACTCAGATCGCCGCGCTTGTCATCTGGAATGGTGTAAGCGGTGCCACGGTAGTGAGTACCGTCGATGCCCCAGCCGCGAGCCTGGTAGATGTTGAACTTCAGACCTGGCACGCCATACTCGGCCATGTTGATGCCGTAGGCGATCTGGAAGGATTTCTCGTTCGGGCCGTTGAAGTCCGACAGCAGGGAGTTGGCCAGGTAGATGCCGTTGGTTTCGTGCAGGTAGTCGAAGTACTCGTTACCGTTCACTTGCTGATACGAGAAGGTCAGGCTGTGGGCCTGGTGGGTCAGTCCCAAGGACAGCGAGTAGGTATCGTTGTCGATGTTGCCCATCAACTTTTTGCCTTCGTCGACGGTCTTGTAGTAGTTCAGGCCGGTGGTCAGGCTCAATACCTGGCTGTCACCCAATTCGTGGGTTCCGCCGAAGTAGTACTGGTTCCAGAAGTCTTCGACGTTGGCGACGTACAGGCTGGTTTTCAGGCTTTTGAGCGGCTGATAGTTCACGCCCGCGGTGTAGACCTTGTCGGTTTCTTCGCCGTTGGCGCCGTATTCGGAACGGAATTTCGACAGGCTCTGCTCGGTACGTGGCGAGACGCGGTCGAAACCGGCGAGGTCGAACGACAGGTTGTTCAACTCTTCGCTATGCAGACTGATCCCTTCAAAGCTCGAAGGCAGCGGACGGTTGCCGATAACATCGACAATCGGCGTGCTGAAGTTCTGGCGACCTGCGGTCAACGTGGTGTTGGACACGCGGAACTTGACGTTGGCCAGACCCAGTTTGCTCCACTGGTCGACCGCATCACCGTCGGAATGGGCGAGGGTGCGGTTGGAGCCGCCAGCAATATCCTTGCGGTCACGGTCGAGAACGATGGCGTTGTAAGCGGCAACTTCGGTGCTCACGCCAACGGTGCCTTGGGTGAAGCCCGAGGTGTAGTTGACGATGGTGCCCTGAACCCAGTTGATACGACGCGGGGTCTTTGTTCTTACCGTTGGCGAGGTGTATTTGTCGCTGTTTTTCACGTAGCTGAAGCTGTCGTCACGACGACGCAGTTCATTGGCGTACCAGTTACGGGTTGTGCCGCCCAGGCTTTGTCCATCGATAAAGCCTTTGGCCTCGCTTTGGGCGCTACTGCCGGCCAATGTGGTAGGGACGAACTCCTGACTTGCAGGTTCTGCGTACGCCGTGGCGGTGATGCTGCTAATGGCCAGGGCCAGTATCGCGGTGCTGCTCAGTTTCATGGGTGAAGCTCCTTTACTTTCTTTTTATGCCGGCTTTTTTTTGGTATGCCGGTTATTGGTTTAGAACTCGTTCACACATCGCAAACGTTTGCCAAAAGCCAGATTGGCGAATTTCGGCAAAGCGCTTGCGTGAGGGGCTAGACAGCGCCCCCCAGCATTGCGGCTAATCATCTGGTTTAATCGATACCGACACCCGAGAACACGTTGCGACCGAACGGGCTGACTTTGAAGCCCTCGATCCTGGCGCTTAACGGTTGGTTGACCGTCGAGTGGGCGACAGGCGTGATCGGCACTTGCTGTTTAAGCAATTGCTGAGCCTGTTTGTAGAGCACGGTGCGTTGGTCGCGGTCGGTGACGACCTTGGCCTCTTTGATCAGCTTGTCGTAAGCCGGATCGCACCACATGGAGTAGTTGTTGCCGCCGATGGCATCGCAGCTGTACAGCGTGCCGAGCCAGTTGTCCGGATCCCCGTTGTCACCGGTCCAGCCGATCAGGCTGACGTCGTGCTCGCCGTTCTTGGTGCGTTTGATGTACTCGCCCCATTCATAGCTGACGATCTTCACTTTCAGACCGATCTTGGCCCAGTCCGCCTGGAGCATTTCGGCCATCAGTTTGGCGTTCGGGTTGTACGGGCGCTGCACCGGCATCGCCCACAGGGTGATCTCGGTGCCTTCCTTGACGCCGGCAGCCTTGAGCAGCTCTTTGGCTTTTTCCGGGTTGTAGGCGGCGTCCTTGATGCTGTCGTCGTAGGACCATTGAGTCGGCGGCATGGCGTTGACGGCCAGTTGGCCGGCGCCTTGATAAACAGCGTTGAGAATCCCTTGTTTATTCACCGCCATGTCCAGCGCCTGGCGCACTTCGAGCTGGTCGAATGGCTTGTGGCGAACGTTGTAGGCGATGTAGCCGAGGTTGAAACCCGGCTTGGAAATCAGTTGCAGTTTCGGGTCGGCCTTCAACGCTTCAACATCGGCTGGGCGCGGATGCAAGGTGATCTGGCATTCGCCAGCCTTGAGCTTCTGCACGCGCACCGAGGCGTCGGTGTTGATCGCGAAGATCAGGTTGTCGAGTTTGACCCGGCTCGGATCCCAGTAATGTTTATTACCGGTGTAACGAATGTTCGAGTCTTTCTGATAACTCTTGAACACGAACGGCCCGGTGCCGATCGGTTTCTGGTTGATGTCGCTTGGCTTGCCTTCGGCCAGCAGCTTGTCGGCGTATTCGGCGGACAGGATGGCGGCGAAGCTCATGGCGATGTTCTGGATGAACGCGGCGTCGACGCTGTTGAGCGTGAACTCCACGGTCAGCGGCCCTGTCTTCTCGACCTTGGCGATGTTCTTGTTCAGGCTCATCCCGTTGAAATACGGGAATTCGGTGGGGTACGCCTTACGGAAAGGTTGCTGGGCATCGAGCATGCGATTAAACGTGAACAGCACGTCGTCGGCGTTGAAATCGCGGGTTGGTTTGAAGTACGGCGTTGTATGAAATTTCACACCTTCACGCAGGTGAAAGGTGTACTTGAGGCCGTCCTCGGAAATGTCCCACGTGGTTGCCAGGCCCGGAACGACATTGGTCGCGCCTTTTTCGAACTCGACCAGACGGTTGTAGATCGGTTCGGCGGCGTCGTTATCGGTCGCTGTCGTGTACTGCGCAGTGTCAAAGCCCGCCGGACTGCCTTCAGAGCAGAACACCAGACTTTTGCTGGCGGCGAAACTGGCGGACGAGGCGGCCAACAGGCCGGCACCCAGCAATGCGGAATAAATCAAGGTATGGCGCATGACGCTCCCTCTTTTTTTAGTGTTGTTCAATGCACCGTCACCTCATCCAGAGACGTTTTGGTTGCATCGAGCTCAATCCAGTACGTACGGCAAACCGGTGGCCCACGCAGACACTGGTCAGTACCCGACGGTAGGGGCCGCGGTTCTGGCAGTAAATGCGTAAATGCCTTAAATCTCGTAGGAAAAGGCGACGCGTCCTATACCTCTGCGGTAATCCGCAGCGGAATTGGTTGTAGGCAATTTCCTAGCTTCCCGGCAGGTAAAACAACGGCGACGTTAAAAACGTCGCCGCTGCAGTACCTTATTTGCTGACGCTGACGCCGTAGAAGGAGTTCAAGCCAAATGGGCTGATCTTGAAATCCTGCACGTTGGCGCGCATGGGTTGGTACACCGTCGAGTGAGCGATAGGTGTCATCGGGACTGCATCTTTGAGGACGTGTTGCGCCTGTTTGTACAGTTCGGTGCGCTTGCCCTGATCGGTCGTGCGCTTGGCTTCTTTGACGAGGCCATCGAACTTCTTGTCGCACCACTTGGAGAAGTTGTTGCCGCTGAGCGAGTCGCAACCGAACAGCACGTTCAGCCAGTTGTCCGGATCACCATTGTCACCGCTCCAGCCAATGATCATGGCCTGGTTCTCGCCACCTTTGGAGCGCTTGATGTACTCGCCCCATTCGTAGCTGGTGATCTTCACTTTCAAGCCGATCTTGGCCCAGTCGGACTGGAGCATTTCAGCCATCAGTTTGGCGTTCGGGTTGTACGGACGCTGCACCGGCATCGCCCACAGAACGATTTCGGTACCTTCCTTGACGCCAGCTTCCTTCAGCAGTTGCTTGGCTTTCTCAGGATCGTACTTGGCGTCCTTGATGGTGGTGTCGTAAGACCACTGGGTCGGCGGCATGGCGTTGACGGCCAGTTGGCCGGCGCCCTGGTAAACCGAGTCGATGATCTGTGGCTTGTTGACGGCCATGTCCAGCGCCTGACGTACGCGCAGGTCTGCCAGCGGGTTGGCCTCGTTGCTGCCCTTGACCTTGTCCATCACGTTGTAGGCGATGTAACCCAGGTTGAAGCCAGCCTGGTCAGGCATCTTCAGGGTCTTGTCTTCTTTCAGCGCTTTCAGATCGGCCGGACGCGGGAACAGGGTGACTTGGCACTCGTTCTTTTTCAGCTTCTGAATACGTACCGACGGGTCAGTGGTGATGGCGAAGATCAGGTTGTCGATCTTCACATCCTCAGGCTTCCAGTAATCCTTGTTGCCGGTGTAACGGATGTTGGAGTCTTTCTGATAGCTCTTGAACACGAACGGACCAGTGCCGATCGGCTTCTGGTTGATGTCGGCAGCCTTGCCTTCTTTCAGCAGCTGCGCTGCGTACTCGGCGGACTGTACCGAGGCGAAGCTCATCGCCATGTTCTGGATGAACGCGGCATCAACTTCTTTCAGAGTGAACTTGACGGTGTGGTCGTCGACTTTATCGATCTTGGTGATGTTGGTGTCCATCCCCATGTCGGTGAAGTACGGGAATTCGGTCGGGTACGCCTTACGGAACGGGTCATCCTTGTTAATCATGCGATTGAAGGTGAACAGCACGTCGTCGGCGTTGAACTCACGAGTCGGCTTGAAATACGGGGTGGTGTGGAACTTGACGCCTTCACGCAGGTGGAAGGTGTAAGTCAGGCCGTCATCGGAGATGTCCCACTTGGTCGCTAGACCAGGAATCACGGCGGTGCCGCCGCGCTCGAACTGGGTCAGACGGTTGAACATGGTTTCGGCTGAGGCGTCGAAGTCGGTTCCGGTGGTGTACTGGCCTGGGTCGAAACCGGCCGGGCTGCCTTCGGAGCAGAACACCAGGTTAGTCGCAGCGGATGCGAAAGGTGCGGAGGCTAACAAGCCTGCGCCGACTAAAAACGGAATGACCGCGTGTTTAAGCATGTTGGCCTCATGATTTGTTGTCATTTTTTAGTTGTGAGGTACGACCTCGTGAGTCGTGCCTGCGGATACTTATGCAGGGGCCATACCCATTGCAAGATCCAGAACGACTGCTGGCCTCAAAGCGTGGCACGAACGTACCTTAATGTCGCATCTGTATAACTTCTGACGCATTTGACCGTTTGCGGGTGGTTTTTACGGTGCAAATGAAGCCCCAAAACGGTGCGCTGGTCACGTTGTGCGCGCCGCCTTGGGGCTTGGTGTTACTTATTTATACCCACGCCATAGAAGGGGGTTAGACCGAACGGGCTGATCCGGAAGTCAGTGACTTCCTTGCGCAGCGGCTGGAACACCGTGGAGTTGGCAATCGGTGTGATCGGCACCTGCTGTTTGAGGATCAGTTGCGCCTGTTGATACAGTTTTACCCGTTGATCTTTGTCGGTGGACAACTTGGCCTGTTGCACCAGTTTGTCGTAGGCCGGATCGCACCATTTGGCGTAGTTGCTGCCTTTTACCGCCGCGCAGCTGTAGAGCACGCCCAGCCAGTTGTCCGGGTCACCGTTGTCACCTGTCCAGCCATAGATCATGGCGTCGTGTTCGCCATTTTTTGCGCGTTTGATGTACTCGCCCCATTCGTAGCTGACGATGTTGGCCTTGATGCCGATTTTCTCCCAATCCTGCTGGATCATCTGCGCCGACATCCGCGCATTCGGGTTTGAGGCGCGTTGCACTGTCATCGCCCAAAGGTTGATGGTTGTACCCGGCGCAACCCCTGCTTCTTTCAGTAGCACCCGTGCTTTTGCCGGGTCGTAGGGAGCGTCCTTGATGTTCGGGTCATACGACCATTGCGCCGGCGGCAAGGCGTTTTGGGCCAGCTGGCCGGCGCTTTGGTAGACGGCTTTGATGATTGCCGGTTTGTCGATGGCCATGTCCAGCGCCTGTCGCACCTTGAGCTGGTCGAGTGGCGCGTGGGTGGTGTTGTAGGCGAGGAAACCGAGGTTGAAACCGGCCTGTTTGAGCACGCGCAGATTCGGGTCTTTTTCCATCACTTCGATATCGGCCGGGCGTGGGTAGCCGCTGACCTGGCATTCGCCGGCCTTGAGTTTTTGCAGGCGCACGGCGGCGTCCGGGGTGATCGAGAAAATCAGGTTGTCGATCTTCACGTCTTCGGGTTTCCAGTAGGCCGTGTTGGCGGCGTAGCGGATTTGCGAGTCCTTTTGGTAGCGCTTGAACACGAACGGGCCGGTGCCGATCGGTTTCTGGTTGAGGTCGGCGGCTTTGCCTTCCTTCAACAGTTGCGCGGCGTATTCGGCAGATTGCACCGAGGCGAAGCTCATGGCGAGGTTTTGCACGAAGGCGGCGTCGACGTTGTTGAGGTTGAAACGCACGGTTTGCTCGTCGATTTTTTCTACCGATTTGATTGTGGTGTTGAGGCCCATGTCGGTGAAGTACGGGGACTCGGCGGGGTAGGCCTTGCGGAAGGCGTTATCCGGGTCGAGCAGGCGCTGGAAGGTGAAGAGGACGTCGTCGGCGTTGAAGTCGCGGGTGGGTTTGAAGTAGTCGGTGGTGTGGAATTTTACGTTTTGGCGCAGGTGGAAGGTGTATTGCAGGCCGTCGCTGGAGACGTCCCATTTTGTCGCCAGGCCGGGTTCGATGTCGGTGCCGCCGCGTTTGAATTGGGTGAGGCGGTTGAAGACGGTTTCGGCGGAGGCGTCGAAGTCGGTGCCGCTGGTGTATTGGCTGGGGTCGAAGCCGGCGGGGCTGGCTTCGGAGCAGTAGACCAGGGTTGTGGCGGCGTTGGCGATTGGGGCTATGGCGGTTAGTGCGAGGGAGATCAAGAGCGGTTTTAGGGTGGATCTTGGCATGGGGGCCCCGGGGAATCGGCGGTGGTAATCGTGGAAGAGTAGCTGGGGCGGGGGTGTTGGCGGAAATATCGTTTTTCCTGTTGAAGTGTCTATCTCGGTATATCTAGCGCTTGTGTGTATATCCGTTGCTGCGGTAACGGCGGCTTAGGGTTTCGCCCTTACGGCGACTCACTTTTTTTCAAACGCCAAAAAAAGTAAGCAAAAAACGCTTGCTCCTACGTGCGGCCCGCTCGCTGGGGCTCGGGGTCCCTTCGCTGCGGGATCGATCCGGGCGCAGCGTCTCCGGTTTGCTTCGCTGCACCTACTCCCGCTGTGTTTGGCTTCGCCAAACGGTCGCTGCGCTCCCACGCCCGGATCAATCCCTCCGCTCAGCCTTCCGACGTCGCCCGTGGATCAAGATCAAAAGCAGGCGAGCTGACACTCGGCCTAGTGAGTGGTGAAGAGCGGGTGTTCGGCTTTGGTTTTTTGGTGGATTCGCCCCTCACCCCAGCCCTCTCCCGGAGGGAGAGGGGGCCGATTTGTGTGTTTTTCAAAGCCTCAGTTCGACGCGGTATCGCACGTCGGCGTAGTTCACCCAAACAACTCGGTCAGTCCCCTCTCCCTCCGGGAGAGGGCTAGGGTGAGGGGCTTTTGATCTGTTTCAGAATCTGAGTTCAACACGGCAATCGCACGTCGGCGTAACTCTCCCAAACACCTCGGTCAGTCCCCTCTCCCTCTGGGAGAGGGCTAGGGTGAGGGTTGGCTTTTGGCTGTTTAAATCTGATGCAAATAACCAGAACCTTCCCACAAGGTTTTCAGGTTGTCCGTCGGACGTGCGCTCTTTAGGCTCTGGGTGTCGCTGAAGACTCAGCGATCGGGAGGTGAGATTCCCGGTTATTGAATTTGGAAACCTGCACAAGCCCCTCCATAATCGCCGCCAGCTCATGCTGTCAGCAGTTTTTATGGCGGCTATGTACGGGCGGACATTGTTCGGCCGGGTTGGTTTCCTTACCGGTAATCTCACTCCGTACATAGTTGCCACCTCATTTCTCGAGTGAGATCGGAAATGAATGGCGTCAGTTCATAAGGAAATTTTCCATGGATAAATTGATACCTGACCCACCCCTCGATACCCCACTCGAAGACGCCATCCGCGCCGAAGACCAGATCAAAACCCGCGAAGCCATCAAACGCGCCCTGGATTTCTACCTCAGCCCCGACCCGGTCAAACCCCGGCAGCCCAGCACGATGTTCCTGATCCAGCCGAACATCGACACCGAAAGCCTGCTGACGCATGCCTGTGAGTCACTGGCGTCGGCGAACACGTTAACCGGTAACTTTGCCGATCAACTGGGTCGGCCCGAGCGTAATACGGCGTTGGCGATTCAGCAGATCATTATGCTGGCCGAGTTGGCGGTGAATCGGGCGCTGGATCGGGTTGATCCGCAGACCTGAGACCGTTTTATCGTTCTTCGCGAGCAGGTGGAACGCGTTCCCCTTGTAGGAGCGAGCGTGCTCGCTATGGAGCCGGTTCATTCACCAAAAATTCCAGGTACAAGAATGGTGATTGTCACCAGTAACGGCCCGGTTTTTTGGTTTCATAAGCAGATGAATGCTTGACTCAATGGTTTATTTCAATTCGATATGAAGTTCACCGAAAACCTGTAATTTATGACAGTAGATAATCTTTCCAATGCGCCTGAGTATTTCTTCAAGCCGAGTACGTTCCGCTACTGCAAGGAGCGACTTAGAGGCTTGAACGAAAACACATAAGGACTTGACCATGAGTTATCCGATTATTACTGACTACAAAGCCTTCAAGATTTACGAATATGAATGGGGCGCCTCCCGCTTTCAAGTTTGTTATAAGGACGGAACCCCTTATTCACAGTTATGCGCTACGAGGGAAGATGCACAGCGCATCGTCGATGCGATTGGGACTTAAACCTCTAGAACAGTAGAAGGCTTGTCTGACCTATCAACGTTGTCGCCTGCTTTGCGGGGGTTGTAGGGTGGAACCGGCGACCATGCTCTGATCGCCGGTTTTTCATTCAGCGCAGATCAAATCACTGCATCAACACTTCAATCGAGCCATCTGCCGTCATGCTCACCTGGCTGGTGCCCGCTTCAACTTCCGGTGTCACCGGCGCCGAATCCATCGCCGCCGCTTTCATCATCATCGGTGCGCGCAGGTACGGCTGCGGATAACCGTTGCTGTTGAGGTTCAGGTTGACGATTTTGTAGCCCTTGCCGCCCAGTGCGTCGGTGGCCAGTTGGGCGCGGGCCTTGAAGGCGGTCACTGCTTCTTTGAGCAACTGGTCTTCACTGGATTTGCGGGTCGGGTCGGCGATGGCGAAGTCCATGCCGCCCATTTTCAGGTCGCCCAGCAGTTCGCCGGTGAGTTTGGACAGGGCGGCGAAGTCGGCGCTTTCCAGGCGCAGTTCGGCGCGTTCACGCCAGCCGGTGATCTTCTGGCCTTTGGTGTCGTAGATCGGGTAGCTGTTGCGGCTGCCTTGGCGCAAGGTGATGTCTTTGACTTGCTTGGCCTGGGCCAGGGCCTTGTTCATGGTGGTGCTGACGTCGGCGGCGAGTTTGGCCGGGTCGGTGTTTTGTTCTTCGGTGTAGAGGGTGACGATCATCAGGTCGCGGGCCACTTCCGTGCTGACTTCGGCGCGCAGGGAAATCTGGTTGTAGTGCAGCTCATCGGCGGCCAGGGCCGGAAGGCTGGCGATGCTGCCGACGGTCAGGGCGAGAAGGGCGGCGCTGCGGCGAAATGTGTGCATGAAAGCTCCTTGATGAGGGCGCAGGTGATGGTTCGGGGGCCTGCGTGAAACCATCAGACTCTAGCTTTTATGATCCGGTTCGCCCAGTTACAACTTCTATACAGATGGCCGGGGCTGCTGCGCAGCCCTTCGCGAGCAGGTTCGCTCCCACAGGGGAATGCATTTCAAAGGTGGGAGCGAGCCTGCTCGCGAAGGCGTCCTTATAGTCGCCGAAGATGTTTCCGCCATGTGGTCGTTTGCCGCACTTTCGCCTCTCAAGGCCGCGCGTTGGTTATACTCCGTGCGATCCGCCTGGAGCGCTCATCAGGAGAGCTCATGCTCGCCCCCGTACAACTGACTTCCGCCACTCGCCAGAACCTCTGGCGGCTGACTTTCATCCGCACCCTGGTGCTCGCCGCGCAGGCTGGCTCCGTAGGCCTGGCCTACTGGCTGCAATTGTTGCCGTTGCCGTGGGTGCAACTGGCGATGACCCTTGGCTGCTCGACGCTGCTCTGCGTGTTCACTGCCGTGCGTTTGCGCACTTCGTGGCCGGTGACCGAACTCGAATATGCGCTGCAACTGGCCTGTGATCTGGTGATCCACAGTGCGCTTCTGTATTTCTCCGGCGGTTCGACCAATCCGTTTGTTTCCTACTACCTGGTGCCGCTGACCATCGCCGCCGTGACGCTGCCATGGCGCTATTCGGTGATCCTGTCCGGCATCGCGCTGGCGCTGTACACCGTGATGCTGACGCGTTTCTATCCGCTGGAAACCTTGCCGGTCGCCCGTGAAAACCTGCAGATCTACGGCATGTGGCTGAGCTTTGCGCTGGCCGCTGCGGTGATCACCTTCTTCGCCGCGCGTATGGCTGAGGAGCTGCGCCGTCAGGAAGAGTTACGGGCGATCCGTCGTGAAGAAGGTCTGCGCGATCAGCAATTGCTCGCCGTCGCCACCCAGGCCGCTGGCGCTGCCCATGAACTGGGCACGCCGCTGGCGACCATGAGCGTGTTGCTCAAGGAAATGCAGCAGGACCATCCCGACCCGATGCTGCAGGACGATCTGAAGGTGCTGCAGGATCAGGTCAAACTCTGCAAGGAGACCTTGCAACAACTGGTGCGGGCCGCCGAAGCCAACCGGCGTCTGGCTGTCGAGATGCAGGACGTCACTGACTGGCTCGACGAAGCGCTGAACCGCTGGCATCTGATGCGTCCGGAGGCCAGCTATCGCTTCCACCGCCTCGGCCAAGGCACTGTGCCGCGCATGGCGCCGCCGCCGGATCTGACTCAGGCGCTGTTGAATCTGCTCAACAACGCCGCCGACGCCTGCCCGGAAAACCTCAAGGTGACCCTGGACTGGGACGCGGAAACCGTGACCATCAGCATTCGTGACCACGGCGCCGGTGTGCCGCTGGCCATCGCCGAGCAAATCGGCAAACCGTTTTTTACCACCAAGGGCAAAGGTTTCGGCCTGGGCCTGTTTTTGAGCAAGGCCAGCGTGACACGCGCCGGCGGCTCAGTGAAACTCTATAGTCATGAGGAAGGCGGCACGCTCACCGAGCTGCGCCTGCCCCACGGCGCCCGAGGAGACCAACATGAGTGACGAAATCCAAGTCGAAGGCGAAGAACTGCCGCATTTGCTGCTGGTCGACGACGACGCAACGTTCACCCGAGTAATGGCCCGTGCCATGGCTCGTCGTGGCTTTCGCGTCAGCACTGCCGGCTCGGCCGAAGAAGGCCTGACCATCGCCCAGGCAGACTTGCCTGATTATGCCGCGCTCGACTTGAAAATGGACGGCGACTCCGGCCTGGTGCTGCTGCCCAAACTGCTGGAGCTGGACCCGGAAATGCGCGTGGTGATCCTCACCGGTTACTCGAGCATTGCCACCGCGGTCGAGGCTATCAAGCGCGGCGCCTGCAACTATCTGTGCAAACCGGCCGACGCCGACGATGTGCTGGCTGCGTTGCTCTCCGAGCACGCCGACCTCGACAGTCTGGTGCCGGAAAACCCGATGTCGGTCGATCGCCTGCAGTGGGAACACATCCAGCGTGTGCTCACCGAACACGAAGGCAACATCTCCGCCACTGCCCGCGCCCTGGGCATGCACCGCCGCACCCTGCAGCGCAAACTGCAGAAGCGCCCGGTTCGTCGCTGAACCTGCGCTGAACGACTATCGCCAGCCCTCGCGATAAAACGCACCGATCATCTATGATCGGTGCGTGTCTGTTCTTTCCTATTTCGAGCCTTATCCATGAATCAGAACGCTGAATATTCCGCGGTCAACGATGCTGTGCGCGGGCAGTTTTTTCGCAAGGTTTGGGCGATGATCACGCCTTACTGGCGCAGCGAAGAGAAGGGCAAGGCCTGGACGCTGCTGATTGCCGTGATCGCGCTTACGCTGTTCAGCGTATGGATCGCGGTGTGGCTCAACAGTTGGTACAAGGATTTTTACAACGCCTTGCAGAAGAAGGACGAGGCGGCCTTCTGGCAGTTGATCCTGTATTTCTGCGGTATCGCGGCGGTGGCGATTCTCGGCTCCGTGTATCGCCAGTATCTGACGCAAATGCTGACCATCCGCTGGCGTGCCTGGCTCACCGAAAAGCATTTCACCCGGTGGCTGGAGCACAAGAACTACTACCAGCTGGAGCAGGGTGGCTATACCGATAACCCGGACCAGCGGATCTCCGAAGACCTAAATAAATTCACGGCCAACACACTGGCCCTTGGCTTGGGTCTGATCCGCACAGTCGTCAGTCTGGTGTCGTTCTCGATCATCCTGTGGGGCGTTTCCGGAAGCATTGAGGTGTTCGGTTTCACTGTTCCCGGTTACATGTTCTGGTGTGCATTGGTGTACGCGGTGATTGGTAGTTGGCTGACGCATTTGATTGGCAGGCGTCTGATCGGTTTGAACAACAACCAGCAACGTTTTGAAGCCGACCTGCGTTTCTCGATGGTGCGGGTTCGCGAGAATGCAGAGAGTATCGCCTTGTACAACGGCGAACCGAATGAAAACCGGCGCCTGAGTAACCGTTTCGGGCTGGTCTGGCACAATTTCTGGGACATCATGCGAGTGTCCAAGCGGCTGACGTTTTTTACCTCGGGTTATGAGCAGATCGCGATCATTTTTCCGTTCATGGTGGCTGCCCCACGGTACTTCAGCGGCAAAATCGAACTCGGTGAGCTGATGCAAATCAACTCGGCCTTCGGCAATGTGCAAGAGAACTTCAGCTGGTTCATCAGTGCTTATCAGGGACTGGCAGAGTGGCGCGCTACGTGTGACCGGTTGCTGAGTTTCCGCAATGCGATGAGCAACAACGAAGAACGCACCCCGGCCATCGATGTGCAGAATCAGGGCAGCGAATTGAAGGTGCACAACCTCGGTCTGGATCTGGCCGATGGTCGCCATCTGTTGACCAATGCCGATATGACTGTGGAACCCGGTGAGCGGGTGATGCTCAGCGGCCGTTCCGGCAGCGGCAAGTCGACGCTGCTGCGGGCGATGGGGCATTTGTGGCCGGCGGGGCACGGCAACATTCGTTTGCCGGCGGCGCGGTATCTGTTCCTGCCGCAGAAACCGTATCTGCCGATCGGCACTCTGCGCGAGGCGTTGAGTTATCCACAGCCGGGCGACAGTTACGCGCCGGAGCGTTATGCACAAGTGCTGGAAACCTGCCGCTTGCCGCATCTGATTGGGCGACTGGACGAGGCCAATCACTGGCAACGCATGCTCTCGCCGGGTGAGCAGCAACGACTGGCTTTCGCCCGTGCGTTGCTTTATGCACCGCAGTGGCTGTACATGGATGAGGCGACTTCGGCGATGGATGAAGAGGATGAAGCGACGCTGTATCAGGCGCTGATCGATCAGTTGCCGGGGCTGAGTATTGTCAGCGTTGGCCATCGCAGCAGCTTGAAACGCTTCCATCCACGGCACGTGCGGATCGACAGCGGCCATTTGGTTGAACAGACCGTGACCGCCTGATCACCGCTAACCCCCTGTAGGAGTGAGCCTGCTCGCGATAGCGTTGGGTCAGTCACATTGATGCTGAATGTGCGGACGTCATCGCGAGCAGGCTCACTCCTACATAAAGCGATGTAAACCGGAAAGTGATCGTACAACCCGCTTGAGCTATCATGCCCACAAGCCGAATTTTCGAGACAAGATGCACACCATGGAAAACCTGATCGACACCCCGCGTCTCCCGCGCAAGCGCCGCAGCCTGGCCCAGGAACTGGTGACGGTGCTGAGCGAGCAGATCCGCGAGGGCCTGCTCAAGCGCGGTGACAAACTGCCTACCGAGTCGGCGATCATGGAAGCCCATGGCGTCAGCCGCACCGTGGTGCGCGAGGCGATCTCGCGTTTGCAGGCTGCAGGGCAAGTGGAAACCCGCCACGGCATCGGCACTTTCGTGCTCGACACGCCAAGCCCGAGTGGTTTCCGCATCGACCCGGCCACCGTCGTTACCCTGCGTGATGTTCTGGCGATTCTCGAATTGCGCATCAGCCTTGAAGTGGAATCTGCCGGCCTTGCCGCGCAACGTCGCAGCGCCGAGCAACTGGCGACCATGCGTGCCGCCCTTGATGCGCTCAACGAAAGCGCTGCCCATGCCAGTGATGCTGTTGCTTCGGACTTTGCCTTCCATCTGGAAATCGCGCTGTCCACCGGCAACCGTTACTTCACCGACATCATGACCCACCTGGGCACCAGCATCATTCCGCGTACGCGGCTGAATTCGGCACGACTGGCCCACGATGACCAACAGCACTACATGAGTCGCCTGAGCCGTGAGCACGAAGAAATCTACGACGCGATTGCCCGTCAGGATTCCGATGCGGCGCGTGCGGCGATGCGTCTGCACCTGACCAACAGCCGTGAAAGACTGCGCCAGGCTCATGAAGAGGCGCAGGCGCAGCGGGGTTAAGCCGTCAGGCCTCGATCCGCAACATCAACACCTGCGAAAACGGCTCCATACTCGACTCATCGACAAACTTGTAGCGCAATTCGACATCCGTGTTCAGGTACGGACGCAGTGCCTCTTTGGGGATCTGCAATTCGATCCCCATTAGTTTCTCCATCTCGTCTTCGGCATCGTCCCAGGTGCCGGTATCCACTTCTTCGCCTGCCCACAGGGGCGTTTCCGGGTCGTCGCCGAGAATCGGGTAAACGCTCCAGTTCGCCGGGAAGTCGCTGGAATCCGGGACGAGTGCGGTCAACACATCGGGCAGTGTCGATAGCTGAAGCGTGAGGATGTCGGAGGACGAAGCGGCGATTTGCGAAAGGGTCGGGGCAGCGTAATTCGTGGACATTTCGGTTTCCTTCGGTGGTCCGCCACGATCCTTCGTGGCAGTCGTCGCACCTTACCCGGCGTGGTAGCTGCGCTCAGTAAACGAATCTTGACCAGACATTTCTGCAATGTAGCCCAGTAAAAACGGGCCTTTACGCTGATTCGCCATTTGGCTTAAACACTTTTGTCCGACAAAAAAACACCCCCAACGATGAAATGCAGTTGACGGTTATCTTTTAAGTTGTACGATGACCTACAACTTCAGCGAAGGCTGAACGGACCAATCACAAAAAACGTTGCTACCAGGGTGTTCGAATAATGAATCCACAAGAACTGAAGTCCATCCTCTCTGCCGGCCTGCTGTCTTTCCCGGTGACCGATTTCAACGCGCAGGGTGATTTCAACCGCGCGGGCTACATCAAACGCCTGGAATGGCTGGCTCCGTATGGCGCTTCAGCCTTGTTCGCCGCCGGCGGCACCGGTGAGTTCTTCTCCCTGGCCGCCAGCGAATACTCGGAAATCATCAAGACTGCCGTCGACACCTGCGAAACCAGCGTGCCGATTCTGGCCGGCGTCGGCGGTTCGACTCGCCAGGCCATCGAATACGCTCAGGAAGCCGAGCGTCTGGGCGCCAAAGGCTTGTTGCTGCTGCCGCACTACCTGACCGAAGCCAGCCAGGACGGCGTTGCCGCTCACGTTGAAGCCGTGTGTAAATCGGTCAACATCGGCGTGGTCGTCTACAACCGCAACGTTTGCCGCCTCAACGCGCCGCTGCTGGAACGTCTGGCCGAGCGCTGCCCGAACCTGATCGGTTACAAGGATGGCTTGGGCGATATCGAGTTGATGGTGTCGATCCGTCGCCGCCTCGGTGATCGCTTCAGCTACTTGGGTGGTCTGCCGACCGCCGAAGTCTACGCCGCTGCCTACAAGGCGCTGGGCGTGCCGGTTTACTCCTCGGCGGTGTTCAACTTCATCCCGAAAACCGCGATGGACTTCTACCACGCGATCGCCCGTGAAGATCACGCCACTGTCGGTAAGATCATCGACGACTTCTTCCTGCCTTACCTCGACATCCGCAACCGCAAGGCCGGTTACGCCGTGAGCATCGTCAAGGCAGGCGCGAAAATCGCCGGCTATGACGCAGGCCCGGTGCGGGCGCCGCTGACCGATCTGACCGGCGAAGAGTACGAAATGCTCGCCGCGCTGATCGACAAGCAAGGTGCGCAGTAACACCCGATAAAAGCGAGGCCGCTGAGCAATCAGCGGCTTTTTGCGTGAAGGCTTTGAGATGTGAGGGCTGCCCCTGTGACAACTGCAAAACGCTACGACAACTACATCAACGGTGAATGGGTTGCCGGTGCCGACTACTCGGCCAACATCAACCCTTCGGAACTGAGCGACACCATCGGCGACTACGCCAAGGCTGATCTGACTCAGGTTCACGCCGCCATCGACGCCGCCCGCGCCGCGTTCCCGGCGTACTCGACTTCGGGCATTCAGGCCCGTCACGATTCGCTGGATAAAGTCGGCAGCGAAATTCTCGCCCGTCGCGAAGAGCTCGGCACCCTGCTGGCCCGGGAAGAGGGCAAGACCCTGCCCGAAGCCATCGGTGAAGTGACCCGCGCCGGCAACATCTTCAAATTCTTCGCCGGTGAATGCCTGCGCTTGTCCGGCGACTACGTGCCTTCGGTGCGTCCGGGCGTCAATGTAGAAGTGACTCGCGAAGCGCTGGGCGTGGTCGGTCTGATCACCCCGTGGAACTTCCCGATCGCGATTCCTGCGTGGAAAATCGCCCCGGCCCTGGCCTACGGCAACTGCGTGGTATTGAAACCCGCCGATCTGGTTCCGGGCTGCGCCTGGGCACTGGCGGAAATCATCTCCCGCGCCGGCTTCCCGGCTGGCGTGTTCAACCTGGTGATGGGCAGCGGTCGCGTGGTTGGCGATGCGTTGGTGCAGAGCCCGAAAGTCGACGGCATCAGCTTCACCGGTTCGGTGGGTGTGGGTCGTCAGATCGCGGTCAACTGCGTGTCGCGCCAGGCCAAGGTTCAGCTGGAAATGGGCGGCAAGAACCCGCAGATCATTCTCGATGACGCCGACCTCAAACAAGCGGTCGAGCTGTCGGTGCAGAGCGCGTTCTACTCCACCGGCCAGCGTTGCACCGCGTCGAGCCGCTTGATCGTGACTGCCGGGATCCACGACAAATTCGTCGAAGCCATGGCCGAGCGCATGAAGTCGATCAAGGTCGGCCACGCGCTGAAATCCGGCACTGATATCGGCCCAGTGGTTTCGCAAGCGCAGCTGGAACAGGACATGAAGTACATCGATATCGGCCAGTCCGAAGGTGCGCGTCTGGTCAGCGGCGGTGGCTTGGTGACCTGCGACACCGAAGGCTACTTCCTCGCGCCAACCCTGTTTGCCGACAGTGAAGCGTCGATGCGCATCAGCCGCGAAGAAATCTTTGGCCCGGTGGCCAACATTGTTCGCGTGGCCGATTACGACGCGGCGCTGGCGATGGCCAACGACACCGAGTTCGGTCTGTCGGCGGGTATTGCGACCACCTCGCTGAAGTACGCCAACCACTTCAAACGTCATTCGCAAGCCGGGATGGTGATGGTCAACCTGCCGACCGCTGGCGTCGATTACCACGTTCCGTTCGGCGGCCGTAAAGGTTCATCCTATGGATCACGTGAGCAAGGCCGCTATGCGCAAGAGTTCTACACGGTCGTGAAGACCAGCTACATCGGTTCCTGATAAGGCAATACCCCTGTAGGAGTTGCCGAAGGCTGCGATCTTTTAAGATCAAAAGATCGCAGCCTTCGGCAGCTCCTACAGGGAATAGATGCAAGACCAAAGAAGATTCACCCGCGCATAAAAATAATCAGTGGGAGTACATCTACATGCAATCGTCCAAGCCGACTCACGTCCGCTATTTGATCCTGCTCATGCTGTTTCTGGTGACCACGATCAACTACGCCGACCGCGCCACGATCGCCATCGCCGGCTCCAGCCTGCAAAAAGATCTGGGCATTGACGCGGTCACCCTCGGCTATATCTTCTCCGCATTCGGTTGGGCCTATGTGGCCGGGCAAATTCCCGGCGGCTGGCTGCTCGATCGCTTCGGCTCGAAAAAAGTCTATGCCCTGAGCATTTTCACTTGGTCGCTGTTCACCGTGCTGCAAGGCTTTGTCGGTGAGTTCGGCATGTCCACCGCCATCGTTGCGCTGTTCATGCTGCGCTTCCTCGTGGGCCTGGCTGAAGCGCCTTCGTTCCCCGGCAACGCGCGCATCGTCGCCGCGTGGTTCCCGACCGCTGAACGCGGTACCGCTTCGGCGATCTTCAACTCGGCGCAATACTTTGCCACCGTGTTGTTCGCACCGCTGATGGGCTGGATCGTTTACTCCTTTGGCTGGGAGCACGTGTTCATCGTTATGGGGATTCTCGGGATCATCTTCTCGCTGGTCTGGCTGAAAGTGATCTACAGCCCGCGTGAACACCCGCGTATCAACGAAGCCGAGTTCAAACACATCGCTGAAAACGGCGGCATGGTCGATATGGACCAAAAGGGCAAAAAGTCCGACGGTCCGAAGTGGGATTACATCCGTCAGTTACTGACCAATCGCATGATGCTCGGCGTGTATCTGGGCCAGTACTGCATCAACGGCATCACCTATTTCTTCCTGACCTGGTTCCCGGTGTATCTGGTGCAAGAGCGTGGCATGACCATTCTCAAGGCCGGTTTCATTGCCTCGTTACCGGCAATCTGCGGCTTTATCGGCGGCGTACTCGGCGGGGTGATTTCCGACTATCTGCTGCGCAAGGGCCACTCGCTGACCTTCGCGCGCAAAGCGCCGATCATTGCCGGCCTGCTGGTTTCCAGCAGCATCGTTGCCTGCAACTATGTTGAAGTGGAATGGATGGTCGTTGGCTTCATGGCTTTGGCCTTCTTCGGCAAAGGCGTTGGTGCACTCGGCTGGGCAGTGGTTTCCGACACTTCGCCAAAACAGATCGCCGGCCTGAGTGGAGGCCTGTTCAACACCTTCGGCAACATTGCATCGATCACCACGCCGATCGTGATTGGCTACATCATCAGCTCCACTGGCTCGTTCAAATGGGCGCTGGTGTTTGTCGGTGCCAACGCACTGGTCGCGGTGTTCAGCTATCTGGTCATCGTTGGCCCGATCAAACGTGTGGTCCTCAAAGAGCCGCCAACCAATGGCGGTACTGAAGCCACCGGTAAATTGTCTCAAGCGCATTCCTGAGGAGCGGCGTCATGCAGTTGATTGAACATTCCGACTCGCCGCGCCACATCCGCCTGCACGAGCGGGACAATGTGGTGGTCGTGGTCAACGACCAGGGCGCTCCGGCCGGCACTGAATTTGCCGATGGCCTGGTGACGCGGGAATTTGTGCCGCAGAGCCACAAGGTCACCCTTGAAGACATTCCCGAGGGCGGCCAGGTGATTCGCTACGGTCAGGTGATTGGCTACGCGTTGCAGCCGATTCGCCGAGGCAGTTGGGTCAAGGAAGATCAACTGCGCATGCCGACCGCGCCGCCGCTGGACAGCTTGCCGCTGTCCACCGAGGTGCCGGACGCGCAGGCACCGCTGGAAGGTTTCACGTTCGAGGGTTATCGCAACGCCGACGGCACCGTCGGCACGCGCAACATTCTCGGCATCACTACGACCGTGCAGTGCGTCACCGGCGTGCTTGATCACGCGGTAAAACGCATCAAGGAAGAGCTGCTGCCGAAGTATCCGCACGTCGATGATGTGGTGGCGCTGACTCATAGCTATGGCTGCGGCGTGGCGATTACCGCCACCGACGCCTACATCCCGATTCGTACCGTGCGCAATCTGGCGCGCAACCCGAACCTCGGTGGTGAAGCGCTGGTGATCAGTCTGGGCTGCGAGAAATTGCAGGCCGGGCAGGTCATGCACGAGGACGATGCTTCGGTGGATCTCAGCGATCCGTGGCTGTATCGCTTGCAGGATTCCAGTCACGGTTTCACCGAGATGATCGAGCAGATCATGGCGCTGGCCGAAGTCCGTTTGAAGAAACTCGACCAGCGCCGCCGCGAAACCGTGCCAGCGTCCGAGTTGATCCTCGGCATGCAGTGCGGCGGCAGCGATGCGTTTTCCGGCATCACCGCCAACCCGGCGCTGGGCTACGCCTCGGATTTGCTGTTGCGGGCGGGGGCGACGGTGATGTTTTCCGAAGTCACCGAAGTGCGCGATGCGATTTACCTGCTGACTTCACGCGCCGAAAGCAAAACCGTTGCCGAGGAGCTGGTGCGCGAGATGGACTGGTACGACCGTTACCTGGCCAAGGGCGAAGCGGATCGCAGCGCCAACACCACGCCAGGCAACAAGAAGGGCGGGCTGTCGAACATTGTCGAGAAGTCGCTGGGTTCGATCGTCAAGTCCGGCAGCAGCGCAATCAATGGCGTGCTTGGCCCTGGCGAGCGCTTCAAGCAGAAGGGTTTGATTTTCTGTGCGACCCCAGCGAGTGATTTTGTTTGCGGGACGTTGCAGTTGGCGGCGGGGATGAACCTGCATGTGTTCACCACCGGGCGGGGTACGCCGTATGGTTTGGCGATGGCGCCAGTGGTGAAGGTCTCGACGCGTACGGAGTTGGCGCAGCGCTGGCCGGATCTGATCGATATCGACGCCGGGCGGATTGCTACCGGGCGGGCGACCATCGAGGAGTTGGGTTGGGAGCTGTTCCACTATTACCTGGATGTGGCGAGCGGCAAACAGCAGACATGGGCGGAGAAGCACAAGCTGCATAACGACATTACGTTGTTCAATCCGGCGCCGATTACCTGATGGTTTTTTGAAGGGGGGAGTAAAAGCTACCCTCATCGGAACGCCGCCCGCCCATCCCTCTCCCGGGGGGAGAGGGGGCCGATCCGGGAATATTTAAGAAGTACATCGACCTGAAAGTGCTTTGCCGAATCCATAATCGACTCGGTCTTGCAGGTCGATGTATGCCGCAAAACACCTCGGTCAGTCCCCTCTCCCTCGGGGAGAGGGTTAGGGTGAGGGGCTTTTCAAGCTTTTGGCTTATCATTAGCCCCCTAACGACGCTCACCCAAGGCTCCCCGGCATGCTGGCAATCTTTCTCGAAACCCTGAACATCACCGCGCCGGTTTTTGCCATGCTGTTTCTCGGTGTGCTGCTCAAGCGCATCGACTGGATCAACGACAACTTCATCCACACGGCCTCGTCGCTGGTGTTCAACGTCACCATGCCGGCGCTGCTGTTCCTCGGCATTCTGCATGCCGACCTGCACGCCGCGTTGCAACCGTCCCTGCTGATCTACTTTTCCCTCGCCACGCTGGTGAGTTTTGCCCTGGCCTGGGGCTGGGCGATTTTCAAATGCCCGCGCGAAGATCGCGGCATCTACACCCAGGGCGCGTTTCGCGGCAATAACGGCGTGATCGGTCTGGCGCTGGCGGCGAGCATGTACGGCGATTACGGGATTTCCCTCGGGGCGATTCTCGCGGCGCTGGTGATCCTGTTTTACAACACGCTGTCGACCATCGTGCTCGCGGTATACAGCCCGGTGATCAAATCCGATCCGTGGAGCATCTGCAAAAGCGTGTTCAGCAATCCGTTGATCATCAGCGTGATTGCGGCAGCACCGTTTGCCTATTTCAAGATCGGTTTGCCGGGCTGGCTGGAAACTTCCGGCCAGTATCTGGCGCAGACCACCTTGCCATTGGCGCTGATCTGCATTGGCGGCACTCTGTCGCTGGCGGCGCTGCGCAAGAGCGGCAACATGGCGCTGAGTTCGAGTCTGGTGAAGATGGTTGGTTTGCCAGTGCTGGCGACCCTGGGGGCGTGGTTGTGGGGCTTTCGTGGGGCGGAGTTGGGGATTCTGTTTCTGTATTTCGGTAGCCCGACGGCGGCGGCAAGTTTCGTCATGGCGCGGGCGGCGCAGGGCAATCATGAACTGGCGGCGGCGATTATCGTAATGACCACGTTGATGGCGGCGATTACCACCAACGTCGGGATCTTCGTTTTGCAGTGGGGTGGGTGGATATAAAGGCAAGATCAAAAGATCGCAGCCTGCGGCAGCTCCTACAGGAGACCGCATTTCCATGTAGGAGCTGCCGAAGGCTGCGATCTTTTAGCTTTTCTCGTAACTGTCGATCACTTCCTGCGCTGCCCGAAACGCATCGATCGCCGCCGGCACGCCGGCATACACTGCGCAATGCAGCAACGCCTCACGGATCTCGTCCACCGTGCAGCCGTTGTTCAGCGCGCCGCGCACATGACCTTTCAACTCTTGCGGGCACTTCAATGCGGTCAGCGCGGCGAGGGTGATCAAACTGCGGGTTTTCAGCGGCAAACCTTCACGATTCCACACGCCACCCCAGGCATGTTCATTGACGAAATCCTGCAACGGCTGGGTGAACTCGGTGGCGTTGCCCAGCGCGCGATCAACAAACGCATCGCCCATTACCTGGCGGCGGACTTCAACCCCGGACTTCTTCGATTCGGTCATGGTTTATCACTCTTGTGGTGTTGGCGGCGCCAGGCGCGGATCGACGTGAACAGCAGGAACGTCAACAGCGTCGGCAAGACATAAAACAGCATCAGCCGCTCAAGCTTGCCGGCCAGCGGCATGCCGGTGGTAAACGACACCACGTGCAGCCCGTACGCCAGGTACAAACCGAGCAACAGCAAACCTTCGGCGCGCGTCACGCGGTAGCCGGAATAGAACACCGGCAGGCACAGTGCGGCAACGCCGAGCATCACCGGCAAGTCGAAATCCAGTGCGTTCGGCGACACCGACAGCGGCGTCGGTGCGATCAATGCGGTCAGGCCGAGCACCCCGAGCAGGTTGAACAGGTTGGCGCCGATCACGTTGCCGACGGCGATGTCGCGTTGTCCGCGCAAGGCTGCGATCAATGACGTAGCCAGTTCCGGCAGCGACGTGCCGACGGCCACCACGGTCAGGCCGATGACGCGCTCGGAGAATCCAAGATCAGTAGCTACCACAACCGCGGCGCCCAGCAGCAGATGCCCGGCAAACACCAGCATCGCCAGACCGATAACGATCATTAACAGGCTGCTGAACCACGAGGCTTGCGCCGTTTCAGGATGTTCCGAATGCGGTCGCGTCGAATGCCGTGACTGGCGCAGCAGTAAACCGAGATACAACGCCAAAGCCGCCAACAACAGGATGCCGTCGAAGCGCCCGATCTCTTCATTCCATGCCAGCACGAATACCAGCAGGCTGGCACCGATCATCAGCGGAATATCCAGGCGCACCAGTTGCCGCGAGACGCGCAGAGGAATGATCAGCGCGGAAAGCCCTAGGGTGACAAGGATATTGAAGATGCTGCTGCCGACCACACTGCCTACGGCGATGTCCGGGTTATGCGCCAGCGCCGCTTGCAGGCTGACGGCCATTTGCGGTGCGCTGCTGCCGAGGGCGACGATGGTCAGGCCGATGATCAGCGGTCGCACATGCAGGCGTGCTGCCAGGCGCACCGCCGCGCGCACCATAAGTTCGGCGCCGAAGATCAGCAGGCACAGGCCGGCGAGCAGTTCGATCACGCTGATCAGGGGTAAATCGGCTAATCCGAAAATGGTCAGCGCTCCATCAGTCGTCGAGAGCCTGCACGCGAACCCGCGCGGTGCCGCTGCGCAGCATGCCGAGTTGTTCGGCGGCCTCGCGGGACACGTCGATCAGGCGTCCACGGGTGTGCGGGCCGCGGTCATTGATGCGGACCACGACGGATTCATCGTTTTTCAGGTTGGTGACCTTCACCCGTGTGCCGAAGGGTAGCTGGCGGTGGGCGGCGGTCAGGGAATTCTGGTTGAACGGCTCGCCACTGGCGGTGCGTTTACCGTGGTGCTTGGCACCGTAATAAGAGGCGACGCCGGTCTGGTCGTAACCGTGCGGGTCGATAATGTCGGTGCTGGCGCAACCGGCCAGCAAGGAGAGCAGGGCGCAGGCGCCGAGCAGACGTTTCATTCAGATACTCCAAAGTGATCGTTCCCACGCTCCAGCGTGGGAATGCATCCCGTGACGCTCTGCGTCACACCGCAAATGGACGCGGAGCGTCCGGGGCGGCATTCCCACGCAGAGCGTGGGAACGATCCCCGAGCGCGGGGCCAGAATCAGCCTTCGAGCTTGCTTTTCAGCAGTTCGTTCACTTGCTGCGGGTTGGCTTTGCCTTTCGACGCTTTCATCGCCTGACCGACAAAGAAGCCGAACATCTTGCCGCGTTTGGCTTCATCAGCCGCACGGTATTGTTCAACTTGCTCGGCGTTGGCCGCGAGCATTTCGTCGAGCACGGCCGAGATCGCGCCGCTGTCGGTAACCTGCTTCAGGCCACGTTTTTCGATGATCTCGTCTGCGCTGCCTTCACCGTTGGCCATCGCTTCGAACACAACCTTGGCAATCTTGCCGGAGATGGTGTTGTCCTTGATGCGCAGCAGCATGCCGCCCAGCAGTTCAGCGGAAACCGGCGACTCGTCGATGTCCAGGCCTTGCTTGTTGAGCAGGCTGCCCAACTCGACCATTACCCAGTTCGCCGCCAGTTTGGCGTCGCCGCCGATGGCTGCGACTTTCTCGAAGTAGTCCGCTTGCTCACGGCTGGTGGCCAGCACGTTGGCGTCGTACGCCGACAGACCGAACTGGCTCTGGAAGCGCTCGCGTTTTTGCGGTGGCAGTTCCGGCAGGGTGGCGCGCACCTCGCCGAGGAACGACTCTTCGATGACCACCGGCAGCAGGTCCGGATCGGGGAAGTAACGGTAGTCGTTGGCTTCCTCTTTCGAACGCATCGGACGGGTCTCGTCCTTGTTCGGATCGTACAGACGGGTCTGCTGGATCACTTTGCCGCCGTCTTCGATCAGCTCGATCTGACGCTGGATCTCGGAGTTGATCGCCTTCTCGATGAAGCGGAACGAGTTGACGTTCTTGATCTCGCAGCGCGTGCCGAACTCAACCTGGCCTTTCGGACGGATCGACACGTTGCAGTCGCAACGCAGCGAGCCTTCGGCCATGTTGCCGTCGCAGATACCCAGATAACGTACCAGCGCGTGGATCGCCTTGACGTAAGCCACGGCTTCCTTGGCGCTGCGCATGTCCGGCTCGGACACGATTTCCAGCAGCGGTGTGCCGGCACGGTTCAGGTCGATGCCGGTGGCACCGTTGAACTCTTCGTGCAGGCTCTTGCCGGCGTCTTCTTCCAGGTGCGCGCGGGTGATGCCGACACGTTTGACCGTGCCGTCTTCCAGGGCGATGTCCAGGTGGCCCTTGCCGACGATCGGCAACTCCATCTGGCTGATCTGGTAGCCCTTCGGCAGGTCCGGGTAGAAGTAGTTCTTGCGCGCGAACACGTTGTGCTGACCGATCTCGGCGTCAATCGCCAGACCGAACATCACCGCCATGCGCACCGCTTCCTGGTTCAGCACCGGCAGAACGCCGGGCATACCCAGGTCGATCAGGCTGGCCTGAGTGTTCGGCTCGGAACCGAATGTGGTGGAACTACCGGAAAAGATTTTCGACCGGGTAGTGAGCTGAGTGTGAATCTCCAGCCCGATCACGACTTCCCATTGCATGTGTGTCTCCTCAGAAGCCGGTTGGGGTGCGGGTGTGCCAGTCAGTGTTGAGCTGATACTGGTGGGCAACGTTCAACAGGCGACCTTCCTGGAAATACGGCGCGAGCAACTGCACGCCCACCGGCAGACCGTCGACAAAACCGGCCGGCATCGACAGGCCCGGCAGGCCCGCGAGGTTGGCGGTGATGGTGTAGACGTCTTCCAGATAGGCAGCGACCGGGTCGCTGTTCTTGGCGCCGAGTTTCCAGGCCGGGTTCGGCGTGGTTGGGCCGAGGATGATGTCGACCTCATTAAAGGCAGCCATGAAATCGTTCTTCACCAGGCGACGGATCTTCTGCGCTTTCAGGTAGTAGGCGTCGTAGTAACCGGCGGACAGCGCGTAGGCACCGACCATGATCCGGCGCTGCACTTCCGCGCCGAAGCCTTCGCCACGGGAGCGCTTGTACAGGTCGATCAGGTCTTTCGGTTGCTCGCAGCGATGGCCGAAACGCACGCCGTCGAAACGCGACAGGTTCGAAGACGCTTCTGCCGGGGCGATCACGTAGTACGCAGGGATCGCGTGCTGCATGTTCGGCAGGCTGATTTCCTTGATCACCGCACCGAGCTTCTGCAGCTCTTTGATGCTGTTCTGGATCAGCTCGGCGATGCGCGGGTCGAGACCGGCGCTGAAGTATTCCTTCGGCACGCCGATGCGCAGGCCTTGCAGCGAGTCGCCGAGGCTTGCGGAGTAATCCGGCACCGGCTCATCGATGCTGGTGGAGTCGTTCTGATCGAAGCCGGCCATACCTTGCAACAAAATCGCGCAGTCTTCGGCGGTGCGCGCCAACGGGCCGCCCTGATCAAGGCTGGAGGCGTAAGCAATCATGCCCCAGCGCGAAACACGACCGTAGGTCGGTTTCAGGCCGGTGAGGTTGGTGAACGCAGCTGGCTGACGGATCGAGCCGCCGGTGTCGGTGGCCGTGGCCGCAGGCAACAGACGAGCGGCTACTGCCGCCGCCGAACCGCCGGACGAACCGCCCGGCACGTGTTCCAGGTTCCACGGGTTTTTCACCGCGCCGTACCAGCTCGACTCGTTGGCCGAACCCATGGCGAATTCGTCCATGTTGGTCTTGCCCAGGGTCACAGCGCCGGCAGCCGCCAGTTTTGCAACCACGGTGGCGTCGTACGGAGCCTTGAAGTTGTCGAGCATCTTCGAGCCACAGCTGGTGCGAATGCCCTGGGTGCAGAACAGGTCTTTGTGAGCGATCGGCGCGCCGAGCAGGGCGCCGATCTCACCGTTGGCCCGGCGTGCATCGGCGGCTTTCGCCTGCTCGAGCGCCAGCTCTTCGGTGAGGCTGATGAAACTGTTGAGCTGCGGATCGAGCTGGGTGATGCGCGCCAGCAGGACTTTGGTCAGCTCTTCGGAGGAAAACTTTTTATCGGCGAGACCGCGGGCGATCTCGGCCAGAGTCATTTGATGCATTGCAGGCTCTTTCCCTTTAGTCGATGACTTTCGGAACCAGATACAGGCCGTTTTCGACCGCTGGTGCGATGGATTGGTAGGCCTCGCGGTGATTGGTCTCGGTCACAACGTCGGCGCGCAGGCGCTGACTGGCTTCCAGCGGGTGGGCCAGAGGCTCGATTCCGTCGGTATTAACAGCCTGCATTTCGTCGACCAGACCGAGAATGCTGTTGAGGGCGGAAGTAATGTGTGGAAGATCGGCATCATTAAGGCCAAGGCAGGCCAGATGAGCGATTTTTTCCACGTCGGAGCGTTCTAGCGCCATCGGGATTCTCCTGTGGAAAACAGAACGGACGGCGTCCGTGTGTTAGATTGTCGGAACACTACCGCACTTCTACGGTCATAAGGCCGCGATTGTGGGGCTTGGTGCACAGAAAAGCGGCCAATTTAACATATTGGCGCCTTGCCCAAAATCCCTGTCGTTGTTAGAGTTTGCCGCACTTTTTTACCCACGCGTTGCCTAGGGTCCCTTTCCCATGTTCAAGAAACTGCGTGGCATGTTTTCCAGCGATCTTTCCATTGACCTGGGCACTGCCAACACCCTTATTTACGTGCGCGAGCGCGGTATCGTCCTGAATGAGCCATCGGTTGTGGCCATTCGGACACACGGTAACCAGAAAAGTGTCGTTGCTGTCGGCACCGAAGCCAAGCGCATGCTCGGCCGTACGCCGGGCAACATTGCGGCCATTCGTCCGATGAAAGACGGCGTGATCGCCGACTTCAGCGTCTGCGAAAAGATGCTGCAATACTTTATTAACAAGGTTCATGAAAACAGCTTTCTGCAGCCTAGCCCTCGTGTGCTGATCTGCGTTCCATGCAAATCCACCCAGGTTGAGCGTCGCGCCATCCGTGAATCGGCCCTCGGTGCCGGTGCCCGTGAAGTGTTCCTGATTGAAGAGCCAATGGCGGCTGCGATCGGTGCCGGCCTGCCGGTCGAAGAAGCGCGCGGCTCGATGGTCGTGGATATCGGTGGTGGTACCACTGAAATCGCGCTGATCTCCCTGAACGGTGTGGTCTATGCCGAATCCGTCCGCGTTGGCGGCGACCGCTTCGACGAAGCGATCATCACTTACGTGCGTCGTAACTACGGCAGCCTGATCGGTGAATCCACCGCTGAGCGCATCAAACAGGAAATCGGCACGGCCTACCCGGGCGGCGAAGTTCGCGAAGTCGACGTTCGCGGTCGCAACCTGGCCGAAGGCGTTCCACGCGCATTCACCCTGAACTCCAACGAAGTGCTGGAAGCTCTGCAAGAGTCCCTGGCAACCATCGTTCAGGCTGTGAAAAGTGCCCTGGAGCAATCGCCGCCGGAACTGGCTTCCGACATCGCCGAGCGTGGCCTGGTGCTGACCGGTGGTGGCGCGCTGCTGCGTGACCTCGACAAGTTGCTGGCCCAGGAAACCGGTCTGCCAGTGATCGTTGCCGAAGATCCGCTGACCTGTGTGGCTCGCGGCGGTGGCCGTGCATTGGAAATGATGGATAAGCACACCATGGACCTGCTCTCGAGCGAATAAGTCGCCGAGTGCAATACGTGGGTGAGCGCGCAGGCAGCACTTTGCAGTGCTGCCTGTTGGCGTTTATCTTCTGTCAGTCTTCATCCAGGCCGGTTTGATGCCGTATGAATAAACAGAACATTTGCCTGGGAGGAGCGGCTTATTAAACCGCTTTTCGCCAAGGGCCCTTCGTTGGGCGTGCGCCTGTTGGTGCTGGCCGTGCTATCGATCGCGCTGATGGTGGTCGATGCCCGCTTTGACCTGCTCAAGCCTGCGCGCAAGCAAGCGTCGCTGGTGCTGATGGATGCCTACTGGATCACCGACCTGCCGGGTCGCTTGTGGGAAGGTGTCGCCAGCCAGTTCGGCAGCCGCACCGAGCTTGTCGCCGAAAACGAAAAACTCAAAACCGAAAACCTGCTGCTGCAGGGGCGCATGCAAAAGCTTGCCGCCCTCACCGAGCAGAACGTTCGGTTGCGCGAGTTGCTCAATTCCTCTGCACTGGTCAACGAAAAGGTCGAAGTGGCCGAGTTGATCGGCATGGACCCCAACCCGTTCACCCATCGCATCATCATCAATAAAGGTGAGCGTGACGGTGTGGTGCTCGGTCAGCCGGTGCTCGATGCGCGCGGTCTGATGGGCCAGGTGGTCGAGTTGATGCCTTACACCTCGCGTGTCTTGCTGCTCACTGACAGCACACACAGCATTCCGGTACAGGTCAATCGCAACGGGCTGCGGGCCATTGCCAGCGGCACCGGCAACCCTGAGCGCCTGGAGTTGCGCCACGTCGCCGACACGGCCGATATCAAGGAAGGCGATCTGCTGGTCAGCTCCGGCCTTGGTCAGCGTTTCCCGGCAGGCTATCCGGTCGCGACGGTGAAGGAAGTGATCCACGATTCCGGTCAGCCGTTCGCCATCGTTCGCGCCGTACCGACCGCCGCGCTGAACCGCAGCCGCTACATGTTGCTGGTGTTCAGCGACAACCGCACCGCCGAAGAGCGTGCCAACGATGCGGCGCAAGCGCAGGAAAATCTTGATGCTTTTGGCGGCGGCCCGATTATTCCGGCCACTGTACCGAAAACCGTGACCCCGCCTGCCGCAGCCACTGCGACGCCCGCGACGCCTGCCGCACCGACCGCCGCCGCTAGCGCCACACCGGCCAAGCCCGCGGTAAGCAAACCGCCAGCGGCGGCCAAACCTCCAGCTGCCCAGCCGGCTGCGCGACCTGCGGCCAAACCGCCCGTCAATGCACCAGCGACAACCGGGAGACAAGAATAATGGTCGGGGCTACCGCATCGCGTAACGGCTGGATTGTCTGGCTGACGTTTGTTGTCGGCATACTCCTGAGCGTGTCGCCATTGCCGATTTTCATGGAGATCCTGCGCCCGCTTTGGCTGGCTTTGCTCCTGACATTCTGGGCTTTGTATATGCCGCACACGGTGGGCATGGTCACGGCGTTTTGCCTGGGCCTGGCCGAAGACGTGCTGCAGGGCGATCTGCTCGGTCAGAATGCGCTGATCCTGACCCTGATCACCTTCCTCGTATTGTCATTGCAACAACGCCTGCGGATGTTCCCGATGTGGCAGCAATGCCTGGTAATTCTGGTGATTTTCGGCCTCGCGCAACTGGTGCAATTGTGGCTCAGTGCCTTGACCGGTAACCGTCAACCAACCCTGGCGCTGGTACTTCCGGCGCTGGTCAGCGCCTTGCTCTGGCCTTGGGTCAGCTTTGCCCTACGCGGATTGCGCCGACGCTACAAAATCAATTGAGCCGGTGAAGTTGGGCACTGAACAGGGAGATGTTTTGATGAAGCCGCTTTACCTCGCCTCCGGATCGCCGCGTCGCCGTGAATTGCTCACGCAGATCGGCGTTCCGTTCTCCGCCATCAGTGCGGATATCGACGAAACCCCATCACCCGAAGAATTGCCCTCGGCCTATGTCGAACGCTTGGCGCGCGGCAAAGCCGAGGCCGGACGCCACACGGTCGTGTCCACTCAGCCATTCTGCGTGCTGGGTGCCGATACTGCCGTGGTGCTGGACGGCAAAATTCTGGGCAAACCGGTGGACGAAGCCGATGCATGCGCCATGCTGATGATGTTGTCCGGCAAGGAGCATGAAGTGCTGACCGCCATCGCCGTGCTTGAAGACGAGCGCTGCGAGTCGCGGGTGGTGCGCAGTCTGGTGCGGTTTCGCGCGATCAGCATTGAGGAAGCGGCCGCTTACTGGGCCAGTGGCGAGCCACGGGACAAGGCCGGTGGTTATGGCATTCAGGGACTCGGCGCGGTGTTTGTCGCGGGCCTCAATGGCAGTTACTCGGCGGTGGTCGGGTTGCCTGTTTGCGAAACCGCAGAACTGTTAGGCCATTTCGGCATACCCTGTTGGCAAAACCTGAACGCGCCATAAGCGTCGTACCCATCCAGATGCGGCCATTATCGTGAACATGCCTGAACGAGATCCTGCCATGAGTGAAGAGATTCTGATCAACATCACGCCGATGGAGTCGCGCGTGGCGGTGGTCGAAAACGGTGTGCTGCAAGAAGTCCACGTTGAGCGCACACAAAAGCGCGGGATTGTCGGCAACATCTATAAAGGCAAGATCGTCCGCGTGCTGCCGGGTATGCAGGCAGCGTTTGTCGACATCGGCCTGGACCGCGCGGCATTCATTCACGCCGCCGAAATCTCTCTACGTGAAGGTCCTGCGGTCGAAAGTATCAGCGCGCTGGTGCACGAAGGTCAAAGCCTGGTGGTGCAAGTCACCAAGGACCCGATCGGTTCCAAAGGCGCGCGCTTGACCACGCAGCTGTCGATACCTTCGCGTTATCTGGTGTACATGCCACGCACCGCCCACGTCGGCATCTCTTTGAAAATCGAAGACGAAGCCGAACGCGAACGCCTCAAGCAGGTGGTCAGTGATTGCGTGGCCAAGGAAGGCATCAAGGAGGCCGGTGGTTTCATTCTGCGCACCGCCGCCGAAGGCGCTGGCGCCGATGAAATCCTCATGGACATCCGTTACCTGCGACGTCTGTGGGATCAGATCAACGAACAGATCAAAACCATTGCCGCGCCAAGTGTGATTTACGAAGACCTCGGCTTGGCGCTGCGTACATTGCGCGATCTGGTTAACCCGAAAATCGAGAAGATTCGCATCGATTCCCGGGAAACCTTCCAGAAAACCACGCAGTTCGTCGCCGAACTGATGCCGGAAATCGCCGATCGTCTGGAACACTACCCGGGTGAACGACCGATTTTCGACCTCTATGGCGTCGAAGACGAAATCCAAAAAGCCCTCGAACGCAAGGTGCCGCTGAAATCCGGTGGCTATCTGGTGGTGGATCCGGCGGAAGCCATGACCACCATCGATGTGAACACCGGGGCTTTCGTCGGCCATCGCAACCTCGAAGAAACCATCTTCAAGACCAATCTCGAAGCGGCCACCGCGATTGCCCGGCAAATGCGCCTGCGCAACCTGGGCGGGATCATCATCATCGACTTCATCGACATGGAAGATGAAGAGCATCAACGCCAAGTGTTGCGCACGCTGGAAAAACAACTGGAACGAGATCACGCCAAGACCAACATCATCGGCATCACCGAATTGGGCCTGGTGCAGATGACGCGCAAGCGTACTCGGGAAAGTCTGGAGCAGGTGCTGTGCGAACCGTGCAGCAGCTGTCAGGGGCGCGGAAAACTGAAGACTGCAGAAACCATCTGTTACGAGATTTTCCGCGAGATTCTCCGCGAGGCCCGGGCCTATCAGGCTGAGGGTTATCGTGTGTTGGCGAACCAGAAAGTGGTGGATCGCTTGCTTGACGAAGAATCCGGTAACGTCGCCGAGCTTGAAGGGTTTATCGGTCGCACCATACGCTTCCAGGTGGAAACCATGTATTCCCAGGAACAATATGACGTGGTGCTGCTCTGATCCCCTGCGTCACTTTTATTCCACCGCGGCTGGCCTCAGCTTTTCGCAGTATTTTTGCCATGGGAGCCAACTGACATGGAGCGTCTGACACGCATTTTGGCCACATTCACCCGCTGGGGGCTGGGCCTGTGCGCGTTGGTTCTGGTGTTGATGGCGTTGTACGTCAGTCTCGGTCGTGAGCTGACCCCGTTGGTGGCCGAATATCGCGCCGACATCGAAGACAAGGCCAGTGCCGCCCTCGGCATGCCGTTGCAGATCGGCGAACTTGAAGGCAACTGGAGCGGTTTTGCGCCGATCCTGCTGGCCCATGATGTGATGGTCGGCGCTGGCGCCAATGCGTTGCGTCTGGATCGGGTACGGGCGGTACCGGATCTGTGGGCCAGCCTGCTGGCGCGCGAAGTGCGCATTGCCCACCTTGAACTCAACGGCCTGAAAATCAGCCTCAAGGAAGCCGAGGACGGCAGTTGGGCGCTGGAAGGCTTGCCGGTGCAGAACGATCAACCGCTCGACCCGCAGCAACTGTTCAATCGCTCGCAAATGATTCAGCAACTGTCGGTGCTCGACAGTCAGGTGACCCTGCAACCGCTGGATCACGCGCCGCTGACCCTAACTTATGTCGGCCTTAATCTGAAAACCGGCGCCAGCCGTCAACGGCTCGATGCGCGTTTGACCTTGCCGGATGGCCAGCCCGTTGCACTGAGCCTGCGCACGCGGATTCGCCCCGAGCAATTGAAGGACAGTGTGGTGGACGGTTACGCCAGCCTGCCGCAAAGCGACTGGTCGAAATGGCTGCCAGAGCGTCTTACCCAACAATGGAATTTTTCCGAGATCAAAGCCGGCGGCGAACTCTGGGTCAATTGGGCCAAGGGCACGCTGCAGAGTGCTGCGTTACGCTTGAATGCTCCGCAACTGACCGGCGCCTATGCCGATCGCAAGCCGATCCAGATCAATAATCTGGCGCTTAACGCCTACTACGAGAACAGTGCCGAGGGCGCGACCGTTACCCTCGATGCACTGGCGATGAGTTTCGGCGAAAGCCGTTGGGAGTCGCATGTACAACTGAAGCAGACGCGCGCGACCGACAAGGTGGACGAGCTCTGGCACTTGCAAGCGGATCGTCTGGATCTGACTCCGATCACCCCGTTGCTCAATGCGTTGGGGCCGTTGCCGCAAGGTTTCGCTA
Organism: Pseudomonas sp. Irchel s3a12; assembly: GCF_900187485.1. Taxonomy (NCBI): domain Bacteria; kingdom Pseudomonadati; phylum Pseudomonadota; class Gammaproteobacteria; order Pseudomonadales; family Pseudomonadaceae; genus Pseudomonas; species Pseudomonas sp. Irchel s3a12. The sequence goes on from NZ_FYDN01000006.1 coordinate 159,170, forward strand.
CGGCTGTCGATCATCTGAAAGTCACCGGTGGCCTGCGTAACGTGCTGCTGGATTTCCGCCCCAATGCCACCGATGGCAATAAGTTCAGTTTCGCCACCAATCTGGACAATGTCGGTTTCGACGCCTATCACGGCGCTCCGGCGGCTCGAAACGTCAGCGGTAGCCTCAGCGGCAACCTCGACGGTGGCGAGTTGCGCATGGACAGCAAGGATTTTGTCCTGCACCTCGACCCGATTTTCGCTAAGCCATGGCAGTACATTCAGGCCAATGCACGCCTGACCTGGAAGCTCGACAAAGACGGCTTCACCCTGATCGCTCCGTACCTGAAGGTGCTTGGCGAGGAGGGCAAGATTGCCGGCGATTTCCTCATACGCCTGCATTTCGACCATAGCCAGGAAGACTACATGGACCTGCGGGTCGGTCTGGTCGATGGCGACGGTCGTTATACCGCCAAATATCTCCCCGAAGTGCTTAGTCCAGCACTCGACGAGTGGCTGCGTACGGCCATTCTCAAAGGTGCGGTCGACCAGGGTTTCTTCCAGTATCAGGGATCGCTGAGCAAAAATGCCGGGGAGGCCGACCGCAGCATCAGCCTGTTCTTTAAGGTGCACGACGCTGAACTGGCCTTCCAGCCAGGCTGGCCGCACGTGAGCAAGGTCAGTGGCGACGTGTTCATCGAAGACAGTGGCGTGCGGATCTGGGCTGACAAGGGCCAGTTGCTCGACACTCAGGTCAGCGATGTCTTCGTCAATATTCCCCATGTGCCGGCCGGACAACATACGCACATGTATCTCGATGGCGGGTTTGCCGGCGGCCTCGGTGATGGTCTGAAAATTCTTCAGGACGCACCGATCGGCACCGGTGAAACCTTTGCCGGATGGGAAGGGGCGGGGGATCTGCAAGGCAAGCTCAAACTGGACATCCCGCTGGACAAGGGCGGCGATCTGCCGAAGATTCTGGTCGACTTCAAAACCGCCAATGCGCGCCTGAAACTCGCCGAGCCAAAGCTGGAGCTGACGCAACTCAAAGGCGATTTCCGCTTCGACAGCGCCAAAGGACTCAGCGGGCAGAACATCGCCGCGCGCGCCTTCGACAAACCGGTCACGGCGCAGATTTTCGCCGATGGCAGCCCTGGCAAACTCAGGACTCGGGTGGCGGCATCCGGGCAGGTTGAGGTCAAGAAACTCACCGACTGGCTGGGCGTGACACAACCACTGCCGGTCTTCGGAACCATTCCTTATCAGTTGCAATTGAATCTGGACGGCGCCGACAGCCAGTTGATGGTCAGCTCCAGCATGAAGGGTGTGGCGGTGGATCTGCCGGCACCGTTCGGTATGGCGGCAGATGTCGGACGCGATACCGTGTTCCGCATGACCTTGCAGGGGCAGGAGCGGCGTTATTGGTTCAACTACGACCAACTGGCCAATTTCACCTTCGCGGCACCGCCGAGCAATTTTGCCGAGGGCCGGGGTGAATTGTTCCTCGGTGCCGGCGAAGCGGTGCTGCCGGGCGCCAAAGGCTTGCGGATTCGCGGCGTGCTCTCGGAACTGGACGTCGCGCCGTGGCAGGATCTGGTGAACAAATACGCCGGGCAGGATCCGGGCGGCAGCGCCAAGCAATTGCTCAACAGTGCTGATTTCAAGGTCGGTAAGCTCACGGCATTCGGGACCACGCTGGATCAGGCGTCGGTTCAGGTCAATCGCAAGCCGGGCGCGTGGAATCTGTCCCTCGATAGCCAGCAGGCCAAAGGCTCGGCGAACCTGCCGGATGCCAAAGCCGTGCCGATTGCGGTCAATCTGCAATACGTGAAGCTGCCGGCGCCGGACCCGACGGTGCAGGCTGACGAGAATTCGCCGGACCCTTTGGTTTCGGTGGATCCGACGAAGATTCCGGCGCTAGATATCACGATCAATCAACTGTTTCTGGGGCCGGATCTGGTCGGTGGCTGGTCTTTGAAAGTGCGACCAACCGCCAAGGGCATCGCCCTGAATAATCTCGACATGGGCCTCAAAGGCATCCTGTTGCAGGGCAATGGCGGCTGGGAAGGTGCGCCCGGGGCGACCAATAGCTGGTTCAAGGGCCGGATTGGCGGCAAGAACCTCGCCGATGTGCTCAAGGGCTGGGGCTTTGCGCCGAGCGTGACCAGCGAAGAATTTCATATGGACGTCGACGGCCGTTGGCCGGGCTCGCCGGCCTGGCTGGCGACCAAGCGCTTCTCCGGCACGCTCGATGCGTCGTTGAACAAAGGTCAGTTTGTTGAAGTAGAGGGCGGCGCGCAGGCGTTGCGAGTATTTGGCCTGCTTAACTTCAACTCCATCGGCCGGCGTCTGCGTCTGGACTTCTCCGATCTGTTCGGCAAAGGCTTGAGCTACGACCGGGTCAAAGGCCTGTTAGTGGCGAACAATGGTGTGTATGTCACCCGTGAGCCGATTCGCCTGACCGGTCCTTCGAGCAACCTTGAGCTGGACGGTACGCTGGACCTGGTCGGCGACAAGGTCGATGCCAAGTTGCTGGTGACCTTGCCGGTGACCAACAACCTGCCGATTGCCGCGTTGATCGTTGGCGCACCGGCGGTCGGCGGCGCGTTGTTCCTGATCGACAAACTGATCGGTGACCGTGTGGCGCGCTTTGCCAGTGTGAAATACACCGTCAAAGGCCCATGGAAAGAGCCGAAAATCACCTTCGACAAGCCTTTTTGAACAGCCAGCCACTGAACCGATGGAGTAGCATGGCCGCATATCTCTTGCGGAGTTCGCCATGTCTTTAGCGGTGATTCAAATGGTCAGCCAGAGCGACGTGCTGGCCAATCTGGCTCAGGCCCGGCGCCTGCTCGAACAGGCAGCGGCCGGTGGCGCGAAGCTGGCGGTGCTGCCGGAAAACTTCGCCGCCATGGGCCGTCGCGACGTCGCTGACATCGGCCGTGCCGAAGCATTGGGCGAAGGACCGATCCTGCCGTGGTTGAAACAGACCGCCCGCGACCTCAAGTTATGGATAGTGGCCGGTACTTTGCCCTTGCCTCCAGTGGATCAGCCGACGGCCAAAGCCAATGCCTGCTCGCTGCTGGTCGATGAACAGGGCGAAGTCGTTGCACGCTATGACAAGTTGCATCTGTTCGATGTCGATGTGGCGGACAATCGCGGCCGTTATCGCGAATCCGATGACTATGCTTATGGCAGTGGCGTTGTCGTTGCCGATACGCCCGTGGGGCGAGTCGGTCTGACCGTGTGTTATGACTTGCGCTTTCCCGAGCTGTACAGCGAATTACGTGCCGCCGGTGCAGAGTTGATTACCGCACCGTCAGCTTTTACTGCGGTGACCGGCGCAGCGCATTGGGATGTGCTGATTCGCGCACGCGCCATCGAGACACAGTGTTATGTGCTTGCCGCAGCACAAGGCGGAACCCATCCGGGACCGCGAGAAACCTTCGGCCATGCGGCGATTATCGATCCGTGGGGCCGTGTGCTGGCGAGTCAGGATCAAGGCGAAGCGGTGTTGTTGGCCGAGCGCGATAGCAATGAACAAGCGTCCATCAGGGCGCGAATGCCGGTGACGCGTCATCGGCGGTTTTTCTCGCAGGGCGCACAGCGGCCTGCCTCAGAACACGAATTTAAGGCGTAAACCTATGAGCGAGTTGTTGTCCTCAGTCAGTGATCACCTGTTGGCGCCCGGCGGCGTGACGATCGAGAGTCTGCAAGGCGTGCTCGGCGATCTGGCCGGCCCCGGCATCGATGCGGCGGATCTGTATTTCCAAGGGCAGATTTCCGAGTCCTGGGCGCTGGAAGACGGCATCGTCAAGGAAGGCAGCTTCAACCTTGATCAGGGTGTCGGCGTACGCGCGCAGTCCGGTGAGAAAACCGGTTTCGCCTACAGCAACGCGATCACCCTCGAAGCCCTCGGCGCAGCCGCCCGCGCGGCGCGGTCGATCTCCCGGGCCGGGCAGAACGGCACAGTCCAGGCGTTTACCACTCAAGATGTTGCACAGTTATACGCGCCGGATAACCCGCTGGAAGTATTGAGCCGCGCCGAGAAAGTCGAGCTGCTCAAGCGCATCGATGTCGCCACCCGCGCGCTCGACCCGCGTATCCAGCAGGTCAGTGTGAGCATGGCAGGGGTCTGGGAGCGGATTCTGGTGGCCTCCACCGACGGCGGGCTGGCGGCGGATGTACGGCCGCTGGTGCGATTCAATGTCAGCGTGATCGTTGAGCAGAATGGCCGTCGCGAGCGTGGCGGGCATGGCGGCGGCGGGCGTACCGATTACCGTTATTTCCTTGCCGAAGACCGCGCCATGGGCTATGCCCGTGAAGCGTTGCGCCAGGCGCTGGTGAATCTGGAAGCGATTCCGGCGCCGGCCGGTACGTTGCCGGTGGTGTTGGGTTCGGGCTGGTCTGGCGTGCTGTTGCACGAAGCGGTCGGCCACGGTCTGGAAGGCGATTTCAACCGCAAGGGCAGCTCGGCGTACAGCGGTCGCATGGGTGAAATGGTTGCGTCGAAACTCTGCACCATCGTCGATGACGGCACCTTGAGCGGCCGTCGCGGTTCGCTGAGCGTTGACGACGAGGGCACGCCGACCGAGTGCACCACGCTGATCGAAAATGGCGTACTCAAAGGCTACATGCAGGACAAACTCAACGCGCGCCTGATGGGCGTGGCTCGCACCGGCAACGGGCGCCGGGAGTCCTATGCGCATCTGCCGATGCCGCGAATGACCAACACCTACATGCTCGGCGGCGAAAGCGATCCGGCGGAAATCATTGCTTCGGTGAAGAAGGGCATTTACTGCGCCAACCTCGGCGGTGGTCAGGTCGACATCACCAGCGGCAAGTTCGTGTTCTCCACCAGTGAGGCGTATCTGATCGAAGACGGCAAGATCACTGCGCCGGTCAAAGGCGCGACGTTGATCGGCAACGGCCCCGAGGCGATGAGCCGGGTGTCGATGGTCGGTAACGATCTGGCGCTGGACAGCGGCGTAGGCACGTGCGGCAAGGATGGGCAATCGGTGCCGGTAGGCGTCGGTCAGCCGACGTTGAAAATCGATGCGATCACCGTGGGTGGCACGGGCGCATAAGAATAGGTGGAGCTTCGGGTGGCGCGCAGGGCGGCCACCCGGTGGCGAATATCAACGCAGACCGCGTTGAGTTTCGTCCAGCTCACGGATGTACTTGAAGATCTTGCGGCTGGAAGCAGGAGGTTTGTTTTGCGCAACCTCATGCTGAGCCTGACGGATCAGGGAACGCAGTTGCTGGCGATCGGCGTCCGGATACTCGACGACGAATTTTTCCAGCACGGCATCGTCGCCCGCGATCAGGCGATCACGCCAGCGTTCGAGATTGTGGAAACGCTCGTTGTACTGGCGAGTGGAGGCATCAAGTTGATCGAGCAAGGTCAGAATCGCGTCAGTGTCCTGATCGCGCATCAGTTTGCCGATGAACTGCAGGTGCCGTTTACGCGCGATGTTCGCGGTGTGCTTGGGCGCATCGGCCAAAGCCCGGCGCATGGCGTCGGTCAGCGGCAGTTTTGCGATCAAGTCTGGCTTGAGTGTTGTCAGGCGCTCGCCGAGGTCAACCAGAGCATGCAGCTCGCGTTTGACCTGAGATTTGCTTTTTTCTCCCGTATCGAGGGAGTCGTCGTAAGAATCAACCATGGTGGCAGTCCGCAAAGAAACGCCGCCATGATAACCAGTCGGGGGCCGCTTGTCCGGCCCGGTCGCTCGATGACCCCAGCCGAAAGCAGAATTTGAGTGGAGATGAGCATGAGTGCAGTTCAAAGCGTCGGCCCGCAGGCATTGCCGGCACTGCAGGAACAAGTCGAGCAGATCATCGCCGAAGCCAAGCGTCAGGGCGCCAGTGCCTGTGAAGTCGCGGTGTCGCTGGAGCAGGGACTGTCGACGTCAGTGCGTCAGCGCGAAGTCGAAACGGTCGAATTCAACCGCGATCAGGGTTTTGGCATCACGTTGTATGTGGGCCAGCGCAAGGGCTCGGCCAGCACGTCCGCCACCGGGCCTGACGCGATTCGCGAAACCGTCGCTGCCGCACTGGCAATCGCCAAACACACTTCCGAAGACGAAGCCTCGGGCCTGGCTGATGCGGCGTTGATGGCCAAGGAACAACACGATTTTGACCTGTTCCACGAGTGGGATATCACCCCGGAGCAGGCCATCGAGAAGGCCTTGCTCTGTGAAGCGGCGGCATTCGACGCCGATGCGCGGATCAAGAACGCCGACGGCACCACGCTCAGCACTCATCAGGGCTGCCGCGTGTACGGCAACAGCCACGGATTCATTGGTGGCTACGCATCGACGCGGCACAGCCTGAGTTGCGTGATGATTGCCGAGGCCGATGGCCAGATGCAGCGCGATTACTGGTATGACGTAAACCGTCAGGGCACTTTGCTCGCGGATCCGGTAAGCATCGGCCAGCGTGCTGCGCAACGGGCGGCGAGCCGTCTGGGCGCGCGTCCGGTGCCGACTTGCGAAGTGCCGGTGCTGTTTTCCGCAGAACTGGCGGGTGGTCTGTTTGGCAGTTTCCTCTCGGCGGTGTCCGGCGGCAGCCTGTATCGCAAGTCGTCCTTCCTTGAAGGCACTCTGGGGCAGAAGCTGTTCCCGGAATGGCTGACCATCGATGAGCGTCCGCACCTGATGCGCGCGATGGGCAGTGCTTCCTACGACGGTGATGGTCTGGCGACGTATGCCAAACCGTTCGTCGAAAAGGGCGAGTTGGTGTCGTACATCCTCGGCACGTACTCCGGACGTAAACTCGGTATGCCGAGCACGGCCAACGCAGGCGGCGTACACAACCTGTTCGTCACCCATGGCGATGAAGACCAGGCTGCACTGTTGAAGCGCATGGGCCGTGGCTTGCTGGTCACTGAATTGATGGGCCATGGCTTGAACATGGTCACCGGCGACTATTCGCGCGGGGCGGCGGGTTTCTGGGTCGAGAACGGTGAAATTCAGTTCGCCGTGCAGGAAGTGACCATCGCCGGCAATATGCGCGATATGTTCAAGCAGATCGTCGCGGTCGGTAATGATCTGGAGCTGCGCAGCAACATTCGCACCGGTTCGGTGTTGATCGAGCGGATGACCGTCGCGGGCAGCTAAACCCCGGCCGTCACACACAAAAGGCGCGCCACCTCATCGGGTGGCGCGCCTTTTTTATTGGCTCCATATAAAACCAATGTGGGAGCGAGCCTGCTCGCGAAAGCGATTTCACGGCCGACCGCAGTGGTGACTGACAGGACGCCTTCGCGAGCAGGCTCGCTCGCACCCTGAAATCTGCATCGCTCGGCGCTCTTGTTTTGGTTCTCATTATCATCTAATAATAAATCTCATTATCGGATGAGCCCCGGATCATGAGTTCTGCCTTGCACGAGCAGCCGTACCTCGAAAGCTGGCGCTGGATGAGTCGCCAGATCCGTTGCGCGATGGATCCCGACGAACCGCGCCTGATCGAACACTATCTGGCCGAGGGCCGGTATCTGGCCTGTTGTACGGCGACTTCTCCCTGGACCATCGCTGAAACTTCCTTCCGTCTGCTGCTCGACACGGCCACCGATATCGCCTTGCCGTGGCACTGGCGCAGCTTCTGTCTCGATCAAGCTTGGCGTCCGCTGCGTGAAATGGAGCGCCTGTCCCTGTGCAAATGCCGGCTCCAACGTTGGCAACGCTACACCTGGCAGCTCGCCACCTGCGAACTGCTGCCCTCGATTCCTCTTATTGAACTGGTGCAAGGATTTTCAGATGACCAAGACACGTATTGAGCGCGACAGCATGGGCGAACTGCAGGTGCCGGTGGACGCTCTCTACGGCGCGCAAACCCAGCGCGCGGTGGATAACTTCCCGATTAGCGGCAAACCGATGCCGACGCAATTCATCCGCGCGCTGATCCTTGCCAAAGCCGCCGCCGCCCGCGCCAACGTTGAACTCAACCAGATCAGCGCCGCCCAGGGCAAAGCCATCAGCGACGCCGCGCAAGGTCTGCTCGAAGGCGACTTCATGCAGCATTTCCCGGTGGACATCTTCCAGACCGGTTCCGGCACCAGTTCCAACATGAACGCCAACGAAGTGATGGCCACCCTGGCCAGCCGTCTGCTCGGCGAGCCGGTCAACGCCAACGATCACGTCAACTGCGGGCAAAGCAGCAACGACATCATCCCGACCACCATCCACGTCAGTGCTGCGCTGGCCCTGCACGAACAACTGCTGCCGGCGCTGCTGCACCTGGTGCAAGTGATCGAGCAAAAAGCTGCGCAAGTGCATCACCACGTCAAAACCGGTCGCACGCATTTGATGGACGCGATGCCGGTGCGCATGAGCCAGGTACTGAACGGTTGGGCGCAGCAGCTCAAGGCCAACATCAGTCATCTGCAGGATTTGCTGCCAAGCCTGCAATCCCTAGCGCAGGGCGGCACGGCGGTCGGCACCGGGATCAACGCGCATCCTGAGTTCGCCGCACGTTTCAGCCGCGAGTTGAGTCAATTGACCGACGTGGAATTCACCCCGGGCAAGGATCTGTTCGCGCTGATCGGCTCGCAGGACACCGCCGTCGCCGTCTCCGGCCAGCTCAAGGCCACTGCGGTGTCGCTGATGAAAATCGCCAACGACCTGCGCTGGATGAACTCCGGCCCGCTCGCCGGCCTCGGCGAAATCGAACTGGAAGCCCTGCAACCGGGTTCGTCGATCATGCCGGGCAAGGTCAATCCGGTGATCCCGGAAGCCACCGCCATGGTCGCCGCGCAAGTGATCGGCAACGACTCGGTGATTACCATCGCCGGCCAGTCGGGCAACTTCGAACTCAACGTGATGCTGCCGATCATCGCGCAGAACCTGCTGAGCAGCATCGAACTGCTGGCCAACTCCAGCCGCCTGCTCGGCGACAAAGCCATTGCCACCTTCAAGGTCAACGAATCGCGCCTGAAGGAAGCGTTGTCGCGCAATCCGATTCTGGTCACTGCGCTCAACCCGATCATCGGTTACCAGAAAGCCGCCGAAATCGCCAAGCAGGCCTACAAGGAAGGCCGCGCGGTGATCGACGTCGCGCTGGAGCACACCGACCTGTCGCGCAGCCAACTGGAAGAGTTGCTCAATCCCGAGAAACTCACCGCCGGCGGCGTGTAAACCCCGCAACCGCTTTGGAGGCTCACCATGGAGCACTGGAAACGCACGATCGAACGGGCCAATCGCTGCTTCATGCTGGGCGAACTGATCGACGCCCGTGAGGCGTACCTGCAAGCCCTGGCCTTGGCGCAAGTGTTGTTCGAACGTTGGGCAGATGCCGACGAAGCGGTGGCGGCCTGCGTCATCTCGCACCACAACCTCGCGGATTTGCACTTGCGTCTGAATCAGCCGGAGGAGAGCGCCGAATACCTCTGCGCTATTCACCAACGGCTGCTGCAAACCATGCAGGACGAACGTCAGCGCCTGGCCTTGCGTGAAGCGGCGCTGCGCCAGAGCAGCAAGACCTACGTCGAGCTGCTGAATTTCATCAGCGAACACGGCGAATACCCGCGTACCCAGCGTCTGCTGCACCCGGATACCGGCAATGCGCGCCGCGCGCCTGCCCCACATCACCATGGAGTCCATTGAAATGGCTTTTACCTTGCCTGCCTTGCCTTACGCCTACGACGCTCTTGAGCCGCATATCGATGCACAGACCATGGAGATTCACTACACCAAGCATCACCAGACTTACATCAACAACCTCAACGCCGCTGTAGAAGGCACTGAGTACGCTGAATGGCCGGTAGAAAAACTCGTCGCCAGTGTTCAGCAACTGCCGGAAAAACTCCGTGCGGCGGTGATCAATCAGGGCGGCGGTCACGCCAATCACTCGCTGTTCTGGGAAGTGATGGTGCCGAGCGGTGGCGGCAAGCCGGATGGTGCGTTGGCCAAGGCCATCGATGAGCAACTGGGCGGCCTCGACAGCTTCAAGGAAGCCTTCACCAAAGCCGCACTGACCCGATTCGGCAGCGGCTGGGCCTGGCTCAGCGTGACCCCGGAGAAAAAACTGATCGTGGAAAGCAGCGGCAACCAGAACAGCCCGTTGATGAATGGCAACACTCCGATCCTCGGTCTCGATGTCTGGGAGCACGCCTACTACTTGCGCTATCAGAACCGCCGCCCCGAATACATCAATGCGTTCTACAACGTAATCAATTGGCCTGAAGTGGCTGCGCGCTATCAGGCCGCACTGGTTTAAGTCTTCTATAAAAACAATCCAAGGCTGACTATGGGCACTGAAACACTGGCGATCGGAAGTGGGCGTATGTTTCGTTACGCAGTGGGATCGCTGTTGCTGTTGGCGGGCATGACTTTGCTGGTCGCCCACGGACTGGAATGGCTGAATCTGGAACCGAGGCTGTTGCGGGCGTTGCAGGGCGGCGCGATCTGCGCCCTCGGCACGGCGCTCGGAGCTGTGCCAGTGCTGGTGATTCGGCGGATGCCGCAGACACTCAGTGATACGTTGCTGGGTTTTGGTGCCGGGGTGATGCTCGCGGCGACGGCGTTTTCGCTGATCGTGCCGGGCATTGCTGCCGCCGAAAACCTCGGACTGACACCGTGGGGCGCCAGCGGCCTGATCTGCTTAGGCATCATGCTGGGTGCGTTCGGGCTGTATCTGGTCGATCGCAAGGTTTCCGGCGCGTCCCCGGAAATGCTCGTCGGCACCGTCGAGCATCCGGTGATTCCGCCACGTATCTGGCTGTTCGTGTTCGCCATCATTGCCCATAACATCCCTGAAGGCATGGCCGTTGGCGTTTCTGCTGGCGGCGGCATGCCGGATGCGGACAGCCTGGCCATGGGTATCGCTTTGCAGGATGTCCCGGAAGGTCTGGTGATTGCGCTGGTGTTGGCCGGGGCGGGGATGTCGCGGGTCAGGGCGTTTCTGATCGGCGCGGCGTCAGGTCTGGTCGAACCGGTGTTTGCGCTGTTGTGTGCCTGGCTGGTCAGTCTGGCGCAGGTGTTGTTGCCGTTAGGTCTGGCATTGGCTGCGGGGGCGATGTTGCTGGTGGTGACGCACGAAGTGATTCCCGAGTCGCGACGCAATGGTCATGACAAACTGGCCAGTCTTGGTCTGTTGATCGGGTTTTGTCTGATGATGGTGATGGATACGGCGTTGGGTTGAAGATCAAAAGATCGCAGCCTGCGGCAGCTCCTACGAGGGGATTGGTGCGACATGGGCTGCGACTTTTTGATTTTGGCTGTCAGCCGCCTTCGTCGAAGTAGTTGTTGATCAACGCCACCAGCGCATCCAGCGCTTCCTGTTCCTGATGCCCTTCGGTACTCAGATAGATCTTGGTGCCCTTGCCAGCCGCCAGCATCATCATCGCCATGATGCTTTTGCCATCAACCGTGGTCTCTGGTGTACGACCCACTCTGATCGTGCAATCCGGATACTGCCCGGCCACTCCAACAAACTTGGCCGATGCGCGGGCATGCAGGCCCAGCTTGTTGATGATTTCGATTTCCAGAGCAGGCATCGCGGTGTGAATCCTTTAAGTGAGGTCGCGGTGGCGAACCTGGACGTTCTTCAGGGTTTTCTGCAGGGCCTGACCCAGACGTTCGGTCAGGTAGACGGAGCGGTGATGCCCGCCGGTGCAGCCAATGGCAATGGTGACGTAAGCGCGGTTGCTCGCGGCGAAGCGCGGCAGCCACTTGTGCAGGTAGGTGAAGATGTCCTGAAACATTTCTTCGACCTCCGGCTGTGCCGCCAGGTATTCAGCCACCGGCGCATCGAGACCCGATTGCGCGCGCAGTTCCGGCTTCCAGTATGGATTGGGCAGGCAGCGCACATCGAATACCAGATCCGCGTCTACCGGCATGCCGCGCTTGAAGCCAAAGGACTCGACCAGAAATGCGGTCCCCGGCTCCGGTTGGTTCAGCAGACGCAGCTTGATGGAGTCGCGCAACTGGTACAGGTTCAGATTGGTGGTGTTGATCTTCAGGTCGGCGAGGTCGGCAATCGGGCCGAGCAGGGCGGTTTCATCCTGGATCGCCTCGGCCAGTGAGCGGTTGGCGTTGCTCAGCGGGTGACGACGGCGGGTTTCGGAGAAACGCTTGAGCAGGGTTTCTTCGTCGGCGTCCAGATACAGGACGTCGCATTGGATGTGTTTGGCCCGGACATCTTCAAGCAGTTCGGGAAAGCGTGTCAGGTGGCTCGGCAGGTTGCGCGCATCGATGGACACGGCTACCAGCGGCTGCGCCAGTTCCGTGTGAATCAGCGCGCGTTCGGCCAGTTCCGGCAGCAAACCTGCGGGCAGGTTGTCGATGCAGTAATAGCCGTTGTCCTCAAGGACATCCAGAGCCGTACTTTTACCCGAGCCGGAACGGCCGCTGACGATGATCAAGCGCATGATTAGTGCCCGTTCTGCTCGTCCAGGACAACCTGATACAAGGCTTCATTGCTTGGAGCGCTGCGCAGTTTTTCACGCACTTCCTTGCGATCGAGCATGCTCGCGATCTGGCGCAGCAGCTCCAGGTGCGCATCGGTGGCAGCCTCCGGGACCAGCAAAACAAACAGCAGGTCAACCGGTGCGCCGTCAATGGCGTCGAAATCAATCGGAGCATCAAGGTGCATCAGCGCACTGATCGGTGCAGTGCAACCCTTGAGGCGGCAATGGGGAATGGCGATGCCGTTACCAAAACCGGTGGAACCGAGTTTTTCACGGGCAATCAACGCCTCGAAGACATCTTGCATCTCCAGATCCGCCACTTCGCGGGCGATCAGGTTGGCAATTTGTTCGAGGGCTTTCTTTTTACTGCCGCCCGGCACGTTCACGAGGGAACGGCCGGGGGTCAGGATACTTTCAAGTCGGATCATGGGGTGGGGGGTTATCGACCGGTAGCGCCCTGGAGCAGGCTCTGGGTCTTTTCCTTATGCTTTTTGAGTTGTTTATCCAGCTTGTCGGTCAAGGCGTCGATCGCCGCGTACATATCGGTATGTTCCGCGTTGGCGACCACTTCGCTGCCGGGTATATGCAAGGTGGCTTCGATTTTCTGCTTCAGCTTTTCGACGCACATCGTGACTTGCACGTTGGTGATCTTGTCGAAATGGCGCTCCAGTCGTTGGAGTTTTTCCTCGATGTAGGAACGCAGAGGTTGGGTCACTTCCAGTTGGTGTCCACTGATGTTGACTTGCATACAGCTTCTCCTTCGTTGCCAGTGCATAAAGCGGCAGGCCGGATAGCCTGCCACTGGAACGCTGTAACGTGGCTTACATCAACCGCTTGCGTTCGCTCGAAGGCGCGATCCCGAGGGATTCGCGGTACTTGGCGACGGTGCGGCGAGCCACCTGAATGCCTTGTGCCTCCAGTAAACCAGCGATCTTGCTGTCACTCAACGGCTTTTTCTGATTTTCCGCGGCAACCAGTTTTTTGATGATCGCGCGGATCGCCGTGGACGAGCATTCGCCGCCTTCGGAGGTGCTGACGTGGCTGGAGAAAAAGTATTTCAGTTCATAAATACCGCGCGGGGTATGCATGAATTTCTGTGTGGTCACCCGGGAAATGGTCGATTCGTGCATGCCGACCGCTTCAGCGATGTCGTGCAGAACCAACGGCTTCATGGCTTCGTCGCCGTACTCCAGAAAACCGCGTTGATGCTCGACGATCTGGGTAGCTACTTTCATCAGGGTTTCGTTGCGGCTCTGCAGGCTCTTGATGAACCAGCGGGCTTCCTGCAACTGATTGCGCATGAAGGTGTTGTCGGCGCTGGTGTCGGCGCGACGGACGAAACCGGCGTACTGGGCGTTGACGCGCAGGCGCGGTACCGATTCCTGATTCAGCTCGACCAGCCAGCGCTCGTTGTCCTTGCGCACGATGACGTCAGGGACAACGTATTCGGCTTCAGTGGATTCGATTTGCGAGCCAGGGCGCGGATTGAGGCTTTGCACCAGTTCGATGACCTGGCGCAGCTCGTCTTCCTTGAGCTTCATGCGGCGCATCAACTGGCTGTAGTCGCGACTGCCGAGCAGGTCGATGTAATCGCTGACCAGACGTTTCGCTTCCGCCAGCCACGGCGTCTTGGCGGGTAGCTGACGCAATTGCAGCAGCAGGCATTCGCCAAGGTTGCGCGCGCCGATACCGGCCGGTTCGAATTGCTGGATGCGGTGCAGGACGGCTTCGATTTCATCGAGTTCGATGTCGAGTTCCGGATCGAACGCCTCGAGGATTTCCTCGAGGGTTTCGTCCAGGTAGCCCTGATTGTTGATGCAATCGATCAGGGTCACGGCGATCAGGCGATCGGTGTCGGACATCGGTGCCAGGTTCAGTTGCCACAGCAGGTGGCTTTGCAGGCTCTCGCCGGCGGACGTGCGGGTGGTGAAGTCCCATTCGTCGTCATCGCTGCTGGGCAGGCTGCTGGCGCTGGTCTGGTAGACGTCTTCCCAGGCGGTGTCGACCGGAAGTTCGTTGGGGATACGCTCGCTCCAGTCACCTTCCTCCAGGTTGTCCACCGTGGGCGCGGTTTCCTGATACGAGGGTTCCTGGATCTCGGTGTTGGGCTTCTGTTCGGCGTTGTCGGCCATGGGATCGGAATTGTCGAAGTCGTCGCCTTCTTCCTGGCGTTCGAGCATCGGATTGGATTCCAGAGCCTCCTGGATTTCCTGTTGCAGATCCAGGGTCGACAATTGGAGCAGGCGGATGGCCTGTTGCAGCTGCGGTGTCATCGTCAGCTGCTGGCCCATTCTCAAGACTAGCGATGGTTTCATGGCAGGGGCTTAACACCTTATTCGCCGGCGCTATGCGCCATCCACTACAGGGCGCCGGGGCGCCAAACTTAAGCAAATTATATGCCTGAAACTGAAGTGTTTGCCTAGAGCGCTGTAACAATTAAAGCGTATTAATTCCTGCTTGAATCGATACAGCGCCCGGGCGGCGCACCGGGCACTGTTACGCTTACAAGCGGAACTCGTGGCCCAGATACACTTCCTTGACCAGATCGTTGGCCAGGATGGTTTCTGCATCGCCTTCGGCGATCAGTTGACCATCGTTGACGATGTAAGCGGTTTCGCAGATGTCCAGCGTCTCACGGACGTTGTGGTCGGTGATCAATACACCGATGCCCTTGGCCTTGAGGTGGTGGATGATCTGCTTGATGTCGCCGACCGAGATCGGATCGACACCGGCGAACGGTTCGTCGAGCAGGATGAATTTCGGTGCCGTTGCCAGCGCGCGAGCGATTTCCACCCGGCGACGTTCACCACCGGACAGGCTCATGCCAAGGTTGTCGCGGATGTGGCTAATGTGGAATTCCTGCAGCAGGCTTTCCAGCTCCTTGCGACGGCCGGCCTTGTCGAGCTCCTGACGGGTCTCGAGGATGGCCATGATGTTATCGGCCACCGACAGTTTGCGGAAGATCGACGCCTCTTGCGGCAGATAGCCAATACCGGCCTTGGCGCGACCGTGCATCGGCTGGTGGCTGACGTCCAGATCGTCGATCAGCACGCGACCCTGATCGGCCTGTACCAGGCCGACGATCATGTAGAAACACGTGGTCTTGCCGGCGCCGTTCGGGCCGAGCAGGCCGACGATCTGGCCGCTGTCGATCGACAGGCTGACGTCACGCACGACCTGGCGGCTTTTATAGGCCTTGGCCAGGTGCTGAGCTTTCAGAGTTGCCATTACTGGGTTTTCTCGTCGGTTTTCTTCTTCGGCTGGATCACCATGTCGATGCGCGGACGCGCCTCGGTGACCTTGCTGCCGGTAGCGCGACCAGCGCTGGCCAGTTTCTTCACGGTGTCGTAGACGATTTTCTCGCCCTGAGTGACGTTGCCGTCTTTGTCGACGACCTTGGCCTTATCGATCAGCACGACGCGGTTTTGCTGGGCGTGGTATTGAATCGTCACGCCGTAGCCTTGAACCGGTTTGGTGTCGCCCTGGGTTTGCAGTTGCTCGAAATAAGCCAGGTTGCCCACGGAGGTCACTACGTCGATATCTCCATTCGGGGCGCGAGTCATGGTGACGGTGTTGCCTTTAACGATCATCGAACCTTGGGTGATGATCACATCACCTTTATAGGTGGCGATGCCGTTCTTGTCGTCCAGTTGGGCGTCGTCGGCCTGAATGCGGATAGGTTGCTGCTGATCGTTCGGCAGAGCCCAGGCGCTCACGCTTCCCAGTGCTGCGCCCAGACTGAGCAAAATAGGGAGGGTTTTAACGAGCCTCATACTGTCCTCTTACGTTCGATAGCAGGTGTATCCTGCTTTCCTTCAGGTACGCTTTCATTCCAACGCCAGTCGATACACCGCCAGCGCCGTCGATTCTAACGGGTTGCTCGGTCTGCGCATATTCCTGCTGCGGGAACACGGTCATGCGAGTGGAAGTGATCAGGATGTCACGCTTCTTTTCATCGGTGCGCGCAACGCGTACCGAATCGATCAGTTCGACTTCGGTGCCGCCTGAGTTCACTTCACCGCGCTCACTGGTCACGTGCCACGGGAATTCTGTTCCGCGATACATGTTCAGGTCGGGTTTGGTCACGAGCGTGACGTCGGTTGCCTTCACGTGCTCGGCTTTTTCGGACGTCATTTCATACTGCACCTTGCCATCCGGCAGGTATTGCAGGGTATGCGTGTTGGTTGCATACCAGTCGATAGGCGTTTCAACCGAGGTGACCGGTGGTTTGTCGAGAAAGCGTTCCGGGCTGATATTCCAATAGCCGACCGCTGCGAAAATCGCAGCGATGCAGCCAAACAGCAGGAAGTTACGAAATTTTTTGCTGAACATGGTTTGGCTCACAGGTACGCGGCGTTGGCCGCATCGAGGCGGCCCTGGGCGCGCAGGATCAATTCGCAGAATTCGCGGGCGGCGCCTTCGCCACCACGGGCCCGGGTTACGCCATGGGCGTGTTCGCGGACGAAATCGGCGGCGTTGGCTACGGCCATGCCCAGACCAACACGGCGAATCACCGGAAGGTCGGGCAGATCGTCACCGAGGTAGGCGACTTCTTCATAGCTTAGGCCCAGTTGCGCAAGCAGGCCGTCGAGCACGACCAGTTTGTCTTCACGGCCCTGAAACAGGTGGGGAATCCCCAGGTTTTTCGCTCGACGTTCAACGACGGGTGTCTTGCGACCGCTGATGATAGCGGTCTGCACGCCGGCGTTCATCAGCATTTTGATGCCTTGACCGTCGAGGGTGTTGAAGGTCTTGAACTCGCTGCCGTCTTCAAGGAAGTACAGGCGACCGTCGGTGAGGACGCCGTCGACGTCGAAAACCGCCAGTTTGATCGCTTTGCCGCGTTGCAGCAGATCGTTGCTCATTACATGACTCCTGCGCGCAGCAGATCGGAGAGGTTGAAGGCGCCGACCGGGCGATCTTCCTCGTCTACGACTACCAATGCGTTGATTCGGTGATCTTCCATGATTTTCAGGGCTTCGGCGGCCAGCATTTCCGGGCGGGCAGTCTTGCCGTGGGCCGTCATTACCTGGTCGATGGTGGCGCTGCGGATGTCGATGCTGCGATCCAGCGTGCGGCGCAAGTCGCCGTCGGTGAAGATCCCGGCGAGTTTGCCGTCGGTTTCAAGGATGACGGTCATGCCCAGACCTTTACGGGTCATTTCCATCAATGCGTCTTTGAGCAGCGTGCCGCGTTGGACTTGCGGCAACTCTTGTCCGGCGTGCATGACGTTTTCCACTTTCAGCAGCAGGCGACGGCCGAGGGCGCCACCCGGGTGCGAGAAAGCGAAATCTTCGGCGGTGAAGCCGCGTGCTTCCAGCAGTGCCACGGCCAGTGCATCGCCCATGACCAGTGCTGCGGTCGTCGACGAGGTCGGTGCCAGGTTCAGCGGGCAGGCTTCATGCTCGACATGAACATTGAGATTGACCTCGGCAGCCTTGGCCAGCGGCGATTGCGGGTTGCCGGTGACGCTGATCAACTGGATGCCCAGACGTTTGATCAACGGCAGCAGGGTTACGATTTCATTGGTCGAGCCGGAGTTCGACAGGGCCAGAATCACATCGTCACGAGTGATCATGCCCATGTCGCCATGACTGGCTTCGGCCGGGTGGACAAAAAAGGCCGGGGTGCCGGTGCTGGCCAGGGTGGCGGCAATCTTGTTGCCGATGTGCCCGGACTTGCCCATGCCGACCACGACTACACGGCCTTTACTGGCCAGAATCATCTCGCAAGCGCGTACGAAATCGGCGTCGATATGGGGCAACAAGCCTTGTACGGCTTCCACTTCGAGTTGGATGGTGCGTTGTGCCGATTGAATCAGGTCGCTGGATTGGCTCATGTCAGAAATCGTATAGCCCGATGAAAAGGCGGCGATTATAGCGGTTATGTTGCAAAGCCTCACGCAAGTTCGTCGTGCTTTGTCATTACTCGTTACCAAAACCCGGGAAAAGAGCCTGCGCGCCTGTCATATCGCCGAACGCAGGCTGGTACAAGCCTTGGGCGCGTAGCCTTTGCAGTGATATAGTTCGCCGCCAGTTCGGCCTGCCCGGGATGTACGTACTTTTTAAGTAAAGACAGGCGTCCGAGTGAGAGGCTGCATCGCAAGGAGTTTAGATGAGTGCCGATAACGCCTACGCGGTCGAGCTGAAGGGAGTCTCCTTCAAGCGCGGTGCGCGCAGCATTTTCAATAACGTCGATATTCGCATACCGCGCGGCAAGGTCACCGGCATCATGGGACCTTCCGGGTGTGGCAAGACCACGCTGCTGCGATTGATGGGGGCACAACTGCGCCCTGCCAGCGGCGAAGTCTGGGTCAACGGCCAGAATCTGCCTGCGCTTTCGCGCAGTGATCTGTTCGATGCGCGAAAGCACATGGGTGTGCTGTTTCAAAGCGGCGCGCTGTTCACCGATCTCGATGTTTTCGAGAACGTGGCTTTCCCCCTGCGTGTTCATACCGATTTGCCGGAAGAAATGATCCGCGACATCGTCCTGCTCAAATTGCAGGCGGTCGGTCTGCGCGGTGCCATCGAGTTGATGCCGGATGAACTGTCCGGTGGCATGAAGCGCCGCGTCGCACTGGCGCGAGCGATTGCGCTCGATCCGCAGATCCTCATGTACGACGAACCGTTCGTCGGGCAGGACCCGATCGCCATGGGCGTGCTGGTCCGTCTGATTCGCCTGCTCAACGACGCGCTGGGGATCACCAGTATCGTGGTGTCCCACGATCTGGCCGAAACCGCGAGCATTGCCGACTACATCTATGTCGTCGGTGATGGTCAGGTGCTGGGGCAGGGTACGCCGGACGAGTTGATGAACTCGGACGAGCCGCGTATCCGTCAGTTCATGACCGGCGATCCCGATGGCCCGGTGCCGTACCATTTTCCAGCGACGGATTACCGCGCAGATCTTCTGGGGAAGCGCTGATGCGCAGAATTTCATTAATAGAACGCGTACGCCGGTTCGGCGAGTCTGCGATCGACGCCGTCGCGGTGTTCGGTCGTGCGACGCTGTTCCTGTTTCATGCCTTGCTGGGGCGTGGTGGTATCAGCGGCGGTTTTGGTCTGTTGGTCAAACAGTTGCACTCGGTCGGCGTGATGTCGCTGGTGATCATCGTCGTTTCGGGTATTTTCATCGGCATGGTGCTGGCGCTGCAGGGCTTCAGCATTCTGTCGAGCTACGGTTCGGAGCAGGCCGTGGGGCAGATGGTTGCGCTGACCTTGCTGCGTGAGCTGGGGCCGGTGGTGACTGCGCTGTTGTTTGCCGGTCGTGCCGGTTCGGCACTGACCGCCGAGATCGGCAACATGAAGTCCACCGAACAGCTGTCCAGCCTGGAAATGATCGGTGTCGATCCGCTCAAGTACATCATTGCCCCGCGCCTGTGGGCCGGCTTCATTTCCCTGCCGGTGCTGGCGATGATTTTCAGCGTGGTAGGCATCTGGGGCGGCTCGTGGGTGGCCGTCGACTGGCTGGGTGTGTATGAAGGCTCTTATTGGGCGAACATGCAGAACAGCGTGAATTTCACCAGTGATGTGCTCAATGGCGTGATCAAAAGTATTGTTTTCGCCTTTGTAGTGACCTGGATTGCCGTATTCCAAGGCTATGACTGTGAGCCCACTTCCGAGGGCATCAGTCGTGCCACCACCAAGACCGTGGTGTTTGCCTCGCTGGCAGTGCTCGGCCTGGACTTTATTCTGACCGCTTTGATGTTTGGAGATTTCTGATGCAAAACCGCACCCTGGAAATCGGTGTCGGCCTGTTCCTGCTGGCAGGGATCCTGGCTTTGTTGCTGCTTGCTTTGCGGGTCAGTGGTCTGTCTCCGACGTCGACCACCGACACCTATAAACTTTATGCCTACTTTGACAATATTGCCGGTTTGACGGTCAGAGCCAAAGTGACCATGGCCGGTGTAACTATCGGCAAGGTCACGGCGATCGATCTGGATCGCGACAGCTTCACCGGTCGGGTCACTCTGCAAGTGGATAAAAAGGTCGACAATCTTCCGACCGACTCCACAGCGTCTATCCTGACCGCTGGTCTGCTGGGCGAGAAGTACATCGGTATCAGCGTCGGCGGGGAAGACAAACCGTTAAAGGATGGTGGAACCATCCATGACACGCAGTCGTCACTGGTACTGGAAGACCTTATCGGTAAATTCCTGCTCAATACCGTTAGCAAAGACGCCAAATGAGGAGCTTTTGAATGATCTCTATCTTGCGACGCAGCCTGTTGGTGCTGTTGGCGGCCTTGCCGTTGATGGGTAACGCCGTGGCTGCTGCGACTTCGGCACATGATCTGGTGCAGGACACCACCACCCGGTTGCTGGCCGACCTGGCTGCCAACAAAGAGAAATACAAGCAGGACCCGACGGATTTCTACACGGCGCTCAACAACATCGTCGGGCCAGTGGTGGATGCCGAAGGCATTTCCAAGAGCATCATGACGGTCAAGTACTCGCGCAAGGCCACGCCTGCGCAGATGCAGACCTTCCAGGAAAACTTCAAGAAAGGCCTGTTCCAGTTCTACGGCAACGCTCTGCTTGAGTACAACAACCAGGGCATCACCGTTGACCCTGCCAAGGACGAATCGGGCGATCGCACCAGCGTAAACATGACCGTCAAGGGCAGCAGCGGCGCAATCTATCCTGTGCAGTACACGCTGGAGAAGATCAACGGCGAGTGGAAACTGCGCAACGTGATCATCAACGGCATCAACATCGGCAAACTGTTCCGCGATCAGTTCGCCGACGCGATGCAGCGCAATGGCAACGATCTGGACAAGACCATCAATGGTTGGGCCGGGGAAGTGGCCAAGGCCAAAGAAGCCACCGAAAAGAACCCCGCGCAATGAATGAGGCCGCAGTTCGTATGAGTGATGTCGACGAGCTTCTGCTTAGCGGAGTGCTGGACTATCGCACCGGCGCTGACCTGCGCAAGCAAGGCCAGGCGCTGATCAAGTCCAGCAAGGCCTCTTCGCTGGTGATCGATTGCTCGGCGGTGAAGAAGTCCAGCAGCGTCGGTTTATCGTTGCTGCTGTGCTTCATGCGCGATGCGAATGCGGCCGGCAAGGCTGTCAGCATCCGTGCGATGCCCGAAGATATGCGCGAAATTGCTCAGGTCAGTGAACTGACCGAACTGTTGGCGCACCCCTGAACCCACATCTATAAAGAAGCCCCCCGTCAGAGTCCTGCCATGCGGGGTTCGCAGGCGCGGGGCTTTTTTGTATGATGTCCGACCCGTGCGCACAGGGCGCCGATTGAGGTTGAGCATGCAGGCCGTAGAAGTGAAGAGCTTCCTTGAAGGAAAGCTGCCCGGAACGTTGGTAGAAGTTGAGGGCGAAGGCTGCAATTTCCAGCTGAACGTGATTAGCGATGAACTGGCGGCGTTGAGCCCGGTGAAGCGTCAGCAGCAGGTCTATGCCCATTTGAACCCATGGATCACCGATGGCAGCATCCATGCGGTCACTATGAAATTTTTCAGCAGCGCGGCCTGGGCCGAGCGCACCTGAGCCTAAGGGCGTCGAGATTCTTATGGATAAATTGATTATTACCGGTGGCGCTCGTCTTGATGGCGAGATCCGCATTTCCGGCGCAAAAAACTCCGCCCTGCCGATCCTGGCCGCCACCCTGCTGTGCGATGGCCCGGTGACCGTTGGCAACCTGCCGCACCTGCACGACATCACCACCATGATCGAGCTGTTCGGTCGCATGGGCATCGAGCCGGTGATCGACGAAAAACTCAGCGTCGAAATCGACCCGCGCACCATCAAGACCCTGATCGCCCCGTACGAACTGGTGAAAACCATGCGTGCGTCGATCCTGGTACTGGGCCCGATGGTTGCTCGTTTCGGTGAAGCCGAAGTCGCACTGCCTGGCGGTTGCGCCATCGGTTCGCGTCCGGTCGACCTGCACATCCGTGGCCTCGAAGCCATGGGCGCGGTGATCGACGTCGAAGGCGGCTACATCAAGGCCAAGGCGCCTGAAGGTGGCCTGCGCGGTGCACACTTCTTCTTCGATACCGTCAGTGTGACCGGTACCGAGAACATCATGATGGCCGCTGCTCTGGCCAAGGGCCGCAGCGTGTTGCAGAACGCCGCCCGTGAACCAGAAGTGGTTGACCTGGCGAACTTCCTCAACGCCATGGGCGCCAAGGTGTCCGGCGCTGGTACTGACACCATCACCATTGATGGCGTCGAGCGTCTGGGTTCGGCTTTCTATAAGGTCATGCCTGACCGTATCGAAACCGGCACTTACCTGGTCGCCGCTGCCGTGACCGGCGGTCGCGTCAAGGTCAAGGACACCGATCCGACCATCCTCGAAGCCGTTCTGGAAAAACTCCGTGAAGCCGGCGCAGAAATCACCTGCGGTGAAGACTGGATCGAGCTGAACATGCACGGCAAGCGTCCGAAAGCCGTCAACGTGCGCACCGCGCCGTACCCGGCGTTCCCGACTGACATGCAAGCGCAGTTCATCTCGCTCAACGCCATTGCCGAAGGCACCGGTGCCGTGATCGAGACGATCTTCGAAAACCGTTTCATGCACGTGTACGAACTGCACCGCATGGGTGCCAAGATCCAGGTCGAAGGCAATACCGCCATCGTCACCGGTACTGAAGTTCTGAAAGGCGCGCCAGTGATGGCGACCGACCTGCGTGCTTCGGCCAGCCTGGTAATCTCGGCACTGGTTGCCGAAGGCGACACGCTGATCGACCGCATCTACCACATAGACCGTGGTTACGAGTGCATCGAAGAAAAACTGCAGATGCTGGGCGCCAAGATCCGTCGCGTTCCGGGCTGATTGCTGCATTGGGACACAGGGACGTGTCCACTGATTTTAAGAGTCGAGCCGGTTTCCGGCTCGATGTATGTCCGGCGCCGATTGCGACCGGACATGAGTACCTTGATAAGGACTGACGTTTCCCATGTTGACCATCGCACTGTCCAAGGGCCGCATCCTTGACGACACCCTGCCGCTTCTTGCCGAAGCGGGCATCGTGCCGACCGAGAATCCGGACAAGAGCCGCAAGCTGATCATTCCCACGACCCAGGACGACGTTCGTCTGCTGATCGTGCGCGCCACCGATGTGCCGACCTATGTCGAGCATGGCGCGGCCGACCTTGGCGTTGCCGGTAAAGACGTGTTGATGGAATACACCGGCCAGGGTCTGTACGAGCCACTGGATCTGCAGATCGCCCAGTGCAAGCTGATGACCGCCGGCAAGATCGGCGCGCCGGAGCCAAAAGGCCGTCTGCGCGTGGCGACCAAATTCGTCAATGTGGCCAAGCGTTACTACGCCGAGCAGGGCCGTCAGGTCGACATCATCAAGCTCTACGGCTCAATGGAGCTGGCGCCACTGATCGGTCTGGCCGACAAGATCATCGACGTGGTCGACACCGGCAACACCCTGCGCGCCAACGGCCTGGAACCTCAGGAACTGATCGCCACGATCAGCTCGCGCCTGGTGGTCAACAAGGCTTCGATGAAAATGCAACACGCCCGAATCCAGGCGTTGATCGATACCTTGCGCAACGCAGTGGAATCGCGACACCGCGGCTGATTCACCTGCGCGACGTTAAGTCGCGCCCGTCTATCCGCCTCATAGCCAGAATCTCAGGTGCCCAAGCGGAAACGACTGCTAAGTTAGGGCGCCTGAGTTTTTGCCATTCCTATGAGGCTCTCGCTATGACCGCACCGACTGCAATTCGCCGACTCAACGCTGCTGACCCGGATTTCGCGCATCATCTGGATCATCTGCTGAGCTGGGAAAGTGTGTCTGACGACTCGGTCAATCAGCGCGTGCTGGACATCATCAAGGCTGTGCGCGAACGCGGCGACGCGGCGCTGGTCGAGTTCACCCAAAAGTTTGATGGCCTTGAAGTCGCTTCGATGGCTGACCTGATCCTGCCGCGTGAGCGTCTGGAACTGGCTTTGACCCGCATCACCGTGCCCCAGCGCGAAGCCCTGGAAAAAGCCGCGGCCCGTGTGCGCAGCTACCACGAAAAACAGAAGCAGGATTCCTGGAGCTACACCGAAGCTGACGGCACTGTACTGGGCCAGAAGGTCACGCCGCTGGATCGCGCAGGCCTGTACGTGCCGGGTGGCAAGGCGTCGTACCCGTCGTCGGTGCTGATGAACGCGATTCCGGCCAAGGTCGCCGGCGTGACCGAAGTGGTCATGGTCGTGCCGACCCCGCGTGGTGAAATCAATGAACTGGTGCTGGCGGCCGCATGCATCGCTGGCGTCGACCGGGTGTTCACCATCGGTGGTGCGCAAGCCGTCGCTGCGTTGGCCTACGGCACCGAAAGTGTTCCGCAAGTCGACAAAGTCGTTGGCCCGGGCAACATCTATGTCGCCACTGCCAAGCGTCACGTGTTCGGTCAGGTCGGCATCGACATGATTGCCGGCCCTTCGGAGATCCTCGTGGTGTGCGACGGCCAGACCGATCCGGACTGGATCGCCATGGACTTGTTCTCGCAAGCCGAGCACGACGAAGACGCCCAGGCGATTCTGGTCAGCCCGGATGCCGAATTCCTCGACAAGGTCGCTGCGAGCATCGACAAGCTGCTGCCGACCATGGATCGCTCCACCATCATCCAAACCTCGATCAATGGTCGTGGTGCGTTGATTCACGTGAAGGACATGGCCCAAGCCATCGAAGTCGCCAATCGCATTGCACCGGAGCACCTGGAATTGTCGGTCGCCGATCCGCAAGCCTGGCTGCCGCAGATCCGCCACGCCGGTGCGATCTTCATGGGCCGTCACACCTCCGAAGCGTTGGGCGATTACTGCGCTGGCCCGAACCACGTGTTGCCGACCTCGGGCACCGCGCGGTTTTCTTCGCCGCTGGGCGTATACGACTTCCAGAAGCGTTCGTCGATCATCTTCTGCTCGGAGGCCGGAGCTTCCGAACTGGGTAAAACTGCATCGGTGCTGGCCCGTGGCGAGTCGCTGAGCGCCCACGCGCGCAGTGCTGAATACCGCATCAAAGACGAAGACTTTCTAAAAGGGCAGGGGAACTGAGCGATGAGTAAATTCTGGAGCCCGTTCGTCAAGGATCTGGTGCCCTACGTGCCGGGCGAACAACCGAAGCTGACCAAACTGGTCAAGCTCAACACCAATGAAAACCCGTACGGCCCGTCGCCAAAAGCCTTGGCAGCGATGCAGACCGAACTGAATGACAACCTGCGTCTGTACCCGGACCCGAACAGCGACCTGCTGAAAACCGCCGTCGCCCAGTATTACGGTGTGCAGAGCAATCAGGTTTTCCTCGGCAACGGTTCGGACGAAGTGCTCGCGCACATCTTCCACGGTCTGCTGCAACACGATCAGCCACTGCTGTTCCCAGACATCAGCTACAGCTTCTATCCGGTTTACTGCGGTTTGTACGGCATCGAGTTTGATGCGGTGCCGCTGGACGCGCAGTTCCAGATCGATCCGGCCGACTACGCCAAGCCGAATGGCGGGATCATCTTCCCTAACCCGAACGCGCCAACCGGCTGCCTGCTGGCACTGGACGCGGTTGAGCAGATCCTCAAGGCCAGCCCGGATTCGGTGGTCGTGGTGGACGAGGCGTATATAGACTTCGGCGGCGAAACCGCGATCAGTCTGGTGGACCGTTATCCGAACCTGCTGGTGACGCAGACCTTGTCCAAGTCGCGCTCTTTGGCGGGTTTGCGCGTTGGTCTGGCGGTCGGCCATCCCGATCTCATCGAGGCGCTGGAGCGGATCAAGAACAGCTTCAACTCCTATCCGCTGGATCGTCTGGCTATTGTCGGTGCGGCAGCGGCGTTCGAAGATCGTGAGTATTTCGACAAGACTTGCCGTCTGGTCATCGAGAGCCGTGAGTGGGTGATTGCACAGTTGCAGGCCAAGGGGTTTGAAGTGCTGCCGTCGGCGGCGAACTTCATCTTCGCCCGGCATCCGCAGCATGATGCGGCGGGGCTGGCGGCCAAGCTGCGTGAGCAGGGCGTGATCGTGCGGCACTTCAAGCAGGAGCGGATTGCGCAGTTCCTGCGGATTTCGATTGGCACGCCGGAGCAGAATCAGGCGCTGATCGATGGCCTGGGCGACCTATAAAAGCAAAAGCCCCTCACCCTAGCCCTCTCCCAGAGGGAGAGGGGATTGATTGGGGGATATTGCAGAGTTTCGTCGACGTGCACGATTTGTATTGAATCCATAATCGACCTGGTCTTTCAGGTCGATGCATGAAGTCTCACACCTCGGTCGGCTCCCTCTCCCTCCGGGAGAGGGCTGGGGTGAGGGTCTGCTCTTATTCGTGATGCGCTTCGCCGAGGAAGGTCAGTGAGGTGAACAAGCCGCGGCTATCCACATCTGCGCTGCCTTTCACCGGCACCTCGACCTGCGCCGCAATCACATTCAACCCTTCATTCCTCACCAACACCTGCGCCCGACCATCCTTGTCAGTCTCGGTGCTCAACGTGTTCGGTGCACTGCGATAATCGCCAATCAACTTCACCCCCGCCGCCGGTTTGCCATCGAGCAGCACCCGCACCGGTAATGATTTCCCTGGCCCCACGGTGAGCGGATCAACCTCCGGAAGAATCAGCAATTTGATCTGATCCAGTTTTGGCAACTTCGCTCCCGGCTGATAAATCGCCAGGCTGTACTTGAACGTCTCGGTCGCCTCGACAGCGCCCGGCACTTTGCTCCGGCCTTCGTTGACCCACTTTTTGTCAGCAGTCTGCGACCACATGCCGTTGTTCAGCGCCACGGCCAGGACGGCCGGAGCTTTCAGTGGTTTCAGTCGTGCGTGATCCGTCAGGCGCTCGACGCTCACCGGAATCATCTTGCCGCTCGCGTTGTAAGCCCACGCGCCGCTGATCTTCTGCGCCTTGAACGCGTTGTCCTCAGCGCCATGACCGTAGACCACTTCGATGTTGCCACGACGTTGTTCGGTCCACAGGCCATGGGCCGATACCTGACCGGCGAACAGCGCGGCGATAAGCACAAGGGATTTGCCGTATTGCATGGTGACGTCCTTTTACAGGTTGAGAGTCAGGCTGACGGTGAAATTGCGCGGCTCACCGGGGTTGACCCAGTAGTTGCTGTAGGAGCGCTCGTAATACTTCTCGTCGAAGAGGTTGTTCAGGTTCAGGCCGACAGTGACGTTGTCGCTGGCCTTGTAATGCGCGAGCAGGTCGACGGTGTGATACGCCGGCAATTTGAAGTCGCTGCCGGATTCTCCCGAGCGATCGCCGACGTAGGTGAACGCTGCACCGACGTCCGAACCACGCAAATGGCCGTCCTGAAATTCGTAAACACCGAGTAGGCTGCCGCTACGCTTGGCCACGCCGAGGATGCGGCTGCCGGTGGAAATCACCGCGTCGCCCTTGGTCACTTCGGCGTCGATGTAGGCGAAGGCGCCGATGACTCGCACCGCATCGGTGACTTGCCCGGTGACCTGCCAATCGAAGCCGCGACTGCGTGCCTTGCCCATGGCGCGGCTGGTGTCGGTGGCCGGGTCTAGGGCGAGAACGTTTTCTTTGTCGATGTGGAAGAAGGCGAGGGTGCTGCTCAGGCGTTCGTCGAACAGTTCGTTCTTGATGCCGATTTCGTAGCCGACGCCTTCTTCCGGGTCGAAGGATTTGCCGGCGGCGTCGAGGCCATTGTTCGGTTTGAACGAGGTCGAGGCGTTGGCGAACAACCCGGTTTCCGGCGTCAGTTGATAGAGCAGGCCGACCCGCTGGGTGAGCGCGTCGTGACGTTGATTACTGGTGGCGTTGCGGCTGTGATCGTCGATGTGCTGATCGAAATGCTCGAAGCGCGCGCCGACCATCCCGCGCAGTTTGTCGGTGAAGACGATCTGGTCTTGCAGGTTCAGTGCATGACTTTCGACCTGTTCGAAGAAGTCAGTACCCGAACGCGCGCCGTTGGGTTTCGGCTGGCCGTAGATCGGCTTGTAGATGTCGAGGGCGTAGGGGCCGCCAGCAATAGTGGTGACGCGCTCGTTCTTGCGGAAGTTTTCGTACTCGGTGCCAATCAGCAATTCGTGTTGCCACGGGCCGAGATCGAACAGACCGCGCAGTTCCAGTTGGGTGATGCTGTCGTGCCAGTTCGTGTCGCGCTCGCGATAGCGGCGGTTGACGGTGTGGCCGTTGGCGTTCAATGGACGACTTTCCGAAGCATCGCCCCAGAGTTTGCCTTCCTTGTAATGACTGGCCAGACGCAGCTTCCAGCTGTCGTTGAGGTGATGTTCCAGCGTGGCCTGAAGCAGATTGTTGTGGTTATCGATGTTTCCGTCGTTGGGTTCGCCAAGGAAAGTCGAGCGCGAAACACCGCTCCATTTATTGTTGGGCGCGACGATGCCGCGATCAAAGGTCGAGCTGTGACGAACGATTTCGCTTTCCACCAGCAGCGACGTGTCCGGGTTCAATTGCCAGCTGATCGAGGGCGCGACGAATACGCGCTGGCTGTCGACGTGATCGCGAAAACTGTTGTTGTCCTCAACCGCGAGGTTGATTCGCGACAGCACATCACCCTCATCATCCAGCGGTGTGTTGACGTCCAGCGCGGTGCGATAGCGATCCCAACTGCCGGCGCTGGTTTGCAGAGTGGTGAAGGCTTCGGGCTGCGGTTTTTTGGTGACGATGTTCACCGTGCCGCCGGGATCGCCTCGACCATACAGACTGGCGGCGGGGCCTTTGAGTACTTCGATGCGCTCGATATTCGCCGCGTCCGGCGTGCTCGGATAACCCCGGTTGGCGCTGAAGCCGTCCTTGTAGAACTCCGACGTGGTGAAGCCGCGCACGCTGTATTCGTACAGCGTCAGGCCGCCGAAGTTGTTTTGCTTGGATACGCCACCGGCAAAATCCAGCGCGCGCTCGACACTGGTGCTGCCCAGATCCTTGAGCACGCTGGCGGGCACTACGCTGATCGCCTGCGGTATATCGCGGATCGCGGTGTCGGTTTTGGTTGCGCTGGATGAGCGTGTGGCGCGATAGCCCTTGACCGGGCCGGTCGGCGATTCGTAGTCGGAGATGACGCTGATGGCGTCGAGTTCAAGCGGCTTGGGTTCTTCGGCGAAGGCTGGATCGACCAGCAGACCAAGGCTCAGGCCGAGCAGGGAAGCCTTTGTTCGAGACGACATGTTATGTTGTTCCAATTCTTAGAATTGAAACAATATAACATGCCTTTTGAGAATGTATTTTATTAGCGCGATTGGCGCGAACGAAGTTTTATTCTTCTTTTTCTTTCACCGGCGCCGGTGGCGGACGCAGGCCGATTTCTGCGGTGAGCTTCAGTTCTTTGCCGTTGCGCATCACCTGGATCGTCACTTTGTCGGTCGGTTTGATCCGCGCAACCTGGTTCATCGAACGACGGCCATCTCCGGCCGGCTCGCCATCGATGCTCAGAATCACATCACCCAGTTGCAGGCCAGCCTTCTGCGCCGGGCCATCGCGGAAAATCCCCGCCACAACAATCCCCGGACGCCCGGACAAGCCGAACGACTCGGCCAGTTCCTGGGTCAGCGGCTGCACCTCGATGCCCAGCCAGCCACGAATTACCTGACCGTGCTCGATGATCGACTTCATCACTTCCATTGCCAGCTTCACTGGAATCGCAAAGCCGATGCCTTGCGAGCCGCCGGACTTGGAAAAGATCGCCGTGTTGATGCCGGTGAGGTTGCCATTGGCGTCGACCAGCGCACCGCCGGAGTTACCCGGGTTGATCGCCGCGTCGGTCTGGATGAAGTCTTCGTAGTTGTTCAGGCCCAACTGGTTACGCCCGGTGGCGCTGATGATGCCCATGGTCACGGTCTGGCCAACGCCGAACGGGTTGCCGATGGCCAATGCAACGTCGCCGATGCGAATGTTGTCGGAGCGGCCGACAGTGATGGCCGGCAGGGTTTTCAGATCGATTTTCAACACCGCGAGATCGGTTTCCGGGTCGCTGCCGATGACGCGGGCGAGGGTTTCGCGACCGTCTTTCAGGGCCACGACGATCTGGTCGGCGCCGCTGGTCACGTGGTTGTTGGTCAGGATGTAGCCTTCCGGGCTCATGATCACGCCGGAACCGAGGCTCGATTCCATGCGTTTCTGCTTCGGCGAGTTATCGCCGAAGAAACGGCGGAACTGCGGATCCTCAAACAACGGATGCGCCGGTTTGTTGATGACTTTGGTGGTGTAGAGGTTGACCACCGAAGGCGCGGCAATGGTCACCGCGTCGGCATAGGACACCGGGCCCTGTTGCACGCTGGTGGTTTGCGGGGCCTGTTGCAGGTTGACGTCGAGGCTCGGAAGCCCGACCCACTGCGGGTAACGCTGAATAATCAACAGAGCGATAAGCACACCGGCCAACAACGGCCAGCCGAAAAAACGCAGCGCCTTGAGCATTAAGCACGTCCTGGAAAAGTTGCAGGCGGGGTCAGACCGCCCATAATGTCGCGCATTATACGAGGCCGCGCGCGCCTCTGAACGGGATATTTAGGAGTCTTTCATGGCCGTTGCCCTCAGCACCCTCGTCGAAGAAGCCGACCGTTACCTCAGCAGCTCGAAAATTGCCGATTATTGCCCCAACGGCTTGCAGGTCGAAGGCCGGCCGCAAGTGATGCGCATCGTCAGCGGCGTCACCGCCAGTCAGGCGTTGCTGGATGCCGCCGTCGAAGCCGAGGCGGATCTGGTGCTGGTGCACCACGGTTACTTCTGGAAGGGCGAGAACCCGTGCATCACTGGCATGAAGCAGCGTCGACTGAAGACATTGCTCAAGCACGACATCAGTCTGCTCGCTTACCATTTGCCGCTGGATCTGCATCCTGATGTCGGCAACAACGTGCAACTGGCGCGTCAACTGGACATCACTGTGGAAGGGCCGCTGGACCCGGATAATCTGAAAATCGTTGGTCTGGTCGGGTCTTTGAAAGAACCGATGACCGCACGCGATTTCGCCCGCAAGGTGCAAGAAGTCATGGGTCGCGAACCTTTGCTGATAGAAGGTAATCCGATGATCCGTCGGGTTGGCTGGTGCACCGGTGGCGGTCAGGGCTATATCGATCAGGCCGTCGCGGCAGGCGTTGATCTGTACCTGAGCGGAGAAGCGTCCGAGCAGACCTTCCACAGCGCCCGCGAAAACGACATCAGCTTCATCGCCGCCGGCCACCACGCCACCGAACGCTACGGCGTACAGGCATTGGGCGACTACCTGGCGAAACGCTTTGCCGTTGAACATATCTTCATCGACTGCCCGAACCCGATCTGACTCCACGCCGTTCCCTATGTAGGAGCTGCCGAAGGCTGCGATCTTTTGATCTTGTTTTTTAACAGACCAGATCAAAAAGATCGCAGCCTTCGGCAGCTCCTACAGGAGGCGGCGCCCAAACGAGTGGGCATATTCATATACCCTTTCGATCTAGTTGGCGTCCTGATTAGAAGAGGCCGCTGTGCTAGGATTTCCCGCTCGAACACGGCCCGCTGGCCGTTCATAAGAAAGTTTTCGTGAGTAGCCATGGTCGACAAACTGACGCATCTGAAACAGCTGGAGGCGGAAAGCATCCACATCATCCGCGAGGTGGCCGCCGAGTTCGATAACCCGGTGATGCTGTACTCCATCGGTAAAGACTCCGCCGTGATGCTGCACCTGGCACGCAAGGCGTTCTTCCCGGGCAAACTGCCGTTTCCGGTGATGCACGTCGACACCCGCTGGAAATTCCAGGAGATGTACAAGTTCCGCGACAAGATGGTCGAAGAACTGGGCCTGGACCTGATCACCCACATCAACCCCGATGGCGTGGCGCAGAACATCAACCCGTTCACCCACGGCAGCGCCAAGCACACCGACATCATGAAGACCGAGGGCCTGAAACAGGCACTCGACAAGCATGGTTTCGACGCAGCCTTCGGCGGCGCCCGTCGCGATGAAGAGAAATCCCGTGCCAAAGAGCGCGTGTACTCGTTCCGCGACAGCAAGCACCGCTGGGACCCGAAAAACCAGCGTCCAGAGCTGTGGAACGTCTACAACGGCAAGGTCAACAAGGGCGAATCCATTCGTGTGTTCCCTCTGTCGAACTGGACCGAACTGGACATCTGGCAGTACATCTACCTCGAAGGCATCCCGATTGTGCCGCTGTACTTCGCCGCTGAACGCGAAGTGATCGAGAAGAACGGCACGTTGATCATGATCGACGACGAGCGCATCCTCGAGCACCTGTCCGACGAAGACAAAGCGCGCATCGTCAAAAAGAAAGTGCGTTTCCGTACCCTTGGCTGCTACCCGTTGACGGGCGCCGTGGAGTCCGAGGCCGAAAGCCTCACGGACATCATTCAAGAAATGCTCCTGACGCGAACTTCCGAGCGCCAGGGCCGAGTCATCGACCACGATGGCGCCGGCTCGATGGAAGATAAAAAACGTCAAGGCTATTTCTAAGGGGCTGTCATGTCGCACGTATCTGATTTGATCAGCGAGGACATCCTCGCCTACCTGGGCCAGCACGAACGTAAAGAGCTGCTGCGCTTTTTGACTTGCGGTAACGTCGATGACGGCAAGAGCACCCTGATCGGGCGCCTGCTGCACGACTCGAAGATGATCTACGAAGATCACCTCGAAGCGATCACCCGCGACTCGAAGAAAGTTGGCACCACCGGTGACGACATCGATCTGGCGTTGCTGGTCGACGGCCTGCAGGCCGAGCGCGAGCAGGGCATCACCATCGATGTCGCCTACCGCTATTTCTCCACCGCCAAACGCAAATTCATCATCGCCGACACCCCCGGCCATGAGCAGTACACCCGCAACATGGCCACCGGAGCGTCCACCTGTGACCTGGCGATCATTCTGGTCGACGCGCGTTACGGCGTGCAGACCCAGACCCGTCGCCACAGCTTCATTGCGTCCTTGCTGGGGATCAAACACATCGTCGTCGCCATCAACAAGATGGACCTGAAAGACTTCGATGAAGGCGTGTTCGAGTCGATCAAGGCTGACTACCTGAAGTTCGCCGAAGGCTTGAAGATGAAGCCGACCAGCATGCACTTCGTGCCGATGTCTGCCCTCAAGGGCGACAACGTGGTGAACAAGTCCGAGCGCTCGCCGTGGTACACCGGCCAGTCGCTGATGGAAATCCTCGAGACCGTGGAAGTGGCGGGCGATCGCAACTTCACCGATCTGCGCTTCCCGGTGCAGTACGTCAACCGTCCGAACCTGAACTTCCGTGGTTTCGCTGGCACGCTGGCCAGCGGCATCGTGCACAAGGGTGACGAAGTCGTGGTGCTGCCGTCGGGCAAAAGCAGCCGGGTGAAATCCATCGTCACCTTCGAAGGTGAATTGGAACACGCCGGTCCAGGTCAGGCCGTAACGCTGACCATGGAAGACGAAATCGACATCTCCCGTGGCGACCTGTTGGTGCATGCCGACAACGTGCCGCCGGTCACCGACAGCTTCGAAGCGATGCTGGTGTGGATGGCTGAAGAGCCGATGCTGCCGGGCAAGAAATACGACATCAAACGCGCCACCAGCTACGTGCCGGGCTCGATTGCCAGCATCGTCAACAAGGTCGACGTGAACACGTTGGAAGCAGGCCCGGCGAGCGCGTTGCAGCTCAACGAAATCGGCAAGGTGAAGATTGCGCTCGACGCGCCGATCGCCCTCGACGGTTACGAAAGCAACCGCACCACCGGCGCGTTCATCGTCATCGATCGCTTGACCAACGGCACCGTCGGCGCCGGCATGATCGTCGCGCAACCGGTGACGCATGGCACTGCCACGCATCACGGCAAACTGGCGCACGTGGCCACTGAAGAGCGCGCCCAGCGCTTCGGCCAGCAACCGGCGACCGTGCTGTTCAGCGGCCTGTCGGGCGCGGGCAAGAGCACGCTGGCTTACGCCGTCGAGCGCAAGTTGTTCGACATGGGTCGTGCGGTGTTTGTACTGGATGGTCAGAACCTGCGTCATGACTTGAACAAAGGTCTGCCACAGGATCGCGCCGGGCGTACCGAAAACTGGCGTCGTGCCGCGCACGTCGCGCGTCAGTTCAACGAAGCCGGTTTGCTGACGTTGGCGGCGTTCGTCGCGCCAAGCGCTGAAGGTCGCGAGCAGGCCAAGGATCTGATCGGCAAGGATCGTCTGCTGACGGTCTACGTGCAGGCCTCGCCGGCTGTCTGCGCCGAGCGTGATCCGCAAGGTCTGTATGCCGCCGCTGGCGACAACATCCCGGGCGAATCCTTCCCGTACGACGTGCCGCTGGATGCCGATCTGGTGATCGACACGCAGACGCTGAGTCTGGAAGACAGCGTCAAGCAAGTGCTGGATCTGCTGCGCAAGCGTGGCGCGATCTAAGCGTTAGCGACAAACAAAAAGCCCGCCGATGAGCAATCATCGGCGGGCTTTTTTATTGGGGCCAACTCGGTCCATTGTAGGAGTGAGCCTGCTCGCGATAGCGGTGGATCAGCCACCAACAATGTTGAATGACACACCGCTATCGCGAGCAGGCTCACTCCTACAGGGGGTTAGTGTTTGCCCGGATATTTCGTGATCGTTCCCACGCTCTGCGTGGGAATGCAGCTCGGGACGCTCCGCGTCCCATCTAAAGCGGACGCAGAGCGTCCAGTGAGGCATTCCCACGAGGAGCGTGGGAACGATCATACGGAAGGATATTCGCGGTGCATCTGTTCGAGCAGCGCATCCTTGTCCAGCCACAGCTGATTGATCCAGCCTTGGAACTGCAGGCGATATTCACCGTCCTGATCGTAGTTCTTGTCAATGAACTGCTGCGGAATCTTCAGCTCTTCAAAGTGCACCACCACATCGCGCACATTACCGCAGAGCAAATCCCAGAACCCCGGACGCCCGGCCGGGTAGTGGATCGTCACGTTGACGATCGACTCCAGCTGTTCGCCCATTGCATCCAGCACAAAGGCGATCCCGCCAGCCTTGGGCTTGAGCAAATATTTGAACGGCGACTGCTGCTGCGCATGTTTGCCTTCGGTGAAGCGTGTGCCTTCGACGAAGTTGAAAATCCCCACCGGGTTATTGCGAAATTTCGCACACGTCTTGCGGGTGGTTTCGAGGTCTTTGCCTTTCTTCTCCGGATGCTTGGTCAGATACGCCTTGGAGTAGCGCTTCATGAACGGAAAGCCCAGCGCCCACCACGCCAGACCGATCACCGGCACCCAGATCAGCTCCTGTTTGAGGAAGAATTTCAACGGTTGGATCTTTCGGTTGAGCACGTATTGCAGCACCAGAATATCCACCCAGCTCTGATGATTGCTGGTGATCAGGTACGAGTGTTGGTAATCGAGTCCTTGCAGACCGCTGAGGTGCCAGCGTGTACGCCGAACCAGATTCATCCAGCCCTTGTTGTTGCTGATCCACGCTTCGTGGGTGTGGCTCATCAGCCACAGCGAGGCGCGTCGGGCGAGGTCGAATGGCAGCACTTTGATCAGCGCCACGCAAAACAGAAACGAGCACAGCAGAATCGTATTGAGTGCTAACAGCAGCGAAGCGATCACGCCGCGCACGGGTGCAGGTAGAAAATCCAGCATTTACACATCCATAGGTCGGTTGGCGGCTTGAATCGCGGTGAGGGCGATGGTGTAGACGATGTCATCGACCTGCGCGCCACGCGGCAAATCGTTCACCGGTTTGCGCAGGCCCTGCAGCATCGGGCCGAGGCTGACGCAATCGGCGCTGCGTTGCACGGCTTTGTGCGTGGTGTTGCCGGTGTTCAGATCGGGGAAGACGAACACCGTGGCGCGACCAGCCACCTGACTGTTTGGCGCCAGTTGCCGGGCGACGTCTGCGTTGGCGGCAGCGTCGTATTGCAGCGGGCCGTCGATCAGCAGCGAGTGCTGTTGTTCGTGGGCGAGCAGGGTGGCCTCGCGGACTTTCTCGACCTCTTCGCCGGTGGCCGATTCGCCGCTGGAGTAACTGATCATTGCCACGCGCGGGGTGATGCCGAAGGCCGCTGCCGAGTCGGCGCTTTGCAGGGCAATCTCGGCCAGTTCGGTGGCACTCGGGTGCGGGTTCATCACGCAGTCGCCGTAAACCAGCACTTCCTCAGGGAAGAGCATGAAGAACACCGACGACACCAGCGTGCAGCCCGGCGCAGTCTTGATCAACTGAAGGGCCGGGCGAATGGTGTTGGCAGTGGTGTTGATCACGCCCGAGACCAGGCCGTCGACCTCGTCCAGCGCCAGCATCATGGTGCCGATCACTACGGTGTCTTCCAGTTGCTGTTCGGCCATCGGCGCGTTGAGGCTTTTAGTCTTGCGCAAGGCAACCATCGGTTCGACATAGCGCTCGCGGATCAGGTCAGGATCGAGGATCTCCAGGCCCGGCGGCAACACGATCCCTTGGGCGCGGGCCACGGCTTCGACATCTTCCGGTTTGGCGAGTAACACGCAGCGGGCGATGCCGCGTTCCTGACAGATTGCCGCCGCTTGCACGGTGAACGGCTCACTGCCTTCAGGCAGGACGATGCGCTTGTTCGCCGCTTGCGCACGCTGGATCAACTGATAGCGGAATACTGCTGGCGACAGGCGCATTTCCCGTGGCGTGCCACAGCGCTGGTGCAGCCATTTGGCATCGAGATGGCTGGCGACGAAATCGGTGATGATCTCCGCACGCTCGCGGTCGTCGATCGGGATTTCCTTGTTCAGACCGTTGAGCAGGTTGGCGGTGTCGTAGGAACCGGTGCTCACCGACAGCACAGGCAAACCGGCCTGCAACGCACCACGGCACAGATCCATGATGCGCGGATCGGGCAGGGTGTCGCTGGTCAGCAGCAGGCCGGCCAGCGGCACGCCGTTGATCGCGGCCAGACTGACTGCGAGGATGATGTCGTCGCGATCGCCCGGCGTCACCACCAACACGCCGGGCTTGAGCAGCTCGACGGTGTTGCGCATGGTCCGCGCGCAGATGATGATTTTGGTCATCCGGCGGGTTTCGTAATCACCGGCATTAAGCACTTGTGCACCCATCAGGTCGGCAACATCACGGGTACGTGGTGCGTTGAGTTCCGGCTGATAGGGAATGCAGCCGAGCAGGCGGAAATCACCGCTGCGCAGCAACGGCGAATGCTCCTTCAGGCGCGCAGCGAAGGCGTCCATGCTCTCTTCGGTCTTGACCTTGTTGAGGATCACCCCGAGGACTTTCGGGTCTTTCGGGCCGCCAAACAATTGCGCCTGCAATTCGACACGGCCGGAGAGTTCGGCGAGCACTTCGTTTTCCGGTGCCGAGACCAGAATCACTTCGGCATCCAGGCTCTTGGCCAAGTGCAGATTGACCCGTGCGGCATAGCTGGCGCTGCGGGTCGGCACCATGCCTTCGACGACCAGCACGTCTTTGCCAATGGCGGCTTGCTGATAGAGGGTGATGATTTCTTCGAGCAGCTCATCGAGCTGACCGTCGCCGAGCATCCGCTCGACGTGCGCCAGGCCCAACGGTTGTGGCGGTTTCAACCCGTGGGTGCGCGCCACCAGTTCGGTGGAGCGCTCGGGGCCGGTGTCACCCGGATGCGGCTGCGCAATCGGTTTGAAGAAACCGACTTTCAGCCCGGCTCGCTCAAGCGTGCGCACCAGCCCGAGGCTGATGGAGGTCAGACCCACACCAAAATCGGTGGGCGCGATAAAAAAAGTTTGCATGCGAATTCTCTAAAGTTGCATGGCAATGGCGATCGCCTATAGCTGACGACCTACCGAAATTCAGTCGCCAAGGTTATCGCTAACCGAGCCTTGTGCGCACCAACCGCAGGCAAAGGGTTGGCCTATTTTTTCAATACGTTGCGCCGGGTCCAGCACCCAGGCGCGCGATTGCCAGGGCGGCTGATGGCGCAGGTGCTGGGTGTGGCCACAGGAAAGCTCGACGACCCAGTGACCGTCCTCGTCCTGATGAAAGCCTGCGATCGTCGAAACCCGTTTGTCCGGGTTGTGTTCGCTTTCGCGCGATTGCTTCGCTAAACTTGGCCTTTCTATATTCTTATGCAAAAGGTCTCGCCCCATGCTGATCGCCGCCAATAAGGCTGTCTCCATCGACTATACCCTGACCAACGACGCTGGTGAGGTCATCGACAGCTCCGCCGGCGGCGCTCCGCTGGTCTACCTGCAAGGCGCAGGCAACATCATCCCGGGCCTGGAAAAAGCTCTGGATGGCAAAGCTGTTGGTGACGAGCTGGAAGTTTCCGTTGAGCCGGAAGACGCTTACGGCGAATACGCCGCCGAGCTGGTCAGCACCCTGAGCCGCAGCATGTTCGAAGGCGTTGACGAGCTGGAAGTCGGCATGCAGTTCCACGCTTCGGCGCCGGACGGCCAGATGCAAATCGTCACCATCCGTGACCTCGACGGCGATGACGTGACCGTTGATGGCAACCACCCACTGGCCGGTCAGCGCCTGAACTTCAAAGTGAAGATCGTTGACATCCGTGATGCCAGCCAGGAAGAAATCGCTCATGGCCACGTCCATGGCGAAGGTGGCCATCACCACTGATTTTCTGCGCTAAGCTTCGAGTACTGGAGAGGCGCCTGCGGGCGCCTTTTTAGTCCGCGGCTGTCCTTGGTGACCTCGCCAAGTGGCTGTTTCGAGTAGAACACGGGAATCTTGGAGTTCGTCATGAGTGCTTTTCACGACCTTAAGTTGACAGCCCTGGATGGTCAGGAGCTACCGCTGGCGCCGTTCAAGGGCCAAGTCGTGCTGGTGGTCAACGTCGCCTCCAAATGCGGCTTGACCCCACAGTACGCGGCGCTGGAAAACCTCTATCAGCAATACAAAGGCAAAGGTTTCAGCGTGCTGGGCCTGCCATGCAACCAGTTTGCCGGCCAGGAACCAGGCAGCGAAAAGGAAATTCAAGAGTTCTGCAGCCTCAACTATGGCGTGACATTCCCGTTGTCGAGCAAGCTTGAAGTCAACGGTCATGATCGTCACCAGCTCTACCGTCTGCTGGCGGGCGAGGGCGCGGAGTTTCCCGGTGATATCACCTGGAATTTCGAGAAGTTTCTGCTCGGCAAGGACGGCCGCGTGCTGGCGCGGTTCTCGCCGCGCACGGCGCCGGATGATCCGACCATTGTGCATGCGATTGAAAAAGCGCTGAGCTGAAACAGCAAGATCAAAAGATCGCAGCCTTCGGCAGCTCCTACAGGTGACCTCAAACCCCGTGTAGGAGCTGCCGGAGGCTGCGATCTTTTGCGTTGCGTCTTTTAATCCTTAATCACCCAAATCAATAGTGCTGTTCAAAGGGTTCGCGTCTCCATATTATCGCCGTCATAAAGCCTTCTCTGTGGAGTCCTTCGATGCCCGTTCAAGCCTTGTTCAAACCGTTCCAACTCGGTGCCCTCGAATTGCCGACCCGCGTGGTCATGGCGCCGATGACTCGCTCCTTTTCCCCGGGCGGCGTGCCTAATTCGAAAGTCATTGAGTACTACCGTCGTCGCGCTGCCGCGGGCGTTGGCCTGATCATCACCGAAGGCACTACCGTCGGCCACATTGCCTCCAACGGTTATCCGAACGTACCGCAGTTCTTTGGCGACGCGCCATTGGCCGGCTGGAAGAAAGTCGTCGACGCGGTTCACGCCGAAGGCGGCAAGATTGTTCCGCAACTGTGGCACGTGGGCAGCGTGCGCCGAATCGGCACCGAGCCGGACGCTAGCGTGCCGGGTTACGGTCCGTCGGAAAAAATCAAAGACGGTCAGGTCGTGGTGCACGGCATGACTAAACAAGACATTCAAGATGTGATCGCAGCCTTCGCCCAAGCGGCCAAAGATGCACAAAGCATCGGCATGGACGGCGTGGAAATCCACGGCGCCCACGGTTATCTGATCGACCAGTTTTTCTGGGAGGGCAGT
The DNA here is from genome assembly GCF_900187485.1 of Pseudomonas sp. Irchel s3a12. Classification (NCBI taxonomy): domain Bacteria; kingdom Pseudomonadati; phylum Pseudomonadota; class Gammaproteobacteria; order Pseudomonadales; family Pseudomonadaceae; genus Pseudomonas; species Pseudomonas sp. Irchel s3a12. The sequence continues at coordinate 199,334 of NZ_FYDN01000006.1, forward strand.
AACCAGCGCACCGACGAATACGGTGGCAGCCTGGCCAACCGTTCGCGTTTCGCCATCGAACTGATTCAAGCCATACGTGCAGCGGTCGGCGAAGGTTTCCCGATCATCTTCCGTTTCTCGCAGTGGAAACAGCAGGATTACACCGCACGTCTGGTGCAAACCCCGGAAGCGCTGGGTGAATTCCTCAAGCCGCTGTCTGACGCTGGCGTGGATATTTTCCACTGCTCGACGCGCCGCTTCTGGGAGCCGGAATTTGACGGTTCCGAGCTGAACCTGGCCGGCTGGACCCGCAAACTCACCGGCAAGCCGACCATCACCGTTGGCAGTGTTGGCCTTGATGGCGAGTTCCTGCAATTCATGGTCAACACCGACAAGGTCGCGCAACCGGCCAGTCTGGAGAATCTGCTGGAGCGTCTGAATAAAGAGGAGTTCGATCTGGTGGCGGTGGGGCGTGCGTTGCTGGTCGATCCGGATTGGGCGCAGAAAGTCCGCGAAGGGCGTGAGCAGGATATTTTGCCGTTCAGCCGTGAGGCGTTGATGACGCTGGTTTAACCAGCGGCTGTACTGACGCCATCGCGAGCAGGCTCACTCCTACAATTGGAATGCATTCCCCTGTAGGAGTGAGCCTGCTCGCGATAGCGGTCTCCAAGTCGCCTGGATTCAAGGCAATGTCTGCGCATTCGGCACCACTTGCTCCCCCACACAAGCCCCGCGCAAATGCTTTTCAAACTGCTCGATAACCGCCGGCCAGCCCTGGCGACTCGCATGCTGGCGCGCATTCAGGCGCACGCAGCGCAACCTCTCATCCTCTTCCAGCAACCATGCCGCCGCCTCGCAAAAGGCTTGCTCATCACCAGGCATCGCCAGCACGCCGTTGTAGCCATGGCGAATATGCTGCGCCGCCGCAGCCTGATCGTAAGCCACCACACCCAGTCCCGAGGCCAGTGCCTCCAGCACCACATTGCCGAAGGTTTCGGTCAGACTCGGAAATAGAAACAAATCTCCAGACGCATAGTGCGCCGACAACGCTTCACCGCGCTGCGCACCGCAGAAAACCGCCCCGGGCAAATCCTTTTCCAGCGCCAGCCGTTGCGGTCCGTCACCGACCACGATCAGTTTCAGATTGCGCTGTGGATAAGTGTCACGCAGGTTTTCGAAGCAGCGTTTGAGCAGGCCAAGGTTCTTCTCCGGCGCGAGTCGTCCTACGTGAATCACCGCAATGTCCTGCTCGGACAGGCCCCATTGCTCACGCAAGGCATTCAGCCGTTTGCTCGGATGAAACAACTGGCTGTCGACACCGCGCGATAACAGTGCCAAGCGCTCGAAATGCCGCCGTTCCAGTTCCAGGCGCTGGCTGACGCTCGGCACCAACGTCATGGCCGAGCGATTGTGAAACCAGCGCAAATAATGCGTGAGCATCCGCGTCAGCAGACCGAGCCCGTATTGGCTGGTGTATTGCTGAAAATTGGTGTGAAACCCACTGACCACCGAAATCCCCAGACGTCGCGCCGCACGCAGGGCCGATAACCCGAGCGGTCCCTCCGTGGCGATATACAGCACATCGGGACGCTGGCGCTTCCAGCGCCGCAGCAGTTTGTGCATCGACGACTGACCCCATTGCAGCCCCGGATATCCCGGCAACGGCCAGCCCCGACACAGTAGCAGCGCGTCATCTTCACTGCGCTGCGGATCACCGGCCTGACGCGGCCGCACCAGTTCAACCTGATGCCCACGCGCGCGCAGTCCATCGCACAAGCGGCCAAGGGTATTGGCCACCCCGTTGATTTCCGGTGGGAAGGTTTCGCTGATCAGAGTGATATGTAGAGCTGTCGTCATGACCCCAGTGTCGACTGAGGCCATGTCGTCATTGTGTCGAGTTGATGATGGATTGATGACAGCCACTGGCCCCGCTGGGCTCAATATTTTCGCCAGTCGGTCGTTAGCCTTGATTGAACGTTTGAACCAAGGAAATGGCTATGGCGGAAAATGTCTACGCGTCCCCTGAGGCGAATCTGTTGAACGAAGATGTGCAGGCTGCGGGATTTTACGTGGTTGCCAGATGGAAATTCATTCTGCTGTCGGTGCTCAGTTTTGGCCTGTATTTCTATTATTGGTCGTACAAAAACTGGAGCCTGTACAAGCAGCGGACGCAGGAAGAGCTGTGGCCTGTGGCGCGCGGTATCTTCTATATATTTTTCGTGCACAGGCTGTATCGTCATGCAGACAAAACGATTCACGACAGCGGCCGAAAATCCAGCTGGGATCTTGAGCAGTGGGCAACGGTGTTTGTTGTATTGACGTTGCTTGCAGTGGTGCTCGATAAACTATCGAGCCATTTCGAAGGCTTGTTGTACCTGAGTTTGTTTGCTATGGCACTGCTGCCGCTCAGAGCTTATGTCGCCAGTGAAGGCCAGCAACTGATCAACCTGGCCGCCAACGATCCGCAAGGCTTGGGCAACAACCGCCTGAATGCCTGGAATTTTTTGATCATCGTTCCAGGCATCGGCCTGTGGGCATTGGTGCTGATCGGGACGTGGAGCTTTTTCCACTGAGGCAGCGGCAAAACAACAGCGTCTGGCTCAGGCCTTTTCCTGAGCCAGCACCTCGCCACCGCGCTCACGCACCCAGAACAACGTCGCCCCGGCCACAGCCGCCGGCATCATCAGGATGTTGACCACCGGAATCAGCAGCACCAGATAGACGATCCCGCCAAAGCTCATGCTCTGCCAGCGCTTTTGCCGCAGCCAGGCGAGCATCTCGTTCCAGCCCAGTTTGTGGTTATCCGCCGGGTAGTCGATGTACTGGATCGCCATCATCCACACGCCGAACAACAGCCACAGCGGTGCAGCAATGATATTCACCACCGGGATGAACGAGAGAATGAACAGTCCGATCGCCCGTGGCAGGAAGTAGCCGAGTTTGCGCATTTCCCGGGCGAGGGTGCGCGGGACCATCGCGATCAGTTCGCCCCAGCTGAACGCCGGGAAGTCATCAGTGCCGCGTACCACCACTTCGACTTTCTCGGCAAGGAAGCCGTTGAACGGTGCGGCGATTACGTTGGCCAGCATGGTGAAAGTAAAGAACACCATCAGCGCCACTAGCACTACAAACAGTGGCCAGAGGATGTAGCTGAGGAAACTCAGCCATTCGGGCAGCGAGGGCATCAGCGTATCGACCCACAGGCTGAACTGGTGGCCGGCCAGATAAATCAATCCGACGAACAGCACCAGGTTGATCGCCAGCGGCAGCAAAACGAACAGGCGCAAGCCAGGGCTGAGAACCAGTTTGAGGCCTTCGCGCAGGTATTGCGGGCCGGACAGAACAGGGGCGGGCATAAGGTGCTCCGAGCAAGGGAAAACGCGCCGACCTTACCGGCTTTGCAACGACGGCGAAAGCGCGGTAGAGCGATCGACATTCACTGTAACAAAGACGTCCATCTCGTCAGTGTGTCGGCATAGAGACCACCTATGAGCTGGATTGTTAAACCGTATTTCCTTAATCTTGCCCCCCTCGATACGCTGCACCCAACTTTTTACAGGACTGTCGAGCTCAAGCCTTCCCCAAGGTTTTCCACGGTCCTTTTTTATTCCCGCCGGCAGTCCGGCGATCCGTGCCAGTCTTTCGGCCCGGTCAACAGGAGCAGGTCATGTCTGAAGTCCGTCATTCGCGAGTGATTATTCTCGGTTCCGGCCCTGCCGGTTACAGCGCTGCGGTATACGCGGCCCGTGCCAACCTCAAGCCACTGCTGATCACCGGCATGCAGGCTGGCGGTCAACTGACCACCACTACTGAAGTCGACAACTGGCCGGGCGACGTTCACGGCCTGACGGGTCCAGCCCTGATGGAGCGGATGCGCGAGCACGCCGAGCGTTTTGAAACCGAGATCGTTTTCGATCACATCAACGCCGTGGACTTCGCTGCCAAGCCGTACACCCTGACCGGCGACAGCGCGACCTACACTTGCGACGCCCTGATCATCGCCACCGGTGCCAGCGCGCGTTACCTGGGCCTGCCATCGGAAGAAGCGTTCATGGGCAAAGGCGTTTCCGCCTGCGCAACCTGCGACGGTTTCTTCTACCGCAACAAGCCTGTTGCAGTGGTCGGCGGCGGCAACACCGCTGTTGAAGAAGCACTGTACCTGGCCAACATCGCCAGCACCGTGACCCTGATCCACCGTCGCGAAACCTTCCGCGCCGAGAAGATCCTGATCGACAAGCTCAACGCTCGCGTCGCTGAAGGCAAGATCATCCTCAAGTTGAACGCCAACCTCGACGAAGTGTTGGGCGACAACATGGGCGTGACCGGTGCGCGCCTGAAGAACAACGATGGCAGCTTCGACGAAATCACCGTCGACGGCGTGTTCATCGCCATTGGTCACACCCCGAACACCTCGCTGTTCGAAGGCCAGTTGACCCTCAAAGACGGTTATCTGGTGGTGCACGGCGGCCGTGAAGGCAATGCTACGGCGACCAGCGTCGAAGGCATCTTCGCTGCCGGTGACGTGGCTGACCACGTTTACCGTCAGGCGATCACCTCGGCCGGCGCCGGCTGCATGGCGGCACTGGACACCGAGCGTTACCTGGACGGTCTGCAGAACGCTTCGTTCTAAATCGCAGACATAAAAAAACCGGCCAGATTGGCCGGTTTTTTTGTGCCCGATCGTTCCCACGCTCTGCGTGGGAACGCAGCCGGGGACGCTCCGCGTCCCAATGGACGCAGAGCGTCCGATGAAGCATTCCCACGCGGAGCGTGGGAACGATCAGATAGTGTTGGATCTGTATCAGCGGCGGGTCAGGGGTTGAGCGGTGAATTTGACGCCGGCCAGACCGTGCTGGATCAACGCACGGATATTGCCGTGATCACTGCCCTCAGGTGTCGCCACTACCGAGCGGTAATGCTCGCCGAATGCCAAGAGCGCTTCTTCATCGCTCAGGCCTTCCAGCAGCGCCAGACCCAGGGTCTTGCAAGAACCTTCGTTCTGCCCGGCGGCGTTTTCCACGCCACCGTTGTTGAACGCCTGCGGCTGATAGTCGTAACCGGCGGCGATGAAGGCCAGCGTGTCGGCGAAAGCGTGTTCGCCGCTCTTGAGGCTGGTGCGCAGGGTGTTCAGATCACTCATGGGTTTTTCCTTTGGCGAACGCGGCTTGTTGCTCGGCGTTGGCTTCTTGCTGAAATTGGGCTTTCCACTCGGCGTACGGCATGCCGTAAACCACTTCGCGGGCGTCGTCGAGGCTGATCTCGATCTGGCGCTCGTCGGCTTCGGCCTTGTACCACTTCGACAGGCAGTTGCGGCAGAACCCGGCAAGGTTCATCAGGTCGATGTTCTGCACGTCCTTACGGCTGTCCAGGTGGGCGACCAGGCGGCGGAAGGCGGCAGCTTCGAGTTCGAGGCGTTGTTGCTCGTTCATGGGAGTCTCTGCGAGACAGCTTCAAGCGACGAGCTTCAAGCTGCAAAATGGGTGGCGGTGATACGAAGTTTACAGCTTGCCGCTTGAAGCTTGAAGCTAGCGGCTCGCTGCAAGCGTGATTGACACCGACTCGGCAAAACGCAGCGCGTGCGGCTTGTCGACTTCGACTTCGGCATACAGCACTGAACCGTTGCTCATCACCAGGTCGAGCAACTCCTGCGTCAGGCGTTCGAGCAGCGCAAAGCGGTTGCCCTCGACGTGGGCGATGATCGCTTTGGTGATCGTGCGGTAATTCAGCGCGTGGTCGATATCATTGTCACGCACCGCCTCCTGCGCGGCGTACAGAATGGTCAGGTTGATCAGCACATCCTGCTTGTTGAGGATTTCGTCCTCGTTGATCCCGATAAAGGTGCGCAAGCGCAGATCCTTGACCCGGATGCGCGCCATTCCCGGCTGAAGTTGTGGCATTTACTTGCTCCGTCCAATCAATTGCAGGAACTCCTGGCGGGTGTTGCTCGACTCGCGGAACGCGCCGAGCATGACCGAGGTGTTCATGGTCGAATTCTGTTTCTCGACACCGCGCATCATCATGCACATGTGTCTGGCCTCAATGACGACCGCGACGCCAGCGGCATCGGTGACCTGTTGCACTGCGTCGGCGATTTGTCGGGTGAGGTTTTCCTGAATCTGCAGGCGCCGGGCGAACATGTCCACCAGTCGCGCGATTTTCGACAGACCCAGCACCTTGCCCGTCGGAATATAAGCCACATGGGCCTTGCCGATGAAGGGCAGCAGGTGATGTTCGCACAAAGAATACAACTCGATGTCGGCGACGATGATCATCTCGTCACTGTCCGAGGCAAACAGCGCGCCGTTGACGATCTCATCGACGCTCTGTTCGTAACCATGACACAGGTATTGCATGGCCTTGGCCGCGCGCACCGGTGTGTCTTGCAGTCCTTCGCGGTCGGGATCTTCACCCAGGTCAATGAGGATTTCGCGGTAATTCTCGGGCAGTGAGCGGGTCATGGACATCCTCGCGAGTCGGCTTACTTGACGTGCCGTCCGCCGTTGACGGTCAGGGTCGTACCGGTGACATAGGGATTGTCGAGCAGATAGCGCAGGCTCTGGTAGATCACTTCGCTGCCGGGTTCGATGCCCAGCGCGGACTTGGCCAGTGCCTTGGCGCGGTACGCCGCGTCGTCGTCGGGGTTGAACAATAGCAGGGCCGGGGCGATGCCGTTGACCTTGATGGTCGGCGCATAGCGGGCGGCGAAGGACAGGGTCAGGCTGTCGAGCCCGGCTTTGCTGGCGCAATAGCCAATGTGCTTGCTGCTGCCCTTGCGGGTGACATCGTCGCTGATATGAATGATGTCGGCGGGCGTCGAGTGCTTTAGCAGTTCACCGCAGTGCAGGTTGATCAGGTACGGTGCGAGCATGTGCAGATTGAACATGCGCGTGAAGGCTTCGGCTTCGCTGCCCGGGGTTTCGGCCAGCCACTCGGAGGCGTTGTGCACGATGGCGCGCAAGCTGTCGGTGTGGGTTTTCAGTTCGGCGATGAAAGCGAGAATCGCGGCTTCGCTGGAAAAGTCGGCGAACAGGCCGAGGGCGCCCAGATCGCGCAGCGTTTGCACGCCGGGGCGTTCGCTGCGGTAAGTGAAGATGACGCGATAGCCATCCTCGAGCAGCCGCTGCGCACAATGCAGGCCGACACGCTGGCCGGCACCGGTGATGAGGATCGGGGCTGAGGAATCAGGCATGAACGGCTCGCATCGCGGTTGGAGCAAAAACTATAACAGCGACGAGCCCGAAAAGATCGCAGCCTGCGGCAGCTCCTGCCCTGGTCTGTGTTCAGTCCTGCAGGAGCTGTCGAGTGCAACGAGGCTGCGATCTTTAATGTTTCTGAGGTGTCGCCGATACAGGCAGTCGTACCGGCGTACTGTTCAGCCAGTTCGCCAGCAATCGGGTCGACAGCGGAATAAAGAAGTAAACCATCAGCGGGGTCAGGCACGCCGTGCTGATCAACATACGCGGCAACAGGCTCAGTTCTGCGAGCAACGGGCCGAGGACAAAGTTGAACAGCAGTGACACCGGAAAGAACGCCAGCCAGATCGCGACGGCCTGTTTCCACCGTGGAGGACGTTGCCCGGCAGCGCCGAACCAGCCTTCGATGCCACTGACTCGATGTTCTTTCGGGTGGGCAAACAGGTCGCTGCCACGGCTCAGCCACGCGGTACGTGAAACCGAATGCTCCCACGCATGCAACGTCTGCTCATCGACGAAGCGGAAGATGATCTGGAATTCGTTATCGCCGGGCGGCGGAGCGAGCACGCCAGAGCCCAGGTAACCGGGGAAATCAGTGGCCAGTTGTTCGCCTTCGCGCAGCCAGGCGATCAAGTCCTGATAACGGCCATCAGCGACGCGACGGGCAACCATCAGCGTGACAGGGGAAGTAGACATTATGTATCTCCGTATTTCAGTTGCGTCGCTCCGGGTAGGAGTTTCGCCTGACGCAGGGCCGGGGTAGAGGCCTGCGTTTTTCAACAAGCAAGGATTATTCCGGTTTTTCCCGATTAAACCAGCGACTTTCGTCGCATTTCTGCACTTGATCGCAATCGGGGCATAAGCGTTAGAATGGGATCCAAATATCTCCGACATGGAAGTTGAACACCCTATGCCTGTCATCACGGACGCAAAGCCTGCTTTGCAGACATCCTCTGCGCTCGAGCGCGAGGATCTGTTCCCTATCCGTGAGGTCGCACGCCTGACAGGTGTAAACCCGGTGACCTTGCGCGCGTGGGAGCGGCGCTATGGTCTGATTCAGCCCACGCGCACCGAAAGTGGGCATCGGCTCTATTCGATGACCGATATCGAGCGCGTGCGCAGCATCGTCGACTGGATTGATCGCGGGGTCGCCGTGAGCAAGGTCGGCAAGATCCTCGCCAAGACCGAACCGATGAAAGTATTGGCGCACATCATCCCGGATGACTTGGTGCAGGCGGATTATCTGCAATGGCAGGAGCAGATCCAGCAGGCGGTCAGTGCGTTCGACGACCAGCAACTGGACCGCGTCTATGGGCAGATTTTCTCTTCATACTCATTGCCGGTGGTGTTTCAGGACATCCTCATGCCTTTGTGGCTGCAATTGTTGCAGCGCCAGGAGGCTTTCGGGCAAACCAGCGAGTGGCTGTTCTTCGATGGATTCCTGCGGGCGCGGGTATTGCAGCGGATCGTCATGCTGCGTGGTACGCAACCGCGCCGAGTGATCGTCAGCGCGCTGGCCGGGCAATGTCGAGAGCTGGAGTTGTTGGTGGCGGCGCTGTTTCTCAGCGACAGCAATTCCGGTGTTCGGGTGCTGACCACAGGTCAGCCATTCGATGAGCTGACGTTGGTGTGCGAAAAGATCAAACCTGATGCACTCGTGCTGTTTTCCAATCACGCGCCCAGCGCCGAATTGCCTCGGCGTTTGAACCGGTTGGCATTGAGTCTCGATTGTCAGTTGATGCTGGCGGGCGACGCTTCAGATCTGGCGCAGGACAGCCTGGCCGGATCCTCTGTTGCCTGTCTGGGCAATGAAGGCGCGAACATGCGTCAGCGCATGCTGCAGTTTCTGGCCGGCAATCTGGATACCTGAAACTCAGGTGTGAAGGGCGGGATGCGTCAGGCGATGTTGCTGCAGGATGAACTGGCGTAGACGTTCGGTTTCATCGGTGTCGGTCTGGCTCAGTTCGTAGGCGTAGAAGCCGCTCTCGGTTTCCCGTTCGAAATTGCCGCGCAATGAAATCCGCTCGTAACCCGAAGGGCTGAACCACAGGGCGAAATGCTTGGGCGGTTTGGTCTTGTTGCGCACTTCCAGCAGCACACCTTTGTGCGAAACCTCGTGGACCCATAAGGTCCCCGGCTGACCTTTGGCGTTTTCCAGAGCTACCGGCTCTTCGAGAGTCAAACGCCATGGCCGCACCATCGGGCCGTCTTCGTAAATACTAGGTACGCCAAGACGCAGGTGCAACGCGTGAAACTCGTCTTCGACCAGATGCAACGGGAAGGTCATCTGCTGATTTTCGAAGTTGGCCTGAATGGTCACTTGCTCGTGAGCGGCCAGACGCGTGAGCAAATCACGGATCTGCGAACCGCCGTTAACCAGCAGACTCGACGTTGCATCCCGCACGTTCAGTTGCGGGTTGTGCTGCATGGTCTGGATGAAATCCAGCTCATCCTGAGTGAGGAGGGCGTCGCGCTGCATGGCTAACTCGAAAGATATAGATACAAAGTCATTGGTGATTGTAGTTAATGACACTTAGTTCGCGATTTTGTTTTGACCGTTTGTCGCTTTCAATGCAGCCAGTTCTGCTTTGAGGGCAACGACCTCAGCTTCCAGTTGAATCACGCGCTGTTGTGCCTTGACCTGAACGGTGACGTCCTTCTGCACGCCAACGAAATATGTCTGCCCGTCTTCGACGTTTTTCACCGTCGAAATCGACAGTTCATTCCAGAACGGCGTACCGTCCTTGCGATAGTTACGCAGGATTTCCCGGCACGAGCCGCCGTTATCCAGCGTCTCGCGAATCAGTTTCAGGCTGTCCTGATCGCGGTCTCCAGACTGCAGAAAGCGGCAGTCCTGATAGAGGATTTCCTCACTCGTGTAGCCGGTCAGTCGTTCAAAGGCCGGGTTCACATAGATCAGGATATCGTTCTGTTCACCTTCTTTCTCCGCGACCACTATCCCGTCATTCGACGCATTGATCACCATTTGCAGCAGACTGGCGTTGATCATCTTTGAATCCTTTCAGAGTTGTCAGTGGCAGGCATTCTAGAAGAACCGCACGGCCTGTCTACTGGCCATTACCGCCAATTGAGATCCAGTCGCAGCTTTGCGCTTGAGACTGTTACTATCGCGGCTCTTTTTTTTCAGTTTCAGGATCAGATTGATGAAAGTCGCCATCCTCTCCGGTTCGGTCTACGGCACCGCCGAAGAAGTCGCCCGTCACGCCGAGAACCTGTTGAAAGCCGCTGGCTTTGAAACCTTCCACAACTCGCGCGCCAGCCTGGCCGACATCCAGGCGTTCGGCCCTGAAGCATTGCTTGCGGTGACCTCGACCACCGGCATGGGCGAATTGCCCGACAACCTGCAACCGCTGTACTCAGCGATTCGCGACCAGTTGCCCGCCGCACTGCTCGGTTTGCCGGGCGCAGTGATTGCCTTGGGCGACGCCAGTTACGGTGACACTTTCTGCGGCGGTGGCGAGCAAATGCGTGAACTGTTCGGCGAGCTGGGTGTGCGCGAAGTGCAAGAGATGCTGCGCATCGACGCCAGCGAAAGCGTCACCCCGGAAACCGACGCCGAGCCTTGGCTGGCGCAGTTGATCGACACGCTCAAGGGCTGATTCCACGCTCGCGCAACAGCGCCAGCCATGCCTGCGCCGCTTTTGACAGATACGCGCCGCGCCGCCAGATAAACGCGATATCCCAACGCAGATAATCCGGCGCGCGTAAGGTCAGGCGCACCACGCCTGGCCGCACCAGACCGCGTGCAACCACGCTGGGCAGCAGCACCACGCCTTGCCCGGCGGCCACCAGCGCCGCAAGAAAATCCGCCTGACCGCTGCGCCCGCCTTCCTTCGGCGTAAAGCCCAGTTGCTGGCACGCCTGCAGCAAGCGGTCGTTGAGCACGAAGCTGCGCTGATAGAGCAGAAAGGGCGTCTCGGCCAATTCCTCCAGACCGATCTCACCCCGCTCGGCCAGTGGATGATCCACCGGCAGCAGGGCGTCGAGTTGCTCATCGCAAAACGGCTGACAGTCGAATTGCGGATCCTTTGGCAACAGACTGCCGCCCAACTCCAGTTCACCGCTCAGCACAGCCTGCTCGATGTTGCGGCTACCGCCCTCGAGCAACTGGATGCTGATATTCGGATAGCGCCGCCGGTATTCGGCAAACAGTTCGGCGAATAGCGCGTCGCTGCCGAGTAATGGCAGGCCGAGGCGCAACTCTCCGCGTGCCAAATGACTCAGGTCATCCAGCTCCGCGAGCAGTTCGTTGCGCAAGCGCAGCATGCCTTCGGCCCGTTGCAGCACCACGCTGCCAGCGGCCGTCAGGCGCAATTGCGAACCCAGCCGCTCCAGCAAAGGCGTGCCGAGACTTTGTTCCAGTTGCGCGATCTGTTTGCTCACCGCTGACTGGCTGATGTGCAGGGTTTTTGCGGCTTGGGTAAAACCGCCTTGATGCATGACTTCGACAAAGCTGCGCAGTTGTTTGAATTCCATTGTCCGATTCCATTTTGGAATGGTATTGAGTCTAACAATTCGCTTCGGGGATGGCAGGGCGCCTCGTAAAATAAGCGCCTGTCTGGAGCAAAATCATGAACGCCGTCCCGCTCAAACATCTGTCTCGTCTTCTCGCTGAACTCGCTGTATTGCTCGGCCTCTACTTGCTCGGCTGCCAACTCGCGGTCTGGCTGGCGTGGCCGATTCCTGGTGGTGTGATCGGTATGGCGCTGTTGCTGCTGGCCTTCGCCTTTGGCTGGATAAAACCCGCCGCCCTGCAATTGGGCGCAGGGTTGCTGATGGCCGAGATGTTGTTGTTCTTCATTCCGGCGCTGATGAGCCTGCTCGACTATGGCGCACTGTTGCGCAATGACGGCTGGCGAATCCTGTTGGTGATCGCCGCCAGTACATTGATGGTCATGCTGGTGACGGCTTTCACCGTAGAACTTGCCGTGCGCATGAGGCGTTCCCATGAAGCTTGAATGGATGCCGATGTTCTGGCTGGCCTTCACCCTGTTGGCGTACCTGTTCAGCCGCTGGATTTATCGGCGCACTGGGCACTACGTGTTGTCGCCGCTGATCCTGGTGCCGGCGTTGCTGTTGGCGCTCGCTGTGCCGTTGCACACCGCTTATGCCGAATATTCCAGCAACACCCATTGGCTGATGCGGGTGCTCGGCCCGGTCACTGTCGCGTTTGCTGTGCCGATCTGGCAGCAGCGGCGCTTGCTGATGCGGCATTGGTCGGCGCTGCTGTTGGGCATGGTTGCCGGCAGTGCGGCGTCGATCGGCACTTCATTCTGGCTGGCCAGGGCGCTGGCGCTCGACAGCTCGGTGACGCTGTCACTGGTGCCGCGTTCGATCACCACACCGTTCGCCATGCCGCTGGCGCAGGACCTCGGCGGCGTGCCGGAGTTGACCGCGGTATTCGTGATGTTCACCGGTGTGTTCGGGGCGATGCTCGGCGGCGTGTTGTTGAAGTGGTTGCCGTTGCGCAGTGCCTTGGCGCGCGGCGCGTTGTTCGGGGTTGGCGCGCATGGTGCCGGTGTCAGTCGGGCCCATGAAGTGGGCGGCGAAGAAGGCTCTGTCGCCGGGCTGGTGATGGTTTTGACCGGGTTGCTCAATCTGTTTGCCGCGCCTTTGTTGGCGTCGTGGCTTTGACATGGATCCAAGGAGTTTGCCTGGCTGACCCGCTCAGTCATCAAGCTGGCTGGCAATGCAACTACGCAATGCTCTGCGCCTGACTAGACTGCTCGTACGTGCAGAACAATAAGAACGCAGAGGTGCATACAGTGAGCGTAGCCCCCGTCCAATCGTCCCTTAATGTCAAAGACCAGGTCAGTGCCGCAGAGTGGCAGACCCGTGTCGATCTCGCCGCTTGTTATCGTCTGGTCGCGCTGCATGGCTGGGACGATCTGATCTTCACCCATATTTCCGCCAAGGTGCCGGGCACCGAAGATTTCCTGATCAACCCGTTTGGTCTGATGTTTCATGAGATCACCGCGTCGAGCCTGGTGAAAGTCGATCAGGCCGGCAACAAACTCATGGACAGCCCTTACGAAATCAACCCCGCCGGCTACACCATCCACAGCGCCGTGCACGAAGTGCGGCACGATGTGGTTTGCGTGCTGCATACCCACACCGCTTCCGGTGTCGCGGTGTCGGCGCAAAAGCAGGGCGTGTTGCCGATCAGCCAGCAGTCGCTGTTCGTGCTTTCGAGCCTGGCCTATCACGGCTACGAAGGCGTGGCGCTGAACCACGAAGAGAAGGCGCGCCTGCAAGCCGATCTTGGCGAGAACAATTTCCTGATGCTGCACAACCACGGTCTGCTGACCTGTGGCGGCACCATCGCCGACACTTTTCTGATGATGTTCACCTTCCAGCGCGCCTGCGACATTCAGGTCATGGCGCAAACCGGTGGCGCTGAACTCATCGCCATCGAACCGCAAATCCTGGCAGGCGCCAAAGCGATGATCGCCGGTGTCACCAAAAGTGCTCAAGGCATGGGTGGCGCGCTGGCCTGGCCAGCGTTGCTGCGCAAACTCGATAAACAAGACCCCGGATATAAACTCTAATGCCTCTTGCCGAGATTCCTCTGTGTGTCTGGCGTAAACGCAGCCAGACGTTTGTTTTTCGTGGCCAGCCGATCCGCTATTGGACGGCGGGGCAGGGTGAGCCGCTGTTGCTAATCCACGGTTTCCCGACCGCCAGTTGGGATTGGCATTATCTGTGGCAGCCGCTGGCCCAGCGATATCGAGTGATTGCCTGCGACATGCTGGGCTTTGGTGATTCGGCCAAACCGCTCAATCACACCTACAGCCTTTTGGAGCAGGCTGACCTGCAGCAGGCATTGCTCGCGCATCTGCAGGTCGGGCAACCGGTTCACTTGCTTGCTCACGACTACGGCGACAGCGTTGCCCAGGAACTGCTCGCCAGGCACTACGAAGACAAGATCGAGATCGCCAGTTGCGTGTTCCTCAACGGCGGGTTGTTTCCGGAAACCCATCGCCCGGTGCTGATGCAGAAACTGCTGCTCAGCCCGTTGGGCTGGATGATCGGTCGTGCGTTCACTCGCGATGCTCTGGTGAAAAGCTTCCGGCAGATCTTCGGCCCGCAAACCCGGCCGAGCGAAAGCGAGCTGGACGATTTCTGGAGCCTGGTCGATAGCAATCGCGGGCCACGGATCATGCACAAGTTGATCAGCTACATTCCCGAACGCCGTGTGCAGCGTGATCGCTGGGTGACGGCGATGCAGCGCGGCGAAATCCCGTTACGGGTGATCGATGGCGAAGTCGATCCGATTTCCGGGGCGCACATGGTCGAGCGTTACCGTGAATTGATCCCTGACGCCGACACGGTGTTGCTGCCGGGCATCGGCCACTATCCACAGACCGAGGCGCCGGTGCAGGTGCTCAAGCATTATCTGGAGTTTCGCGATCGTTTTGTGCTGCCACCGCGCAAAGTCGCCTGCTCCTGAAAGATCAAAAGATCGCAGCCTGCGGCAGCTCCTACATTGAATTTGTGTAGGCGCTGCCGCAGGCTGCGATCTTTTGATCTTTTGATCTTTTGATCTTTTGATCTTTTGATCTTTTGACGCCTTCATCATCCCCTAACCTTATCGCGCACCATTCAGCCTCAGCCGTGTTCGTTGTGACCAAAAGCCGCGTGCCTGACACTCGGGGTCATTACTGGCCTGCTGGAGTTGCTGCGATGAATGAGTCTGTGCGTTTCGAAGAAAAAGTCGTCATCGTCACCGGAGCCGGTGGTGGCCTCGGACGCGCCCACGCATTGCTGTTCGCCAAACAGGGCGCCAAAGTGTTGGTCAACGACCTCGGCGGCTCGACCCAGGGCGAGGGCGCCAATGCGTCCGCTGCCGACCGCGTCGTCGCCGAAATCCGCGAGGCCGGCGGCATTGCCGAAGCCAACCACGACTCTGTCACCGACGGCGACAAACTGGTGCAAAACGCCCTTGATGTCTTCGGTCGCGTCGACGTCGTGGTGAACAACGCCGGGATCCTGCGCGACAAGACCTTCCACAAAATGGACGACGCCGACTGGGATCTGGTTTACCGCGTCCACGTCGAAGGCGCCTACAAAGTCACCCGCGCCGCGTGGCCACACCTGCGCGAGCAAAACTACGGCCGGGTAATCTTCACCGCCTCGACCTCAGGCATCTACGGCAACTTCGGCCAGTCCAACTATGGCATGGCCAAACTGGGTCTTTACGGTTTGACCCGCACCCTGGCCATCGAAGGTCGCAAGAACAACATCCTCGTCAACGCCATCGCGCCTACCGGCGGCACCCGCATGACCGAAGGCTTGATCCCGCCGCAAGTATTCGAGCAATTGAAGCCAGAACTGGTCAGCCCGCTGGTGGTATATCTGGCTAGTGAACAATGCCAGGAAACGTCAGGGCTGTTCGAAGTCGGTGGCGGCTGGATGGGCAAGGTGCGTTGGGAGCGCAGCCTCGGTGCCGGCTTTGATCCGCACGTAGGCTTCTCGCCGGAAGATGTCGCGGCGCACTGGCAGCAGATTTGTGATTTCGAAGGGGCGGCGCATCCGAAGGACAATATTGAGGCGTTGAAAGAGATGATGGCGAATTTGCAGAAGTATTCGCTTTAAGAAACGTTTGAGCCTCGCTGCGTTCTGGATGCGGCGAGGCTCCTTCTATTACTCCTCGTACCGCTTATCAATCATGAATTCCGGGATTTCCCAGTTTGGACCCGGAATGGCAACAGCCGCATTACCCTCAGCCAGTACACCCTCACGAAATAATTCCTCGTATGTTCTCCACAATTCACCGCGCGCGATAACTTCAAAACGATAACGTCCGAACAGTGTGTCGATGGAGGGAAATGCCAAACCGATAGCCAAAACTGATAACAAATCTCTGAGATTTTCTTGCCTGACAGCTTGTTCGAGTTTGGCAGTCGAACTCTTGGATCTGCTGACGCATTCAAATGCTTCCAATTCTTGTTTTTTCGCCGCGTCGATGGCCTCTTCCGTATAGCGTAATGACTCATCGTCGCTCAGTTTGAAGTCTTCAAGTGTGGCGGTATGGAGGTTATTCCAAAGGGACGGATTACTTTTGGGAATGTGGTCGTCGGCGAATCCCATCGCTCTGAATCGCTCCATCATTCGAAGTGAATAGGCATAGAACCGTCGATCGGTATCGGTCATCTCGAGCTTGCGCTCCAGTATGGCGTCAAGACGCTTGATCATGATGAGGTTGGCTGTAGACCCTTTTCCTTCAATTTTTATTTCGGCGCCCTCAACAAAACTTTGCTCCAACATTCGTTTTACTCACTGCGAATTTTTCGGTTTGCGGAGCAATTAACCTACATCAGCTTTCGAACGGAAATATCTGCATCAATCGTCAGTAATGACCTGCCTGGTTGTATGAATAATGTGGAAAGCGGTTTGATAGCTTGGCATTAAAAGACAAAAAGGATATTTCCTACAGCAATGGGGGGATCTTCCCGCTGATGCAGGTGAGGTGAGTAAAACGGCGCCCATAAAAAAGGCCGCTGCAAACGCAGCGGCCAAGGTAAGACGTTGGATCAAGGAGCTACAAATCAACGTCAGTGAACACCGGGGCGATAAACCGAAGTCTTCGATTCATCTGAAATCTGTCAGCAATGGCCTGAGTCGCTCAAAGGCCAGTGCTTCGTGCTTTGCGGCGTGTCCCGTGAAAGCGCGTTCAGAATAAGGTGTTGAACACGTAGGAAAAATACCGATTCCGGACATGCACTGTTGCGGGGCACGTAACAGTCCCATGTGCTGATGTGCACCATGCGCGGCACTGATGATCTTCCATCCAGCCGATCCATGAACGGCGCAAAACCCCGTCGTTCAAGGCCATTCATCCTTTCGAGCGACAACACGAATACCTCCTTGGTGCGCTTATCGACGCGGTCACCCGGCAGTAGGGTGGGGCCTTCTGTCACTCACCGGGGAAGACGCATGACAAAAACAACAATGCGCGCCATCTTCACACCGCAGGCGCTGACCGCCGCGGTGGCTTTGGGTTGCTGCGCCCAGGCGCACGCGGTTGCGTTCAACATTGGCGAGATCGAGGGCACCTTCGATTCGTCACTGTCGATCGGTGCGAGCTGGGGCATGCGCGATGCCGACAAGTCGCTGGTCGGCACGGTCAATGGCGGGACCGGGCAATCCTCGACCGGTGATGACGGGCGTTTGAATTTCAAGAAGGGTGAGACCTTCTCGAAGATCTTCAAAGGTATTCACGATCTTGAACTCAAGTACGGCGACACCGGTGTGTTCGTGCGTGGCAAGTACTGGTATGACTTCGAGCTGAAGGACGAAGACCGCGAGTTCAAGCCGATCAGCGACAGCGGACGCAAGGAAGGTGCGAAGTCCTCCGGCGCGCAGATTCTTGATGCGTTCGTCTATCACAACTATTCCATTGCCGATCTGCCAGGCACCGTGCGCGCGGGCAAGCAGGTGGTGAGTTGGGGCGAAAGTACGTTTATCGGTAACTCGATCAACAGCATCAACCCGATCGACGTTTCAGCGTTTCGTCGTCCCGGTGCCGAGATCAAGGAAGGTCTGATTCCGGTCAACATGCTGTTTGGCTCCCAAGGCCTGACCGATCAACTGACCGTTGAAGGTTTCTATCAACTGGAATGGGACCAGACCGTTCTCGACAACTGCGGCACTTTCTTCGGGGTCGATGTGGCGGCGGACGGTTGCAACAACGGCTACACCGTTGGCAACCCGGCGATCGCGCCGTTTGTGCCGCTGACCCAAGCCTTTGGCCAAGGTATTCAGGTCACCCGTGAGGGGGTGGTGATTCCCCGTGGCGGCGACCGTGATGCGCGGGATTCCGGGCAATGGGGGACGGCGTTGCGCTGGCTCGGTGATGACACCGAATATGGCCTGTACTTCATGAACTACCACAGCCGTACGCCGGCGGTAGGCACAACCACGGCCGGTCTTTCGACGTTGGCGGCATTGCCGGGCATGGTCGGGATCGCCAATGGCCTGGCACCCGGCAGCGGTTCCGGCCTGGCGCAGAGCGTGATGCTCGGGCGCGGTGGCTACTACCTCGAATACCCGGAAGACATTCGCCTCTACGGCGCGAGTTTTTCCACCACGTTGCCCACCGGCACTGCATGGACCGGCGAGATCAGCTACCGCCCGAATGCACCGGTGCAGGTCAACACCAACGACCTGACGCTGGCGCTGCTCAACCCGATTGCCGGTGGCGCTGCTTCGCCGATCGCCACCACTGCGGGAGCCGACAACAAAGGCTATCGGCGCAAAGAAGTCACGCAAATCCAGAGCACCCTCACGCACTTTTTCGATCAGGTGTTAGGCGCGGAACGCCTGACCGTGGTCGGCGAAGCTGCGGTGGTGCATGTCGGTGGCCTGGAGTCGCGCAGCGAGCTGCGTTATGGCCGCGATTCGGTGTATGGCCAATACGGTTTCGGTGGTGATACCGACGGTTTCGTCACCTCGACCTCATGGGGCTACCGTGCCCGGGCGATCCTCGATTACGCCAACGTGATCGGCGGGGTCAACTTCAAACCCAACCTGTCGTGGTCGCATGACGTCGCCGGTTATGGCCCCAACGGCCTGTTCAACGAAGGTGCGAAAGCGATCAGCGTCGGCGTCGATGCCGACTACCGCAACACCTACACCGCAAGCCTCAGTTACACCGACTTTTTCGGTGGCGACTACAACGTCCTCGAAGACCGTGACTTCGTCGCCCTGAGCTTCGGCGTGAACTTCTGATCTGCCCGAGAAGGATGAATGCAATGCGCAAAATGATTCTGCAATGTGGTGTGCTGGCCCTGAGTCTGCTGGCGGCCAACGTGATGGCTGCGGTGTCGCCGGAGGAGGCCAACAAACTCGGCACCAGTCTGACGCCGCTCGGCGCCGAGAAGGCCGGCAATGCTGACGGTTCGATACCCGCATGGACCGGCGGCATCCCGAAAAACGCCGGGGCGGTGGACAGCAAAGGCTTCCTCGCCGACCCGTTTGCCAATGAAAAACCGCTGTTCACCATTACTGCTTCCAACGTCGACAAGTACAAGGACAAGCTCTCGGACGGGCAGGTGGCGATGTTCAAACGCTACCCGGAAACCTACAAGATCCCTGTCTATCCGACCCACCGCACGGTCGCCGTGCCAGCGGAAATCTATGAGTCGGCCAAACGCAGCGCGCTCAATGTCACCAGCATTAACGATGGTAATGGCCTGGCCAATTTCACTGGCAACCGCTACTACGCCTTCCCGATTCCGAAGACTGGCGTGGAGGTGTTGTGGAACCACATCACCCGATATCACGGCGGTAACCTGCGGCGCATCATCACCCAGGTGACCCCGCAGACCAACGGCAGCTACACGCCGATCCGCTTCGAAGAAGAGATCGCCGTGCCACAACTGATGAAGGATCTCGACCCGGAAAAAGCCGCCAACGTGCTGACCTTCTTCAAGCAGTCGGTAACGGCGCCGGCACGTCTGGCCGGTAACGTGCTGCTGGTTCACGAAACCCTCGATCAGGTGAAGGAACCGCGTCTGGCGTGGATCTACAATGCCGGCCAGCGCCGCGTGCGTCGGGCGCCGCAAGTGGCCTATGACGGCCCGGGCACCGCCGCCGATGGCCTGCGCACGTCGGACAACTTCGACATGTTCTCCGGCGCTCCGGATCGCTACGACTGGAAACTGGTCGGCAAAAAGGAAATGTACATCCCGTACAACAGCTACAAACTCGATTCGCCGAAGCTCAAGTACGACGACATCGTCAAGGCCGGGCATATCAATCAGGACCTGACCCGTTACGAACTGCACCGCGTCTGGGAAGTGATCGGCACGGTCAAACCGAGCGAGCGGCACATCTACGCCAAGCGTCACATGTACATCGATGAAGACAGCTGGCAAGTGGCGCTGGCAGACCACTACGACGGTCGCGGGCAACTGTGGCGTGTCGCCGAAGGTCACGCTCAGTACTACTACGATCACCAGGCGCAGGCCTACACCCTCGAAGCGCTCTACGACATCATTGCCGGTCGCTACATTGCCCTGGGAATGAAGAACGAAGAGAAGCACAGTTTCGAGTTCGGCTTCGAAGCCAAGGCTGCCGACTACACGCCAGCGGCCTTGCGCGCAGAGGGCGTGCGGTAACGGTTGTGATACACAAGCGAGGCAAAAGGCGACCGCTCGGTCGCCTTTTTTATGGACACCAATCAGCGCGCTGAATACTCGTCAACAAGTGCAGGGGAGAGGGCTAGGGTGAGGGCACAACGATAAAAAGGCTCACCCGATGACCGCCATGACTGCCTGTCTGGATCGCCCCGGATTCTTGCCCAGACTTTCTTCTCATCATCAACTTCGCCCTCGACTGAGTGAGCCGCTACTGACGACTGTGGCGCGGATCAGGCTGATCTGCGCGCCGCCCGGCAGTGGCAAAAGCGCGTTGCTCTCCGAATGCTTGTCACAGGCACCGGCACACTGTGCGGTGCACTGGCTGCCACTGATGGGCGTGTCGTTGAGTACGGAGGAGTTCTGTCGGCGGCTGAGCCTGGCATTGGGGCTGGCAGCAATGGATGAGGCGCAATTGGCGGCGGCACTGGCACGCTGGTCAGCGCCCACCTGGCTGTTTATAGACGACTATTGTCGGCTCCCCGATCCGGCTCTCGATGCATTGTTGGACCGCTTGCTGGCGCTCAGCAGCCCGGCATTGATCTGGTGGATCGGCGCGCGTCGACGCCCCCAGTGCAATTGGCCACGGTTGCTGCTGGACGACGAATTGTTTGAATGCGAAAGCGCGACGCTGGCGCTGACCCCGGAAGAAATCGCTCAGGCGTTAAAACACCTGTCCGCGGAGCAGGCTGCCAGTGTGGCCGCGCGGATTGTTCATCGAACCGGTGGCTGGTGCGCCGGGGTGCGCATGGCGCTGCTGCAAAAATGCGACTGGTCGCAAACCCTTCAGCCGCAGCAAAGGGTGGAAACACTGCTGGATTATTTGCAGCACGAACTGTTCAGCGGCCTGACGCCGGAGTTGGCCGAGGTCTGGCGGGTACTGGCGAATCTGCCGCGTTTCAATGCTGAGTTGTGTGAGCACCTGTTCGGTGCCGGAGAAGGCGCGGACTACCTGCGCACCCTGCAAACGCTGGGTTGCTTCATCGAACCATGGAATGACTCGTCCCAGTGGTTGCAGATCTTTGCACCTTTGGCTCAGGTGATGCGCGATGAGCGCTGGCCTGCGGCCCGCTCATGGCATCGTCGGGCATGCCAATGGTTCGCCGCTGCCGGGGACTGGCGCTCGGCTTTCGAGCAGGCGTTGCTTGCCGAGGAATTCGAAACGGCAGTGAGTCTGTTGCAGCACTTCAACTTCGAGCATCTTTTTGAAGAGCAAACGGTGGTGCTGTTGTTGCGCCTGCATGAATCTCAGGGCGAAGGAGTGACCTTGGGATCACCGCAGTTGGTTGGGCTGATTACCGCAGCTCTTTTGTTTGCCGGCCGTTTTGAACAGGCCACGCAGTGCATCGCGCACCTGGCGAGGTTCATGCCGCAACCTTCGGCGGCACTGGAACGACAACTGATTGCACGCTGGCAAGCGCAACAAGGCTGGCTGATGCATTTGCAGGGGCGTATGACGCCTGCGCGCGAACTCTTTCAGCAAGCTCTGGAAGCGCTCGATGGCGATGCCTGGGCCACAAGGTTGCTGTGCCTGTCAGGGCTGACTCAACAAGCCTTGCTCTGTGATGAACTCGAACAAGCGCACGCCATCAGTCGCGAAGCGTTGTGTCTGGCGCGGGCACAAGGCTCCTTGCTGTTTGAAGGCTTGCTGGAACTTGATCACGCGCAGTTGCTTGAGCAGCGTGGTGCTCCAGCCCGCGCTGACAACCTGCTACTGAGCATTGAGCAGTTACTTGGCCAGCGCGCTGAGCGGCCATCGCCGCTGCTCGGTCGTATCGCCCTGCGTCGTGGTCGATTGGCGTTGGTCATGGGGCTGGAGGAGCAAGCCGCCGTTCTGTTCAAACGTGGCCTGGAGGATTGTCTGCGCAGTCACGATAAACGGGTGTTGTTCGGCTATCTGGGGCTGGCGCAGATAGCGGCCAACCACTGTGAATACACGCAAGCATTCGAGCGCTTGCACGAGGCCGAGCGGTTGATGCAGCAACGCAGGATTCCAGACACGGTTTACCGTGGTGTGTTGTTACAGGTCAGTAGCCAGATCTGGCTGCAGCAGGGGCGGGCGCAGTTGGCACATGAGGCGTTGAGCCGGGTGCTGCGCCACTATCAACCGCCGAACGCGTTGCAGGCACCTCCGGCGACGGTTCAACTGATTGCGCGTATTCAGTATTTGCTGATATTGGCCACGGCATCTTTGCAACGCGGTAGTGATCTCTCGGAGCAACTTCAGGTGTTGCTGGATAAAGCCCGCAAGTGCGGGGCGCAGACACTTGAGGCGGAGTTGCATTTTGCCCTCGCCGAAGTGGCATTGCTGCACAGCGAGTCGTTACGGGTGGTTGAGCATGTGGAGTGCGCGTTGAAGATTGTCCGGCGCTCGGGGTCACAATTGCTGATACGCCAGGCCACCCTGCGTTCGCCGAAAATATTTGATCCGACAATTGTGCTGGAGGAAAAGCAGCAAGTTGTAGCCGAGTCTGAAGCTGAAAGTTCACTGAGTCAGCGAGAGTTACAAGTCTTGGTATTGATTGCGGCAGGTGATTCCAATCAACAAATCGCAGAAAAACTTTTCCTTTCATTGCATACCGTTAAAACTCATGTCCGAAGGATCTATATAAAATTGGGGGTGATGCGTAGAACGCATGCAGTGGCCAGGGCCAGAACATTGGGTTTGATGTAGGTGTGAGGTTGTTAGATGTTTGTAGTTGTAACTTAGGGGGTTGTTGGTGTTGTAATTAAACACTGTTGGAAACAGTGCGGTGGGTATCTTTTTGTTCTGGATCTGAATTAGCTTGATTTGGCGAGGCAAGTTGTAATTGGTCACTTGTCATTATCAAGCTGATAGAGATTCCATTATGGAAATTAATAAAGAAGCCGAAAGCCAAAGTCTGCGTGAAGTGGGGAAAGCCCTGGAAAGTATCTCGCAGGAATTGAAGCTTGTTCCGTCATTTTCAGTGGTGGTGCAGGACACGTTGCGTGAAGCGCTATGGAAGATCTCCGAAGGTGTGCGGCTAAGCAGCCTGTTCGTCAATGTCGTGGCGGGCGCCAAACCGAAAAATAAACAGCCGGTCGGACGTTTGCTGGATGTCGCGCTTGAGTGCCTGCAAAGTGGTCGGCCGCCAAACTATGATGTCAATGATTATGGTGTTTTCAATCACCCGAATTTTACCAGTCGTGAAGACATTCTTACGCAAGTCCCGATCTCGGCTATTGAAAAAGTAGTAGCAGATCTGCTGAAGACACTGGCGGTTGATTACACGGCGACTGTGCGGCAGTACTGGGAAAATCCGACCGTTCAAAAAACAAGTGGAGCTTATCCTCAGTTAACGCGAAAGTCTGCTTTAGGTGTACTCGAAGCTAACCTTTTCATTAGTGAGCTGGAGGCGCTGACGATTCAAGGGGTCATTACTCAGCAACAACGAGCGCTGATCAGTACGACCGTACAACCCAGTCTGACCGGCACTTGTTACGGGGTTTTCATTGAAGGTCAGAATGGCAAATACATCGAGCAGAACGCGATGTTTGTATTGCCCCTTACAACCCCTATCTATGAACAGTTGGTTCCCGGTGAGCAGGGCGCTGTCGTACTCTACTGCGCGAATCGTGGTCTCGAATTGTTCTCTTCCATTTGGAAACTTGAACAAGCGTTGTTGAGCCGACTGGGCTCCTCGGAAACTCAGGAAGAGTTTCTGCAAACGCTGTCGCTCAGTGAACGCGTTGGGTTCGCATACGTCCCTGCTATTCGTTTTTTGAAAGTTCGTGCGAATTTGTTTGAGAGATTCGTTGGTAAGCGGATTCAGACGATGTACAGCAACATCACTGGGTATCTTGAATCTGTCGGTAAGCCAGGCTCGGAGTTTGATAAAACTGTTGTCGCCGTAGAGGCCGCACAATCGTTGCCCGATTTGAATCATCAGGCCAGAAAACGCCAGGTACAACTGATTAAGCATGTCGAGCGGAATGCTTGGCCGCAATGGTTGAAAAGCACTTCCGATGTCAATCAGGAAGTTTATGTTTCCCTGCAAAAAGAGCTGCTTGAAGCCGAAGTCAAACTTCATGAGGTCACTCACGGAGTTGCTTCGCTGAAAGACTACGCGCGGTTGGCCGTAGAGGACTTCATATCGCCGGGTAAAGATGAACGTATCGACCCGGACACGGTATTCGTGAAAGTCACCCATACCGTGCCTCTGGCGGATGGAAAAAAGGTGGAACTCACCGAGCGCAAAACGCTGACTCAGGCCTTTATGCAAGGTGCTCATGATCTGGCAGGGCAATATCAGATCGTTCCGGAGGTCCCCTCCAGTCTGCCAAAGTTGAGTCCATCGAACATCCTGCGTGCCATCAAGTCGTTGGACGTTCGTGTTGCCTATACCACGGCTCAACGTCTTCTGTATTCGCAAGCCGAAGTTACCGGGTCGCTGCGAGTGGTCCTTAGCCGTAAAACAGCGCTGACCCTGTTCGCGGCGATCCTGCAGAAACACGTGGGACCTTCAGCTCATAAATTGGTGATGGGTTATAACCTCGGCGATACGTCCATTGAAACGCTGGGCGTGGCGCTCAAACACTGGTTCAAGCCTTTCAATGGTTTGCTGGTTTATCGCAGGAAAGGTGTGGCAGCCGATCGCAGCGCTCATGTCCTGCACATACCGGGTTCGCCAGCCGGGCAGGAGTGGTTTGAATTCACCGACCTGAAAAGCCTGCAGCACAAGTTGGCGCAATGGGCGGCCAAGGCTGAAACCTGGGCGTACTTGCTGAGTCAGGCACACGCCAGCGACAGTGCGCAGATGCAAAGTGATTATCTGAGTCTAAAACCATCTGAGGTACTGAATGAATGGTGGTCGAAGATTAAGTTGGTCGATTTACCCGAAGAGGAGCCTTTGTTCGGAGCCGTTCAAAATCACATTTTGTGGAGTATCGATCAAACCGAAGCTGCCACCCCTCAATGGTACAGAAAGGCCAGCTCGAACGATCAGCACCTGCTCAATCGTCTGAACGCTGATTTCAAGGCTATTCATCATCATTCCCGGGAAATGCTGGCGGTCGAGCCGTTCAAACAGTTTGCCAGCCACTTGGTGAAGACGGAGCTGAAGCAGTATTTTGCCCCGACAGGTTCATCTGTGGACATTAACCCTGACGAGGTATGGGTCAAATTTCACGCAGACTCGAAGATCAGCCTGACCGATCTGTTTATTCAGTGGCAAAAGTGGCGCAGTGACGTAAGCGCGTTCGAGAAATTTTTCACCTGGGTGAACCCTCAATTAGCCGGGATTGAAAATTTGCGAGAGCAACTCAGGCAGGCCACCTTCTGGACGTTTACCGGACAGCCCATTGCCCAACTGAATGCCAGAGTTATCAATGATCTGATCGATCTGAGGCCTGGTGAAAAGTATCTTCAATATCTGAAAGATAAATTCCTCAATGCGTCCGACATTGACTTGAAAGCCAGTCTGTATCGAAAAACAAAACAAAATGAAATGCTCCGGGCTGCATTGATTCAGAAAATCAAAGGCGAGCTCTCCCTCGACCAATTCAGCTGGTTGCAGGGACTCATTAACGGATTTGATCGCGATCTGCCTCGTCAGGGCATCATCACCACGGGTGGGAAGCCGGGCATTGGCGTATACGAGTTCACTCTCAGGGGACGCGCCCTTGTCGGGGCTTACGTTTTTGGGCGCAAAGTCAGCGGGCGTGATGAGTTTTTTGTCTATATTCCCGATACGCCTGGTGGCAAGGATTTCTTCCCTGTCCAGGAACTTGCTGGTCGATTGAAAAGCGTGATCTTCAACAAAAAGGTCTTGAGCCTCGCTCGTCTGGAACATCAGCAAGCAGTGAAAAACCTCCTGGACACCTACTGGGACTCGAACCCGGTAGCGACCAGTAATCCGGAATTGACTAACAGTTATCCAGTACTGGCTTTCAAACAGGAGTACCTGGCTAAAATCGGGCAACTCGTCGCCGATGTAGATTTTCAGACGAGCAGTTATCTGGAAGCGCTGTGGAAGGATGTGAGGGTACTGGCCGAATTTGCCCTGGATGTGGCTTCGATGTTCATTGCGCCACTTGGCCTGGCACTGACTGTACTGCGCATTACTCAGTCGGTTGTGCTGGGCATTGTGGCTTCCAGTCAGGGCTCCGATGAGGCTGCGAACGCACACTTTGCATCGGCGTGGCGAGGGGCGATTCTGTTGTACGTTGGCAAAGTGGCGGCGATCGGCGCGCCCGTGAACCCGATTGCTCTGCTATCGAGCGTCAGGGATTTCGCCGATGTGATGGCAGGCGTCACCGGTGTTGAAGTCAGCATCAACTACGTGACAGCAATCACCGCACCTCCAGCGGTCGTGAACAGCACCACTCGTCTGCTCAACTGACAGATGAAGCTGCGCGAGTAACGGCCCTCGTTACTCGCTCGATTGGCGCCGTTCAGGCCTGCAGAGGTTCATAACCCATCCGCCAACTCACGGCCCGCGTCGCCGCCAGCAACCGCTGCGCCGCCGGGCCGTTTTCGTCGGCATGGAACAATGAAGTGGGACCAACGATGGTCAACACGGCGGCGACCTGGCCGACGGCGTTGAACACCGGGGCGGACAATGCATCCACACCCGGCATCAGCAGGCCATGCACATGATGCAGACCGCGTTCGCGGATCTGTTCGCACAGGGTTGCGTAGGTTTTTTCGTCCTTCAATGGATGATCCACAGCGGCAATTTCCTGCTCGCGCAACTCATCGGTTTCCCGATGGGGCAAGTAGGCGCTGAACACCAGTCCAGTCGATGAACTGAGCAGTGGCAACACTGAACCCAGTTGCGTCACCACCGTCACCGCGCGCACCGCCGGTTCGATATGCACCACGGTCGCGCCCTGATTGCCCCACACCGCCAGAAAGCAGGTTTCGTTGAGTTCGTCGCGCAGTTCGGCCAACGGCAGGGCGGCGACTTTCAGCACGTCCATACTGTTGAGTGCGGCCAGGCCTACGCGCAAGGCTTCGCGGCCGAGCCCGTAATGGTTGGTAGCGGTGTTCTGCTCGGCGAATCCTGAAGCGATCAACGCTTGCAGATAGCGATGAACCTTGCTCGCCGGCATCTGCACATGTTCGGCCAGACGCGACAACGAAGTGGACGGCGACAACTCGGCCAGAGCCTTGAGGATGTCGGTGCCGACTTCGGCGGAGCGGACTTTCTGTTTGCCGTTGCTGTCGCTGGTTTTTTCCATGGTGCGGCCGGGTTCCGAAACGAATGGGCGTCTTTATAGCTTGACGCTGGATAGCGAGCAAATTACGTTATGCGTAATCGAATTACGATAATAACAACCCCGGCGTGCCGAAACCTCTGAGCCAGAGCGATGGGCCACTGCCGACTCCCTGTTCAGGAGGCTCCATGAACCTCGATTCAACCGCTCAGGCGCTGGCGTATCAGTCCGGTTTCGGTAACGAATTCAGCTCTGAAGCGTTGCCCGGTGCGCTGCCCGTCGGCCAGAACTCGCCGCAAAAAGCCCCCTACGGCCTCTATACCGAATTGTTTTCCGGTACCGCGTTCACCATGACCCGCAGTGAAGCGCGGCGCACCTGGATGTACCGCATTCAGCCGTCGGCCAATCACCCGGCCTTCGTCAAACTGGAGCGGCAACTGGCCGGTGGCCCGTTGGGTGAAGTGACGCCCAATCGCCTGCGCTGGAATCCGCTGGAGATCCCGGCCGAGCCGACCGATTTCATCGACGGTCTGGTGAGCATGGCCGCTAACGCGGGTGCAGAGAAACCGGCCGGCATCAGCATCTACAACTACGTCGCCAACCGCTCGATGGAGCGGGTGTTCTTCAACGCCGACGGCGAACTGCTGCTGGTGCCGCAACTCGGCCGTCTGCGCATCGCCACCGAATTGGGTGTGCTGGAAGTCGCGCCGCTGGAAATCGCCGTGCTGCCGCGCGGCCTGAAATTCCGTGTTGAATTGCTCGACCCACAAGCGCGCGGCTATGTCGCCGAGAACCACGGCGCGCCGCTGCGTCTACCGGATCTGGGGCCGATCGGCAGCAACGGTCTGGCCAACCCGCGTGACTTCCTGACCCCGGTCGCCGCTTACGAGAACCTTCAGCAACCCACCACGCTGGTGCAGAAGTTCCTTGGCCAGTTGTGGGCCACCGAGCTCAATCACTCGCCGTTGAACGTGGTCGCCTGGCACGGCAATAACGTGCCGTACAAATACGACCTGCGCCGGTTCAACACCATCGGCACCGTCAGCTTCGATCACCCGGATCCGTCGATCTTCACCGTGCTGACTTCGCCGACCAGCGTGCACGGTCTGGCCAACCTCGATTTCGTGATCTTCCCGCCGCGCTGGATGGTCGCCGAGAACACCTTCCGTCCGCCGTGGTTCCACCGCAATCTGATGAATGAATTCATGGGCCTGATCCAGGGCGAGTACGACGCCAAGGCCGAAGGGTTTGTGCCCGGCGGTGCCTCGCTGCACAGCTGCATGAGTGCCCACGGCCCGGATGGCGAGACCTGCACCAAAGCGATCAACGCCGAACTCAAACCGGCGAAGATCGACAACACCATGGCCTTCATGTTCGAGACCAGTCAGGTGCTGCGCCCAAGCCGCTTCGCCCTCGACTGTCCGCAACTGCAATCCACTTATGACGCCTGCTGGGCCACTTTGCCCGCCACGTTCGACCCGACCCGGAGATAACCCATGACGCAGAATTCCATCACCCGCAGCTGGGTTGCCTCGGCCAACGGCCACGCTGATTTCCCGCTGCAGAACCTGCCGCTGGGTGTGTTCAGCAGCAACGGTGCGATGCCGCGCGCTGGCGTGGCGATTGGTGACCATATCTTCGATCTGCAAGTAGCGCTGGAAGCCGGGCTGTTCGACGGTGTCGCGCGCAGCGCTGTCGAAGCCATGCACGGCGGCCAGTTGAACGCATTCTTCGAACTCGGTCGCGAGGTGCGTGTGGCACTGCGCACCCGTCTGCTGGAACTGTTCAGCGAAGGCAGCACACACCGCGGCAACATCGAAGCCCAAGGCGCAAAATTGCTGCCCCTGGCCGCCGATTGCCAGCTGCATCTGCCGGCACGCATCAGCGATTACACCGACTTCTACGTCGGCATCGAGCACGCGCAGAACGTCGGCAAACTGTTCCGCCCGGATAACCCGCTGCTGCCGAACTACAAGCATGTGCCGATCGGTTATCACGGTCGCGCCTCCACCGTGCGTGCTTCCGGTACCGACGTGCGTCGCCCTAAAGGCCAGACGCTACCGGCCGGTCAGACCGAGCCTGTGTTTGGCCCGTGCGCGCGCCTGGACTATGAGCTGGAACTGGGCATCTGGATCGGTCAAGGCAACGAGATGGGTGACTCGATCGCCATCGGTGACGCGGCTGATCACATTGCCGGTTTCTGCCTGCTCAACGACTGGTCGGCGCGCGATATCCAGGCCTGGGAATACCAGCCACTGGGGCCGTTCCTTTCGAAAAGTTTTATCACCAGCGTCTCGCCATGGGTTGTAACTGCTGAAGCCTTGGAACCGTTCCGCACCGCGCAACCGAAGCGTCCTGAAGGTGATCCGCAGCCGCTGCCGTACCTGTTCGACAAGCGCGATCAGGACGGCGGTGCCTTCGACATCGAACTGGAAGTTTTGCTGCTCACCGAAGCCATGCGCGAGCAAAACCTGCCGGCCCATCGCCTGACGCTGAGCAACACCCGCTACATGTACTGGACCGTCGCGCAAATGGTCGCGCACCACAGCGTCAACGGTTGCCAGTTGCAGGCCGGTGACCTGTTCGGTTCGGGCACGTTGTCCGGCCCGCAGAGCGGTCAGTTCGGTAGCCTGCTGGAAATCACCGAGGGTGGTAAAAAACCGATCGAACTGGCTTCTGGCGAGGTGCGTAAATTCCTTGAGGACGGTGATGAAATCATCCTGCGTGCGCGTTGTGCCCGTGACGGTTTCGCCTCGATCGGCTTCGGCGAGTGCCGCGGCAAAGTGCTGGCGGCGCGCTGACAGGAGCGGGTTATGGATCTCTATACCTATTACCGTTCGACCTCGTCATACCGCGTGCGAATCGCGCTGGCGCTGAAGGGCCTCGACTATCAGGCGTTGCCAGTCAATCTGATCGCGCCACCCGGCGGCGAGCATCGGCAAGCGGCGTATCTGGCGATCAATCCACAGGGGCGGGTGCCGGCCTTGCGCACTGATGAGGGCGGTTTGCTGATTCAATCGCCGGCCATCATCGAGTACCTGGAAGAACGTTATCCACAGGTGCCGTTGCTGCCGGAAGATTTGTTCGCCCGCGCGCAGGTGCGCGGTGTGGCGGCGGTGATCGGTTGCGATGTGCATCCGCTGCACAACGTCAGCGTGCTCAATCGCCTGCGCCAGTCAGGGCACGACGAGCCGCAGGTGGTCGAGTGGATCAGTCACTGGATCAGCCAGGGGCTGGCGACGGTGGAGCAATTGATTGGCGACGAGGGCTTCTGTTTCGGCGAGTGGCCGTGCGTGGCCGATGTGTACCTGATTCCGCAGTTGTATGCAGCGGAGCGGTTCAACGTCAGTCTTGAGGCGTATCCGAAAATTCGTCGGGTCGCCGCACTGGCGGCTGAACATTCAGCATTCATCAAGGCCCATCCTGCCAATCAACCAGACACCCCGTAATTCCCCTGTAACTGATCGTTCCCACGCTCTGCGTGGGAACGCATCCCGTGACGCTCTGCGTCACAGTGGACGCAGAGCGTCCCCGGCGGCATTCCCACGCGGAGCGTGGGAACGATCCGGTTGCCACATCAAAAAATCATAAAAACAAAACAGGTACCTTGCGATGCACAACCAGATTGCCAGCTTCCGCGCGGCACTCGACGCCCGTCCTGTGTCCCGTTATCAGTGGTTGCTCTTGATCCTGCTCGCCTTGCTGCTGGTCACCGATGGCTATGACGCCCAGGTGCTCGGTTATGTAGTGCCCGCGCTGGCGCAGGACTGGGGGCTGGAAAAGTCTGCATTCGGGCCTGTTTTCAGTGCCAACTTGCTCGGCCTCACCCTCGGTTCCCTGGCTGTCACGCCACTCGCCGACCGCTTTGGCGTGCGGCGCATTCTGCTCGCCTGCGTGCTGATCTACGCCACGCTGACGGTGCTGATGGTCTTCGCCGATTCGCTGAACACGCTGATGATCGCGCGCTTTATCTGCGGCATCGGCATGGGCGGGGCGATGCCCAGTGCTATGGCGTTGATGTCGGAATACTCACCACCGCGTTTGCGCACCTTGATGGTGACGCTGGCGGCCTGTGGCTTTTCATTCGGTGGCGCAGCCGGTGGTTTCGTCGCCGCAGGCTTCATCGACCAGTTCGGCTGGCAGGCGGTGTTCCTCGCCGGTGGCGTCACGCCGTTGCTGCTGTTTCCGTTTCTCTGGTGGATGCTGCCGGAGTCGTTGCCACGTCTGCTGCGCGATGCGCCGCCGTACGCGCGGCTGCGCAAAGTCACCGCGCGCATGCTGCCGGATTGGCAGCCGCCCGTTGCCAGCGTCGAACAGAACGAACGCGAGCAGGGCAGCAAACTGACCGTAGTCGAGTTGTTCCGCAATGGCTACGCGCGACCGACCTTGCTGATCTGGGCAACGTTTTTCGTCAGCCTGATTCTGTTGTATTTCATGATCAGCTGGCTGCCGACGTTGCTCCTGGAAAGCGGCCTGAAACTCAACGAAGCCAATCTGGTGACGTCGATGTTCCTGTTCGCCGGCACCTTGGGCGCGATCTGCATGGCCTGGTTTGCTGACCGCTTGAAGCGCAAGGTGCGTTTGCTGTCGGCGGTGTTGGCAGGTGCGGCGCTGTGCACGATTCTGCTCGGACTCAATCATGACAATCCGCGTTATCTGGTCGCCTGCGTGTTCGCCGCCGGGTTCTGCATCATTGGCGGGCAACTGACGCTGAATGCGTTTGCCAGTAATTTCTACCCGGCGCATGTGCGTGCGACCGGCACCGGTTGGGCATTGGGCGTGGGGCGTTTCGGTTCGATTCTCGGGCCGCTGTTCGGCAGCCTGTTGTTGGCGATGCACATTCCAGTGGCGCAGATTTTCTTCTTCTGTGCGATTCCGGCGGTAATTGCTGCATTGCTGATCATTCAGGTGCGTTCGCCCACCGAAGGAAGTTCGGCAGTTGGAATGGGGATATCTGTCAAATCCTGAAGAGCAAAAGATCGCAGCCTTCGGCAGCTCCTACACGGGAATACACATTTCAATGTAGGAGCTGTCGAAGGCTGCGATCTTTTATTTTTAATGGACGACGGAGTTGGGCGGCAGGTGGCTGAGGCGTTCAGTCAGGCGCAGGCGCTGAATCGGATCGTCGCTGAGCATCAGCGCATGCTCCAGATCAAAGCGCTCGGCATTCGGGCAGTCGAGCCGCTGATAAAGACTGGCCCGTGCCAGGTAATCGGCGGCGCCGGCGTCACCCAGTTCGAGCACCCGTTCGGCGTCGATCAGCGCGGCAATGAAGTCATCATGCGTCAGGTGCAACTGCCGCAGGTTGCGCGACAGGCGCTGAAGCATTTGCACCGGCGAGGCGGTCAGCAGATGCTCGGCGGTCAGCTTCATGTTCGGCCCGTACTGGCGCTGCAACAGTTCGCGACAATCGTTTGGGTACAAACGCCGGCCGCCGCACGGATCCAGCAAGTGATCAGCGCCGGGCACCCGCAACAGGAAGTGTCCGGGGAAGTTGATCCCGACCAGAGGAATCTCCAGGCCACGCGCCAGCTCCAGGGCAATCAGCGCCAATGCCAACGGCTGGCCGCGACGGGTCTGCAACACCTTGTGCAACAGCGCTGCTTGCGGGCGCAGCGGCAGGAAGTGGTCCTGGGCAAAGCCCAGATCAGTCATGCGGCGCAACAGGGGCTGCGCCAGTTCACTGACCGGCAACATCGGCAAGCCGTAACTGACTCGTTGTTGCAGGTCTCTGAATTCTTGTAACAGCGCGTCGGGATCGACCGTTTTTTCGTGCTCGGCCGCCATCCACAGCGCGGCTTCGAACAGCGCGGGCGGTGAACGGTGCAGGCATTCGAAAAAACGTTGACGCGCACTCATCGAAATCTCCGGGGAATGCCTCGTTTTAGCCCCGCCCGCAAGATTCGTCCAGTCCCCTGCTACGCAGGTGTCAGGTTATGCCGCAAAGCCGTTGTCGGCGAGGGCGCTTATTCCGGTGCGCTCCAGCAATTTTCAGGCGCAGGCCTATACTGGCGTTCTACAAGAAGTGATTCGGGAGCCCAACGATGTTTGCGCTCATGCAAAGCACTCGCCTGGAATCGCTGCACCTTAGCGTTGATCCGGTCACCGGGTTGAAGGCGGTCATTGCCATCCATAACAGTCGCCTCGGGCCAGCCTTGGGCGGATGTCGTTATCTCGCCTATCCCAATGACGAATCCGCCGTCGAAGATGCCATTCGCCTCGCTCAGGGCATGAGCTACAAGGCTGCGCTGGCGGGGCTGCCGCAGGGCGGAGGCGTGGCAGTGATCGTGCGCCCGGCTCATGTGGAAAACCGTGGCTCGCTGTTCGAAGCTTTTGGCCGTTGCATCGAACAGCTCGACGGTCGCTACATCACCGCCATCGACAGCGGCACCTCGGTGGCGGATATGGATTGCATCGCCCAACAGACTCAGCACGTCACCAGCACCACCTCGGCCGGCGACCCCGCTCCGCATGCCGCGATGGGTGTATTTGCCGGCATTCGGTCAACGGCCATGGCGCGGCTGGGCAGCGACAACCTGGAAGGCTTGCGCATCGCCATTCAGGGGCTGGGCAATGTCGGTTTTGCCTTGGCCGAGCAATTGCACGCCGCAGGCGCGGAACTGCTGGTCAGCGATATCGACCACGGCAAGGTACAACTGGCGATGGAACAGCTCAACGCGCACCCGATTGCCAACGATGCATTACTCAGTACACCGTGCGACATTCTTGCGCCTTGCGGTCTGGGCGGTGTGCTGAACAGCCACAGCGTCACGCAACTGCGTTGCTCTGCCGTGGCAGGTTCGGCGAATAATCAACTGACGCATCTGGATGTCGCCGACCAACTGGAACGGCGCGGGATTCTGTATGCGCCGGATTATGTGATCAACGCCGGTGGCTTGATCTACGTTTCGCTGAAACATCGTGGCGAGGAATTGCCGACGATTACTGCGCATCTGTCGAAAATCAGTTCGCGGCTGACCGAGGTGTTCGCCCATGCACAGGCGGAAAAGCGTTCACCGGCGCGGGTGGCAGATGAGTTGGCGGAGAAAGTTTTGTATCGCTGAGTTTCACAGGCATGAAAAAGGCCCTGAGCCATTCGACTCAGGGCCTATTCAATTCGGGCTGGATTACTTCGCAGCCTTCGCCGCTTTGGCTGGCTTGGCCGGTGCTTCAGCAGGTTCCGCCGCCTCAGCTTGTTCAACTGGTTCTGCCGGTGCATTGAGCAGCTCGGACAGTGCATCCGGCTGGCTCTTGAACGCCCGGGCGAACACATCGCGATTCTTCGCCATGTAGATCCCGGCTTCTTCCACTTGCTGTTCAGTCAGGGACGGAACGGCTTTTTGCAGCACATCGGCCAGATATTCGGCCAGTTCGAGCATTTTGTCATGACGGTCAGCTTCGGCTTTATCCATGAACAAGCGCTCCAGATCTCGGCTGCTGCGGTATACCACTTCGACGGCCATTCACCACCTCACATGCCTTCACATTAAGTTGTCTTGACGACTACTGTATCCATATACAGCGAAAAGGATAAGCGAATCCCTGCGCCATGGGTAGTGGCTTTTCAATGTAGACCGGATTTCGGGTTTGTCAGGCCGACCGTGTCGCTGCATTCGCGAGCAGGCTCGCTCCCACAAAAGCACAGCGGTGCGACCAAACGCCACGGCGCGGGTCTGGCGGCGGTTCGCCATGATGGCGTGGCCTCTTTTCTGCATGAAAACCGTTACGTGCAGAAAACCGTCACGTCCAACACGCATCATCCGCTCGCATTCGAGCTAAGGAACATCATCGTGAAAATCAACTGGGCCGAGAAACTGCGGCAAAACGTGCATCAACTGGCCGAGTCCCTGGGCAACCTGTTCGTCGAAACCTTTCACTATCTGGCGCTGTTCGCCATCGGTGCGGTGACGGCGTGGGCGGCGGTGATGGAGTTTCTCGGGATGCTCGAGGAAGGCCACATCAAGATCGATGACATTTTGTTGCTGTTCATCTATCTCGAACTTGGGGCGATGGTCGGAATTTATTTCAAGACCAACCACATGCCGGTGCGCTTCCTGATCTACGTGGCGATCACCGCGCTGACCCGTTTGCTGATCTCCAACGTCTCGCACCACAACCCGCCGGACATGGGCATTATCTACCTGTGCGGCGGCATTCTGTTGCTGGCGTTCTCGATTCTTGTGGTGCGTTACGCCTCGTCACAATTTCCTTCGGTGAAGATCGAGAAACCGCAGCGCAAACTTGGCGCCGGTTCCAGCGAACATCCGGAAGTCGAGAAGGGCGAGCTTTAAAGCCCGGCTGCTTGCCCGGGCTGGCCGATGAGGCGTGGTGGTGGCGGGGTCAGCCCGTCGCCGCTGGTCATCGCTTCGAGGATTGCCATGGCGCTGTGGCCTTGCTCGATGGCAATGCCGAACTGGATGCTTTGCACCAGACGCTTGAGGCGCACGGGGTCGTTGCGCTGCTCGGCGCTGATCATGCGCTTGGCCACGATCCGGCCGCTGTTGGACAGGGTCAGCATGATGCTGCCGTCCAGGCCTTGAATGCTCAGGTTGATCTGATAGTCCGGCGCAAAGGCATCGGTAATGATCTGAAAAGGATTGTCCATGATGCGTCACCGCCTGATTGAACGTGCAGTTGTTGACCGGCCGTGATCGGGTTGGTTCGCCCAACCGGATCATCGGCCATTCCGTGGCCTGTATTTGTTGCTTTCATGTAGGAGCTGTCGAGGAAACGAGGCTGCGATCTTTTGCTCTTCAGTGTTTTGATTTCGGTCACGAAGAGCAAAAGATCGCAGCCTGCGGCAGCTCCTAAAGGTATGTAGCAAGGGCTGTGCCGGGAAAATTGTCGAACAATGAACACGGGGATTAAAAAGGCGAGCCACGCGGCTCGCCTTTTTTAATGGCCCGTTTTCAGGGCAGAACCGAGTAGATGATCGCTGACAGTGCAATCAGGCCGATCAGCACCACAAACACGTTGGACACCTGCCCCGAATACTGGCGCAAGGCCGGCACGCGGCGGATGGCGTACATCGGCATCAGGAACAACAGGCAGGCAATCACCGGCCCGCCGAGGGTTTCGATCATGCCAAGGATGCTCGGGTTGAACGTTGCCACGGCCCAGCAACTGATGATCAT
Source organism: Pseudomonas sp. Irchel s3a12 (assembly GCF_900187485.1). Lineage (NCBI taxonomy): Bacteria > Pseudomonadati > Pseudomonadota > Gammaproteobacteria > Pseudomonadales > Pseudomonadaceae > Pseudomonas > Pseudomonas sp. Irchel s3a12. Next base: position 235,979 of record NZ_FYDN01000006.1, read on the forward strand.
GAACACGGCGGTCGCACGGTTCAGCCAGCTCGCTGACATCACCCGGCCACGGCTGCGCAGGCTTTTCACGATCATGCCCTGGAAGCCTTCACTGGCGCCGATGTAGTGGCCGAGGAAGGATTTGGTGATCGCCACCAGCGCAATCAGCGGCGCGGCGTAAGCGATGACCGGGGTCTGAAAGTGGTTGGCCAGGTACGACAGGATCGAAATGTTCTGCGCCTTGGCCGCTGCCAGATCCGCCGGCGACAGCGCCAGCACACAGCTGAAGCAGAAGAACATCACCGTGACGACCATCATGCCGTGAGCCATAGCGAGGATGCCGCTGCTTTTGCGTTCGGCCTGCTCGCCGTAACGTTGTTTCTGCTCAACCGCGAACGCGGAAATGATCGGCGAATGGTTGAATGAAAACACCATCACCGGAATCGCCAGCCACATTGTCTTGAAGAAAGCGGACATTGGCATGGCTTCTTGCGCACTGGCAAAAAACGCACCGTTCCAGTTTGGAATCAGGCTGAGCGCCAGTAGCAGCAATGCGGCAACAAATGGATAAACCAGCACGCTCATGGCTTTGACGATGACGCTTTGACCACAGCGCACAATCGCCATCAAACCGAGGATCAACACCAGCGAGAGGATCGCCCGTGGTGGCGGAGTGATGTGCAATTGGTGTTCGAGGAAACTGCTCAGGGTGTTGGTCAGCGCCACGCTGTACACCAGCAGAATCGGGAAGATCGCGAAGAAATACAGGAGCGTGATCAGCTTGCCGGCACCGATGCCGAAGTGTTCTTCGACCACTTCGGTGATGTCCCCGGAACGCCCGGACAACACGAAACGGGTCAGCCCACGGTGGGCAAAAAACGTCATCGGGAAAGCCAGTACGGCGAGAATCAGCAAAGGCCAGAAACCGCCGACGCCGGCATTGATCGGCAGGAACAAGGTGCCAGCACCGATCGCAGTGCCGTACAGGCCGAGCATCCAGGTGGTGTCGAATTTGTTCCAGCCCTTGTGGGCCGTTTCTGCATTGCGTGTGCGGTCTACAGCGGGATTTTCGGCAGCAGGTGTACGTACATCGGTCATCGGTATCGCCTCGTTATTATTTTTGCTCGGGCTCACGGTTGGCAGGCGGCTTTGTGCGGCCTGCCGGGGCGGTCAGGGAATGGGCCTCAGCATTCCACCCAGCTCACGGCCAGGCCGCCCCGTGAAGTCTCTTTGTATTTGTCGTGCATGTCGGCGCCGGTGTCGCGCATGGTGCGGATCACCCGGTCGAGGGAAATGAAGTGTTTGCCGTCGCCGCGCAGGGCCATTTGCGTGGCGTTGATCGCTTTCACGGCGGCGATGGCATTGCGCTCGATGCACGGCACCTGTACGAGGCCGCCGACCGGGTCGCAGGTCAGGCCAAGGTTGTGTTCCAAGCCGATTTCGGCGGCGTTCTCCAGTTGTTCCGGGGTGGCACCGAGCACGTCGGCCAGGCCAGCAGCGGCCATCGCACAGGCCGAACCGACTTCGCCCTGGCAGCCGACTTCAGCGCCGGAGATCGAAGCATTTTTCTTACACAAAATGCCGACAGCAGCCGCGCCCAGAAAGAAAGCGACGACATCATCGTCAGACGCGTCCGGATTGAATTTCATGTAGTAGTGCAGAACGGCCGGGATGATTCCGGCTGCACCGTTGGTCGGCGCGGTGACCATGCGCCCGCCGGCGGCGTTCTCTTCGTTGACGGCGAGGGCGAACAGGTTGACCCATTCCATTGCCGACAGAGTGGAACTGATCACGTTCGGCTTGCCGATTTCCAACAAGCTGCGATGCAATTTCGCTGCACGACGCGGCACATTCAGACCGCCGGGCAGAATCCCCTCGTGGCGCAGGCCCTGTTCAACGCACTCACGCATCACCGACCAGATGTGCAGCAGGCCCTGGCGGATTTCCGCGTCAGTGCGCCACGCGCGTTCGTTGGCCATCATCAGCTCGGAGACGCGCAGGTTGTGCTGTTTGCACAGCGACAGCAGTTCGGCGGCGCTGGAGAAATCGTACGGCAACACCACTTCACTCGCCGGGGCGACACCGGACTCGGCTTCTGCCGCCTCGATGATGAAACCGCCGCCAACCGAGTAATAGGTCTGCTCGAACAGCTCGGCCGTTTCGCCAAAGGCTGTCAGCGACATGGCGTTGGGGTGGTAGGGCAGGCTCTCATCCAGCAGCAGGAGATCACGCTGCCAGTCGAAGGCAATTTCTCTCTGACCGGCGAGGGACAGTTGGCCTGTCTCGCGCAGTTGCTGGATACGTGAATCGATGGTCGCCGGATCGATGCTGTCCGGCCATTCGCCCATCAGGCCCATCACCGTTGCGCGGTCGGTGGCGTGCCCGACGCCGGTGGCCGACAGTGAGCCGTATAAACGGATTTCCACACGGCGCACATCGTTCAATAAACGTTGATCAATCAGCACCTGAGCGAAGGTCGCAGCGGCGCGCATCGGGCCTACGGTGTGGGAACTGGACGGGCCGATGCCGACTTTGAATAGATCGAAAACACTGATAGCCATGCTAAACCCTTACAAGCAATGGAGTAGGAATCGCTGCCATTTTTTGTAGGACAAGCGCAATGTCGGCGATACTGCCTACCTCGGTCCTACGTGACTAACGAAACTTCCTAAGTAAGCCTTTAGCAGGACTAAACGATGAGTCGTCAATTGCATGCGCAGACCTATGTCTGGCTGCAGGTGTTTTCCTGTGCCGCGCGGCACCTGTCGTTCACCCGTTGTGCCGAAGAGCTGCACATCACCCCGGGGGCGGTCAGTCAGCAAATTCGTCAACTTGAAGAACGACTTGGTTTCCGTCTGTTTCATCGGCGCGCGCGTGGTGTGGAGCTGAGTGCGGAGGGGCAGCGGCTGGCGATTACCGTCAACGAGGCATATGGCAGCATCGATGCCGAATTGCGTCGACTTGATGCCGGAATGATCAGCGGGATTTTGCGAGTGCGCTCGATTCCGTCGTTCCTCAGCAAGTGGCTGACGCCGCGCTTGCCACGCCTGCAGCAACGCTATCCGGACATTCAGTTGCGTTTGGTGGCAGAGGACAGCAGCGTGCCCTTGCACGAAGGCGATTTTGATCTGGCGATCGATTTGAACGACGGCAGTTACCCGGGATTGTTATCCACAGCCTTGCTCGACGAGCAGATTTTCCCGGTGTGCGCACCGAGCCTGTTGCGCGGGCGACCACCGTTGCACGGGCCGGCGGATCTGGTGCATTTCCCGGTACTGCACGACATCACCGCGTGGCGTGGCAGTTATGAATACGCGGAATGGGAATTCTATTTGAACGCGATTGGTTTTGAGGGCGCCGACGTACGGCGTGGGCATACCTTCAATCGCAATCATCTGACCATCGAAGCGGCGATTGCCGGGATGGGCGTGGCGATTGCCCGCCGCACCTTGCTTAACGATGAATTGGAGCGAGGGACGTTGATTGTGCCGTTTGGCCTGTCGGTGCCTAATCACAAACGCTATGTGTTGCTCTATGCACCGGGGGCTTTAAGCCATCCGGGTGTGCGTGCGGTGCATGATTGGCTGGTCGAGGAGGCGGGGATATTTCGCAGTTTGCACCCGTTGAACGACGGGCAGTTGTGAGCAAATTTTGCCGGGGTGTGAGGCGACCCAACTCCCGACCTTACCAGTGCTTTGCTCGGTTGTCCGGCTTTTTTTGCGAATGAATATTTATCTTTTTTCAGGGGTTGAAATGTTCGTCGGTCGGGCCGATTGTTGTAACCAGGAGGTCAGGAAATTCAACTCAAGGCCTCTCACGAGCTAGCTGAAATAAGGGATGAACTATGCAAATCCAAGTCAACAGCGATAACCATATTCAAAGTAGTCAACGACTGGAGGAGTGGGTACGTACAACCATTGAGAGCACGCTCGAACGTTATGAAGAAGACCTGACCCGTGTCGAAGTCCACCTGAGCGACGAGAACGGTGACAAACCAGGTCCCCATGACTTGCGCTGCCAACTGGAAGCGCGGCCAAAAGGCCATCAACCGATTTCCGTGACCCATAAAGCCGATTCGCTGGAACTGGCGATCGACGGCGCTGCCGAAAAACTCGAGCACGCCCTGGAGCACCTTTTCGGCAAACTGCGAGGTAAACCACGTGCCGCTGTGGTGCCATTTAGCAAGGCGAATGACGCTCTGCTGGAGGAAGAATTTCTTGAGAATGAACAGGCAGCGATCAACAGTTGATGCGCTGATTTTATAGCCACCCAATGAGAGCGGGCCTGCGAAAGCAGGCCCGTTTTTGTTTGCGGCGGATTTTTGCGCAAGGCACAAGAGCGCGGCCCCTCACCCCAGCCCTCTCCCTCCGGGAGAGGGGGCCGACCGAGGTGTGTTGCGGGTTACATCGACCTGAAAGACAGCGTCGACTATGGATTCGGCAAAGCACTTCAGGTTGATGTATTTCTGAAGCATCCCGCAATCAGTCCCCCCTCTCTACGGGAGAGGGCCGACCGAGGTGTCTGAAGAGGTACGTCGACCTGAAAGACCGAGTGATTATGGATTCGGCAAAGCAGAATCAGGTCGGCGTAGCTCGCAAGCATCCCCCGGTCAGTCCCCTCTCCCTCTGGGAGAGGGTTAGGGTGAGGGCATTTTTCGATTCGCTGCAGTTCTTATGATCTGCTCCAGCACATCGTCCATCTGCTGGATCACCTGGAGATTACTGAAGCGCGCGACTTCAATGCCCTTCTGATTCAGATAGTGCGTCCGGCGTTGGTCATGAATCAGTCCCTGCGTTTCAAAGTGCTGACCGCCATCCAGCTCAATCGCCAATTTCAACTCCGCACAGTAAAAATCCAGCACGTAAGGCGGACACGGAAATTGCCGACGAAATTTCAGATTGGCGATTTGGCGGGAGTGGAGTTTTTGCCCGAGCAGGTGTTCACAGTCGGTTTGGTTAACGCGTAACTGGCGGGCGAATTGGGCGAGGGTGGGGCGAGTTTGCATGCTTCACGATCCTTGTGAAGTTGGTTTGAAGTTTTACTGTAGACCATGACCCGCTGACCCTCACCCCAGCCCTCTCCCGGAGGGAGAGGGGGCCGACCGAGTCGTATTGCGGGGTACATCGACCTGAAAGACCGAGTCGATTATGGATTCGGCAAAGCGGTTTCAGGTCGAGTCGATTATGGATTCGGCAAAGCGGTTTCAGGTCGAGTCGATTATGGATTCGGCACAGCACGTTCAGGTCGGCGTACCTCGCAAGCATCCCCCAATCAGTACCCTCTCCCTTAGGGAGAGGGCTAGGCGGGCGGCGTTCCGATGAGGGGCTTTTCAATCCTCAGAATGCTACAGAAGTCTGGACGTACACCGTACGCGGCTCACCCACATACTTGCCCTTGTTGTTGTCATCAAACGAGCGCGTGAAGTACTGCGTGTTGAAGATGTTCTTCACGCCCACCGCCACATTCAAGTCCGACAACTGCGGCCCGAAGTCATACCCCGCGCGGCTGCTGAACAGCATGTAACCGGGGATCTTGCCAGTGCTGCCATCAGCACTTTCCTTCGAGGTGTTGGCGTTGTCGGCGAATTGGTCGCTCTGGAAGCTGCTGTCGAGATTCAGCTTCCACGGTCCTTCGGTGTAACCCACGCCAATCGTGCCTTTGTGTTTCGACGAGAACGGCACGCGATTGCCCTTGTTTGGTCCGTCTTCGCGGATAGTCGCGTCAACATAAGCGTAAGTGGCGTAGACATCGAAGCCGGCGAGCGCCGGGCTCAAGTCATCCAGCGCGTAATTGACGCTGGTCTCGATCCCTTGATGGCGAGTTTCGCCACGGGCGATCACCGAATCGTTGGTCTGGTTGCTTTCGTACTGGTTGTCGAAGTTGATCAGGAACGCGCCGATTTCCGCGCGCAACGCGCCGTTGTCATACCGCGTGCCGAGTTCCCACGTACGCGCCTTCTCCGGTTTTACTTCGCCGCTGGTCACCCGGTTGGGCATCTGGCTGTATTGCACACTGCCGAACGAGCCTTCGGTGTTGGCGTACAGGTTCCAGCTGTCGGTCAGGTGATAGAGCACGTTCAACGCTGGCAGTGCGGTGTTGTAGTCGCCCTTGTATTTGACGTTGGTCAGGTTGTTGGTCTGCTGCGACTCGATCATCTCGTAGCGCACGCCCGGGGTGATGGTCCATTTGCCGATGTCGATGCGGTCGTCGACGAAGAACGCATTGGCCTCGGTGCCGCCACGGGTGTCGCGGTCGTTGCGGCTGGCGGTGGTCGGGTATTGGTTGCTGCTGATCGGTGTGCGATAGCGCAGTTCGTGACCGGCCTCGTTGATGTAGCGATAGCCGACGCCGACTTCGTGGCTGGTCGGGCCGAGGTCGAAACCTTGGGCGAATCGGGTTTCCAGGCCACGCACCCAATACTCGCGCGGCGACAGCGAAAGGAAGGTGCCCTGATCGAGATAACCGCTGCGCAAGGTCTTGGTGAAGAACGTGTTGGCAGTGAATTCGTGGCGATCTTCCTGATAGCGATAGCCGAAATTGAACATCGTGCGGCGGCCCCAGAACTGGTCCTTCGGACGCGTCGATTGATACGGATCGGCGTCGTAATCGGCCACGTTCAGACCGCCGGGCATGTCAGCCTTGCCTTCGTAATACTGGGCCATGGCGTTGAAGCTATTGGCTTCGTCGAGCTGGTATTTGCCCTTGAGGATCAGGTCGTCGATTTCAGTGTCGCTGTGTTCGCGCCAGTCGCCGCCGCGCGTCCCGGAGTAGAGCAACGCACCGCCGAGGCCATTGGCGTTGGTGCCGCCGGCCAGCAGGTTGGCGCTGGTCTTGAAGCCGTCGTGGCTCGACGATGGGCTGGTTTCAGTTTGGAAACCGCCCTTGACCGTTGGCTCGTCGGGAATCGCCCGGGTGACGAAGTTGACCACGCCGCCGACGTTTTGCGGGCCGTAACGCACCGCGCCGCCGCCGCGCACGACGTCCACGGCATCCATGTTGCCCATGCTGATCGGCGCGAACGATAACTGCGGCTGGCCGTAGGGCGCGAACGGCACCGGAATGCCGTCCATCAACACGGTCGAGCGCGCGGCCAGTCGCGGGTTCAAGCCACGGATACCGAAATTCAGCGCCATGTCGTGGCTGCCGGTGCCGTTGTTGTCTGGAGCGTTGACGCCGGGGATGCGATTGAGCACATCCCGCGCCTGAGTGGCGCCCTGGCGTTCGAACTCTTCGCGGCGGATCACATCGCGCGCGCCCGGGTGCTCGAACACATTGATTTGCGCAGCGTCGCCGAGCCAGTCGCCGACGACTTTCGAGGTGTCCAGCTCCAGCGCGGCATCCGCCACCGGTTGCAGGCTGAACGCATTGTTGCCTTCGGCGCGCGCTTGCAGACCGGTGCCTTCAAGCAATGCATTCAAACCCTGCTCAGGTGTGTAACTGCCTTCCAGGCCACGGCTTTGCACACCGCTGGTGACTTGCGAACCAAACGAAATCAGCACGCCCGCTTCACGGCCAAACTGGTTGAGGGCGTTCTCCAGCGACGACGGCGCGATGTGATAAGCCTTGGCATCAGCGGCCAGCGCGGCGGGCAGGGCACTGAAACTCAGGCTGGCGCCGAGGACAAGATTGCGCAGGGTACGAGCCAGTGGCGTGAGGCGGGTGGAGTGCATGTCGGATGATCCTGAGAAGGTTGAATCAAGGGGGCTTTCCTTCTCTGTCACGCCAGATCTGAAAAACGGCTCATTTATTTTTGATGTTTTTTAAACCCGCGCTTCGACGCTCACCCAGTAACGGGTAAAGCGCTTCACCTTCACCGGCAAACTGATTTCCAGCAGGTCGAGAATCCGCTCGCTGTCGTCCAGTGGGTAAGTCCCGGAAATCAGCAGGTCGGCGACGTTCCTGTCGCAATTGAGCTGGCCGCGACGATAGCGGCCGAGTTCATCGAGGAAGTCGCCCAAACGCATATGCGCGGCCACCAGCATGCCGTCGGCCCAGGCGCCGCTGTTGGCATCCAGCGGTTTGGCTTCGCTGATGGATTTCGAGGTGAAACTCAGTTGCCGTGCAAGCGGCAGCAGCATCGGCGCGCGTCCATTGCTGCTCAGTTCGACGCGGCCGTCAAACAGCGCAACCTGCGTGCGATCGGCAAACTGACGCACATTGAGGCGCGCGCCCTGAGCTTTCAGAAGGCCCTGAGCCGTGTGCACTTCGAAGGATTGCGCGGCCGTCAGGAGGATTTCGCCTTCGAGCAAGCGGATCAATCGCTGCGCACCGTCGACGTCCACGGCACTGGCGGTATTGAGTTGCAACTTATCACCGCCACCCAGGGAAATTTTGCGTCGCTGCCCCAGCGGGCTGCGGTAATCGGCGAGCAGCGACGGCACAGGATTGTGCTCGCGCATGCCCCAAGTGGCCGCCGTGCCCGCGCCGAGAATCAGCAACAGTTTCAGCGCCTGACGACGGCTGCCGGACTTCGGCCCGTTCAACGCCGCGTGTGCCAGCGGCGACGACACACCGCGCAAACGCTGATTGACCCGCTGAATATGCTCCCACGCCCGCCGGTGTTCGCTGTGTGCCTCCAGCCATTGTTGCCAGGCCCGTTGCTGGCGCGGGGAGAGCGTGCCCTGCTGCATTTCCATCAGCCAATGCACGGCCTGTTCAGCCACTTGGGAGGAGAAATCCGGCACGCGGTTCATAAGGCGAAGTAGCAGCGCATGGCGGCTTTGTTCAGATGACGTTTGACCGTGGCCACGGATATGCCCAGTTCAGCGGCGATCTGTGGATAAGTCAGGCCATCGACCTGCGCCAGCAAAAAGGCGCGTTTGACCTGACGCGGCAAACCGTCGAGCAACTGATCCAGCTCCATCAGGGTTTGCAGGATGATCGCCTTGTCTTCTTCCGACGGCGCGACCATGTCCGGCATCTGCGCCAAGGTGTCGAGGTAAGCGCGTTCGACATCCTGACGGCGGTAATGATTGAACAGAACGCGCTTGGCCAACGTCGTCAGAAAGGCGCGCGGCTCGATGATCACCGGAGGTTCGCGGGCGGTCAGCACCTTGATAAACGTGTCCTGCGCCAGATCCGCCGCGCTGTCCGGGCAGCCGAGTTTGCGCCGCAGCCAACTGGTGAGCCAGCCGTGATGGGCCTGATAGAGCGATTCGACAGGATGGGCGGACGACAACGGTATTACTCCGGGCGCTTGATGGCGCGGTAGAGAGTATGCGTTAGAGAACAAGAACTGTTCGCATTGTAAGGGGCGAAACGCTTAACCGGCAATCAGATGCTTTTGCGTATGAGAATATTTATCATTAATATTGCTCGCCTGTAGGTTCGGCTCATCGGCCGGACGTTTTTCGTTTCAGGGTCGAAACATGAAAGGCAAACTCGCCACACTTCCCATCTCCTATCGTCTGGCCGTCACCTCACGGGTGCTGGCGGCGGTGTTTGGCGGCTATCTCGTTGCGGCGCTGGCCAGTGTCACCCTGACGCTGTGGCTGCCGTTGAGCCGCGCCGAAGCGGTGGTGACCGGCATGACCATTTCCTTTCTGGTCTATCTGGTGGCGGTGCTCTGGTGTTTCGCCTGTCGTACGGCGTGGTCGGCCTGGGTCGGTTTGCTGGTGCCAAGCGTGATTCTGGCGACCATCTCTGGCGCAGCACGTGGATTGGGCCTGGCATGAAAGAGGGCTTTCGTCAGGCGATGGCCTGGCTGCACACCTGGGCCGGACTGCTGTTCGGCTGGTTGCTGTTCGCGATTTTCCTGACCGGGACGCTGGCCTATTTCAAAGATGAGATCAGCCACTGGATGCAGCCGGAAATCCCCGCGCGATCGGTGAGTGCCGAGACGAGCCTGACGCTGGCCCAGGATTATCTGCAGCAACACGCGGCCGGCGCCTCACGCTGGCTGATCGATTTGCCTGATGCCCGAGATCCCGGCCTGACCGTGCGCTGGCAGCCAGTGCCGGCCAATCCCGGTGAGCGCGGGCGCTTCGAGTCGAAAACCCTCGACGCGCAAACCGGCGCCGAAGTGCAGGGCCGCGACAGCATGGGCGGCGAGTTCTTCTATCGCTTCCACTTCCAGTTGCAAATGCCTTATCCGTGGGGCCGCTGGCTGGCGACGATTGCCGCGATGGTGATGTTCGTCGCGCTGATCACCGGGATCATCACCCACAAGAAAATCTTCAAGGACTTCTTCACCTTCCGCCCGCGCAAGGGTCAGCGCTCCTGGCTCGACGGGCATAACGCGGTGGGTGTGCTGGTGTTGCCGTTTCACTTGATGATCACCTACAGCAGCCTGGTGATTTTCATGTCGATGGTCATGCCGGCGAGCATCGTCGCGTCGTACGGCAGTGACGTGCGCACGTTCTATGATGAAGTGTTCCCCGCGTCGAAAACCCCGGAGCGCGCCAACATCGCGGCACCTTTGGCAGCCATGGCGCCGCTGTTGAGCAAGGCCAGCGAGCAATGGTCGGGCGGCCACACGGCGCGTCTGTCGGTGAGCAATCCGGGGGATGCCAATGCCACGGTGGTGCTGTCCCGTGCGGGGGATCGCGTGGTGCATGATTTCGGCCGTGCCGTGACGTTCAACGGGGTGACCGGGCAGATGCTCGGCAGCACACCGGAGCAGCCAATGGCGATGGCGGTGGGTGGTGCGTTCTATGGCTTGCACATGGGTCACTTCGCCGGGCCGCTCCTGCGTTGGCTGTATTTCATTTGCGGATTGGCCGGCACGGCGATGATCGGCACCGGGCTGGTGATCTGGTTGGGCAAGCGTCAACTCAAACATGCCAAGAGCGGCGTGATGCCGTTCGAACTGCGGCTGGTTGAAGTGCTGAACATCGCCAGCATGGCCGGGTTGGTTGCGGCGGTGGCTGTATTCTTCCTGGCCAATCGTCTGTTGCCAGTGAGCCTCGCCGAGCGCGCAGATTGGGAAGTGAACGCGTTCTTTATCGCTTGGGCTTTGAGTGTGCTGCACGCGCTGCTGCGTCCGGGACGAAAGGCCTGGGTTGAGCAACTCACCCTGAGCGCCGCCCTGTTTGTCGCGGTGCCGCTGGTCAATGCGCTGACCACCCCTTGGAATCTCGGCGTTACCTTGATGCAGAGGGATTGGGCATTGGCCGGTTTTGATCTGACGTGCCTCGCAACCGGTTTGTTCCTGGCTTGGGCCGCGTGGAAAATGCAGCGCGCCGGCAACACCGTCAGCATTAAAAACCCCCGCCGCGAACAGGCCCGGCCGATCACCCTTGAACAAGGGGCGAACTGATGCTCTTGCCCTTGTTGCTTACCTACGCCGGATTCACCGCGTTGTGCCTGTCGATGCCTCGCCACCACGATGAATTGCTCGGTCACAAACCGTCCACGCGTCGCCGTCAGGGCCTGAAAGTCGGCGGATGGTTATTGCTGTGTTTGTCGCTTTGGGCGGCGGTGAAGGCCAACGGCTGGAGCTTCGGCCTGGTCGACTGGTTTGCCGTGCTGATGCTCAGCGCCTTGGTGTTGGTTTTGTTGCTGCCGTATCGCCCGCGTTTCGCATTGACGCTGGCCGGGGTCAGTCTGCTGGCGAGCCCGGTCGCCGCATGGGCGCAGTGCTGAAGTGCTGATCGGTCTGCCACCGGAATCCCGCGACGATGAGCCGCGTGGGGCACGTGCGCATTTTCTTCAGGTGTTCCTGTCCCAGCGTTCGCAAATGGAAGCGCTGGTAAACCGGCGCGTCGGTTGTCGGGCGACGGCGGCGGATCTGGTCCAGGATCTGTTTCTGCGTTTTTGGCGGCGACCGCTGGTGCAGGTCGAAGAGCTCAGCACCTATCTGTTGCGCTGCGCCGGCAACATCGCCATCGACCATCTGCGCAGCGAAGGCACGCGCACGCGGGTCAACGAAGGCTGGCAACCGGACGAGCCGCACAGCCACGGCAGCGAACCACAAGCAGCGCTGGAAGCGGGCAATGATCTGAAGTATGTCGAAGCGGCGTTGCGCGCCTTGCCAGAGCGCACCCGGCAGATCTTTTTGCTCAATCGCATTCACGGCCGCAAGTATGCGGAAATCGCCAAAGCCATGGGCCTGTCCCAAAGTGCCGTGGAAAAACATATGATGCGCGCCCTCGAGGCCTGCAAGGCCAGCCTGCGCGAACCCGCGCCACGCCTGCCAGGGAAAGCACCGTGAAGCCATCCGATTCCGTCATCCCCACGCCCGCGCAAGAGCAGGCTGCGTTCGCCTGGCTGAGCTTGTTGCATGACCGGCCGAGCGCGGGCGATCAACTGACCTTCAGCCAATGGCTGCGTGCCGATCCGGCGCACGCCGAAGCTTACGCACAGGCTCAGGTTGTGTGGGAGTTGAGTGAAGGCCCGGCGCGAACATTGGCCGATGAAGAAGCCTTCGCGTTGCAGGGTTACCTTCATGCGATGGACCGCCCGCGTCATTCGCCCGTTTTGCGCTGGTCGGGCGCGCTGGCGATGGCCGCGTGCTTGTTGCTGATGATCAGCCTTGGCACCGGTTGGCAGCCGCAGCGCTGGATCGATGACCTGGGCGCCGATTATGTCTCGGCACCCGGTGAGATCCGCACGGTGACACTCGCCGATCAATCGCAAGTGACGCTGGATGGCGACAGTGCGATTGCCGTGGATTTCAGTCATGGCGAGCGGCATGTGCAATTGCGTCGTGGTGCCGGTTTCTTCAGCGTCACACATACGGGGGATCCGTTTGTGGTCGCGGCGGAGAAGGGCGAGGCGCGGGTGCTTGGCACGCAGTTCGAAGTGCGACTGCAGCCTCACGGTGCGCAGGTTACGGTGTTGTCGGGGCGCGTTGGTGTGACGGCGGATCGTGATGCTGAGCAGCAAATTCTTACGGCCGGTCAGCAGGTCGCTTACGGTGACGGTACGGCAGAAAAACTGCATACGGTGGACAGTGAGGCGCAGTTGGCCTGGCGTCAGGGCTGGCTGACTTATTACAAGTCGACACTGGCTGATGTGGTGGAGGATTTGCGCCGTTATTACCCCGGGCGGATTGTGTTGCTCAACGATGAGCTGGCGGCGCGCAAGGTCAGTGGCAGTTTTCCGAGCAAGGATCCGCAGGCGGTTTTGAGTTCGCTGCAAGGGGTGATGGGGTTTGAGCAGCATCAGGTGTTGGGTCATCTGATTATTTTGCGCTGAGGCGGCTAAAGCCATCGCGAGCAGGCTCACTCCTACAGGGGAACGCATTCCAAATGTAGGAGTGAGCCTGCTCGCGATGGCGCCCGATCGAACACCACAAAAAATAATTTTCAAATGTTGGTGAGGTAAACATCAGCCCCATCCGTGTAGTGACTGAAACTGCGAGTCATTCGCATCCGTTGCGGTTCTACACAGGTCATTGAGCAATGAAGTCCAGGGCAAAATCGGGTTCGGTCAAACAATGGTTAGGCGTGTCGGCACTGAGCTTTTCAGCATTGGCGCTGTTGCCGCTGAGCGTCGCGCTCGCCGCTGAAACCGCCAGCAGTCAGGCGCAAAAGCAGTTCAACTTTTCCCTGGTCGCTAAACCGCTGCCGCAAGCCTTGAGCGACTTCAGCCGCGTCACCGGGCAGAGCGTGGTCTACACCGACGAAGCGCCCTACGGCCTTACAGCTCCGGCCGTCAATGGCCAGATGAGTGCTGAACAGGCACTGCAACGTTTGCTCAGCGGTTCCGGCCTCAACTTCCGCCGCACCGACAGCCACACGCTGGCGCTGGAGCCTCAGCCTACTGAAGGTGCGCTGAATCTCGGCGCCACGACCATCACCTCGACCCGCGATGAATCGATGAGCTACCAGCCACCGGAAACCAGTTCGGTGATGCGCTCCTCGGCCTCGCTTCAGGAAATCCCGCAGACCGTCAACGTCATCCCGGCGCAAGTCATCCGCGATCAGGCGCCGCGCAATCTGGATGACGCGTTGGCCAATGTCAGCGGCATCACCCAGGGCAACACCTTGGGTAGCACTCAGGACTCGGTGATGACGCGCGGTTTCGGTGACAACCGAAATGGCTCGATCATGCGCGACGGTATGCCGATCGTGCAGGGGCGTGGCATGAACGCCACGGTCGATCGGGTTGAAGTGCTCAAAGGCCCGGCCTCGTTGCTCTACGGCATTCAAGACCCGGGTGGCGTGGTCAACCTGGTCAGCAAGAAGCCTGAACTTACCCAATACAATGCGCTGACCTTGCGCGGCTCGACCTACGGCGAGGGCAAGAACGGCAGCGGCGGCACCTTCGACAGCACCGGCCCGTTGGGCGATTCCGGGCTGGCCTATCGCATGGTGCTCGACCACGAAGACGAAGATTACTGGCGCAACTTCGGCACCCACCGTGAAACCCTGATCGCCCCGTCGCTGGCCTGGTTCGGCGAGAGCACCAAGCTGTTGTTCGCCTACGAGCACCGCGAATTTCTCACGCCGTTCGACCGCGGCACGCTGATCGATCCACGCACCAATCACCCGCTGGACATCTCGCGCAAAGAGCGCCTCGACGAGCCGTTCAATAACATGGAAGGCCGTTCGGACCTGTATCACTTTGAAGCCGACCACGACCTCAACGACGACTGGAAAGCCCACTTCGGTTACAGCTGGAACCGCGAGACCTACGACGCCAGCCAGGTCCGCGTGACCGCCATCGACACCAAAAAGGGCACGCTGACCCGCAGCATGGACGGCACCCAGAACGCGATCAGCACTGACCGTTTCACCACCGCCAGTCTCGAAGGCAAGGTCAACGTGTTGGGCATGCAGCATGATCTGGTGTTCGGCGTCGATGACGAGTACCGCAAGATCTACCGCGAGGACTTGATCCGACAGAAAAGCCTGACCACGTTCAGTTACCTCAATCCGGTGTATGGCCGTGAAGTTGCCGGTACGACCGTCAGCGCCCCCGACAGCGCGCAGACCGATGAACTGCGCAGCGATTCGGTGTTCATGCAGGACTCGATTCACCTCAACGATCAGTGGATTCTGGTCGCTGGCGGACGCTTCCAGGAGTACGACCAGTACGCCGGCAAAGGCGTGCCGTTCAAGGCCAACACCGACAGCAACGGGCAGAAATGGGTGCCGCGCGCCGGTCTGGTGTATCGCTACACCGACGCCTTGTCGTTCTACGGCAGCTACACCGAATCGTTCAAACCCAACTCGACCATCGCCCCGCTGAGTGGCAGCAGCACCGTACTCGACGGCAGCATCGCACCGGAAGAAGCCAAGTCGTGGGAGCTGGGTGCGCGGCTGGACATGCCGGGGCGTGTCACCGGCAACATCGCGTTGTTCGACATCAAGAAACGCAACGTGCTGGTGGCCAATTCCGAAGGCCCGACGACGATTTACAGTGCGGCCGGTGAGGTGCGTTCGCGCGGTCTGGAAATGGACCTGACCGGTCAGTTGAGCGACCACTGGAGCATGATCGGCAGCTACGCCTACACCGATGCCGAAGTGACCGAAGACCCGGACTACAAAGGCAAGCGCCTGCAGAACGTAGCGAAGAATTCCGGTTCGTTGTCGGCGGTGTATGACTTCGGCAGTGTGATCGGCGGCGATCAATTGCGCGTCGGCGCCGGGGCGCGTTATGTCGGCGAACGAGCGGGTAACGCGGTGAATGATTTTGATCTGCCGAGCTATACCGTGGCCGATGCGTTTGCCACTTACGACACCAGGGTTGAGGGGCAGAAGGTCAAGTTTCAGCTCAATGTGAAGAACCTGTTTGATCGCACGTATTACACCTCGGCGGCGAGCCGGTTCTTTGTGTCGATGGGGGATTCGCGACAGGTATCGCTGTCCAGCACGCTGGAGTTTTAAGGCAAGATCAAAAGCCCCTCACCCTAACCCTCTCCCTAAGGGAGAGGGGACTGACCGTGGGATATTCGAGAGATACACCGACCTGAAAGTAATGCTTGGAATCCATAGTCGATTCGATTTTTCAGGTCGACGTATAGCGCCAGACACCTCGGTCGGCTCCCTCTCCCTCCGGGAGAGGGCTGGGGTGAGGGGAGAAGGGCTCAACGCAAAAACGCCTGCCGATACTCACCCGGCGTCCCGCCCAGAACCTGCTTGAACCGATTGGTGAAATGACTGGCGCTGGCAAACCCGCACGCCAGCGCAATCTCACCCAACGGCAACGCCGTCCCGCGCAACAACTCCCGCGCCCGGCTCAGGCGCCGCGCCAGCACATACTGATGCGGTGGCAGACCGAAGCTGGTGCGAAACATCCGCGCAAAGTGGTATTCCGACAGCGCACACAATCCGGCCAATTGACCCAGGCTGATCGGTTCGGCCAACTGATTGTCGATGAACTCCACCAGTTGCCGACGCTGGTGTGGTGCCAGTCCGCCCTTCAATCGCAAACCCTGACGCGCGCCGACCTGACTGAGCAAAGTGTGGCTGATCAACTCATGGGCGAGGCTGCTGGTTAGCAGACGCTCGGCTGGCTCGTCCCAATTCAGCGTCAGCAACTGCCGGAAGCGTTGCGCCTGTTGTGGGTCTTCGAGAAAGGTCTGCTCGCGCAACTGCATCTCGCGGGGTTCGCGATCGAGCAGCGTGACGCAACCGAGGGCGAATTGTTCGGCGCTGAAATACAGGTGCGCCAAGCGAATATCACCGTTGATCACCCAGCCCGACTCATGATCGGCCGGCAGGATGCACAACTTGTCCGGCCCGCCTTTTTGCCCAGGTTGATCGCGACGAAAAGTGCCGGTGCCACCGGCAATGTAGCAGGACAACGTGTGGTGGCTTGGCGCTTCGTAATCCTGTGCATCGTGGTGGTTGGTCCACAAAGCGGCAGACAAGCCGTCACCGAGCTCGGCGCTGTGCACCAGGCGTGCGTTCGGCGAGCTGTTCAACGCTTGAAAGACTTGCAGGGTATCGATGGTGGCCATGGTCGGTTCTCTTCAACGCCTTGCATCCTACTCCGTAGACACCGCGCTGCCAGCCTGCCGCCAGACAAAAGCGCAAGAATCTGCAAGCGCACAAACCTGGCTCGGGCAGACACTCAAGGCCTATCGAGGAGTGTCTGCCATGAACCTGTCGTTGTATTTGCTGACCGTGCTGATCTGGGGCACCACCTGGATTGCCCTGAAATGGCAGCTTGGCGTGGTGGCGATTCCGGTGTCGATCGTCTATCGCTTCGGGCTCGCCGCGCTGGTGCTGTTTGCGCTGTTGCTGCTCAGTCGGCGCCTGCAACCGATGAACCGCCGCGGGCATCTGATCTGCGTGGCGCAGGGCTTGTGCCTGTTTTGCGTCAACTTCATGTGTTTCCTGACCGCCAGTCAGTGGATCCCCAGTGGTCTGGTCGCGGTGGTGTTTTCCACCGCGACGCTGTGGAACGCGCTGAATGCGCGGGTGTTCTTTGGTCAGCGCATCGCGCGCAATGTGCTGATGGGCGGTGCGCTGGGGCTGTTCGGCCTGGGCATGTTGTTCTGGCCAGAACTGGTCGGGCATCAGGCCAGCCCGCAAACCTTGCTGGGGCTCGGCCTGGCACTGTGCGGGACGTTGTGTTTCTCGGCGGGCAACATGCTCTCGAGCCTGCAGCAGAAGGCCGGTCTCAAACCGCTGACCACCAACGCCTGGGGCATGGCCTATGGCGCGGCGATGCTGTCGGTGTGGTGCCTGGTCAAAGGCATTCCATTCGACATGGACTGGAGCCCACGTTACGTCGGTGCGCTGCTGTATCTGGTGATCCCCGGTTCCGTCATTGGTTTCACCGCGTATCTGACGCTGGTCGGGCGCATGGGGCCGGAGCGTGCGGCTTACTGCACGGTGCTGTTTCCGGTGGTGGCGCTCAACGTTTCGGCGTTTGCTGAAGGTTACCAATGGACAGCGCCGGCGCTGGTCGGTCTGGTGTTAGTGATGCTGGGCAATGTGCTGGTGTTTCGTAAACCGAAAGCAGTGGTGGCGCCAGTGCAGGGAAAGTTGGCATGAAATAAACGAGCGCTGAACGTCAGCGCTCGACTTTCAAGGTGATGTAAATCATCACCGGGAATATGAAGTCAACAATATGTCGTGCCCAGTCCTTGGCATTCCATGATTGCGAAGTGTCCATGTCGAACCATTCCACACCCACGGTTTGCAGGCAGACGTAATAAATGAAGATGGCCGCGAGTATGCCCATGATCGAGAACTTCTTTGCCTCATGGAATACCTCGGCAGGGGCATTGATATGGCGCAACAACTGATAGGTGCCTATCAGGCATAGCACGGTATAGGTGACTTCCAAAGTGATGATGAACCAGTAAATCCGATGATGAATCATCGGTGACTCGATGGCCCGATACTTGATGGTTTCGCTGGCAGTGGTGGTGTCCATGCTCAGGATGTGGGCCACGTAAGTGTAGTTTGAGTCATAGTCGGTGAAGTTGTGGATCATCACCAGCAGGCCAAAGAAACTGATGTAGGCCATCAATATAACTTTGCTGTAACGGATAAGTTTGTCGGTGGTCAGGGTGTTCAAGGTTTTCGCTCTCCGTAGTGCTTGTCGATTATCCGGCAGTGCGGGGGAGCTTATAATGTTGTTGTTTAAATTGGTTTGTTGTTCAATTTCAAGTTGTGTATAGCAATAACTAACGGGCAAGTGCGATGTTGCACTTGCCCGTGTTTTTTTATCCGCGCCAGACTTGCGGGTTAACCAGATCCTGTGGGCGTTTGCCGAGCAGGGCACTGCGCAGGTTGGCGAGGGCGCGATTGGCCATGGCTTCGCGGGTTTCATTCGTCGCTGAGCCGATGTGCGGCAGGGTCACGGCATTGCTGAGCTGGAACAGCGGCGACTCGGCCAGCGGTTCTTTTTCGTAGACGTCGAGGCCGGCGCCACGAATGCGTTTGTTTTGCAGGGCTTCGATCAACGCCGGTTCATCGACGACCGGGCCACGAGATATGTTCACCAAAATCGCGCCGGGCTTCATCAGCGCCAGTTCGCGATGGCTGATCAGGTGGCGGGTCTTGTCGCTGAGTGGCACGACCAGGCAGACGAAGTCGGCTTCGGCGAGCAGTTCATCAAGGCTGCGAAATTGCGCGCCAAGTTGTTGTTCCAGGTCGGTCTTGCGGCTGTTGCCGCTGTAGATAATCGGCATGTTGAAGCCGAAGTGGCCACGGCGGGCGACGGCGGCGCCGATGTTGCCCATGCCGACGATGCCGAGGGTTTTGCCGTGGACGTCACAGCCGAACAGTGGCGCGCCGACGCTGGCTTGCCATTGGCCGGCTTTGGTCCAGGCGTCGAGTTCGGCGACGCGGCGGGCGCTGCTCATGATCAGGGCGAAGGCGAGGTCGGCGGTGCTTTCGGTGAGCACGTCGGGGGTGTTGGTGAGCATGATCCCGCGTTCGTTGAAGTAGGCGAGGTCGTAGTTGTCGTAGCCGACGGAGACGCTTGAGACCACTTCCAGTTTTGCGGCGTTTTCCAGTTGTGTGCGGCCGAGTTTGCGGCCGACGCCGATGAGGCCGTGGGCGTGGGGCAGGGCTTCATTGAATTGGGCGTTGATGTCGCCGGCTTTTGGATTGGGGACGATGACGTCGAACTCTTGCTGGAGGTTTTCGATCATGGGCGGGGTGATGCGGCTGAAGGCCAGGACAGTTTTTTTCATCGTTTTTGGCTCTTGTTCGGGCTTGATACCAAGCACGCTAACATTTTTGTTTTGGGGTGTCTTGGCGGCCTTTGGGCCGACCATGTTCTTGGGGTTTTTGGGTGTATATCCGTTGCTTCGGGGGCTGCGGCTGGCGGTTTCGCCCTTACGGCGACTCACTTTTTTACAAGCGCCTAAAAAAGTAAGCAAAAAACGCTTGCTCCTACGTGCGGCCCGCTCGCTGGGGCTCGGGGTTCCTTCGCTCCGGGATTGATCCGGGCGCAGCGTCTACGGTTTGCTTCGCTGCACCTCCTCTCGCTGTGTTTGGCTTCGCCAAACGGTCGCTGCGCTCCCACGCCCGGATCAATCCCTCCACTCAGCCTTCCGACGTCGCCCTACAGATCAAGAGCTTCAGCCGAGCTAACGCTCATCCTGTTGAGTGGTGAAGAGCGCGGCGCGCTTGGCTTTGGGTTTGTGGTGTTCTTGCCCCTCACCCCAGCCCTCTCCCGAGGGAGAGGGGGCCGATTTGTGTGCTTTTCAAAACCTGAGTTCAACGCGGTATCGCACGTCGGCGTAGGTCTGCCAAACAACTCGGTCAGTCCCCTCTCCCTCCGGGAGAGGGCTAGGGTGAGGGGCTTTTGATCTGTTTCAGTGTCTGAGGGGCGACTCGGTATTTCATGTCGGCGTAGCTCACCCAAACACCTCGGTCAGTCCCCTCTCCCTCGGGGAGAGGGCTAGGGTGAGGGGCTTTTGATCTGTTTCAGAATCTGAGGGTCGACTCGATATTTCACGTCGGCGTAGCTCACCCAAACACCTCGGTCAGTCCCCTCTCCCTCCGGGAGAGGGCTAGGGTGAGGGGCTTTTGATCTGTTTCAGTGTCTGAGGGTCGACTCGGTATTTCACGTCGGCGTAGCTCACCCAAACACCTCGGTCAGTCCCCTCTCCCTCGGGGAGAGGGCTAGTGAGGGGCTTTTGATCTGTTTCAGTGTCTGAGGGTCGACTCGGTATTTCATGTCGGCGTAGCTCACCCAAACACCTCGGTCAGTCCCCTCTCCCTTTGGGAGAGGGTTAGGGTGAGGGGGTTTTAGCTGTGTGACGGGGATTGCGGGATCTCGTGGTTATCCAGCACGCGATTCACCGCCAGTTCAGCGAGCATGATGATCTGCTGAATCGCCAGAATCGTCCGCCGTTGCGGCAGGTCGATGTAGGCGGCGATGTCGCTGGTCATGAGGCTGGCTTGGGCCAGTGATTCGCAGGCGTGGACCAGCAGGCTTTCGCTGTCCTGTTCGGGGGCGACCTGGAACATGGTGCTGGGTTTGTGGAAGCGCAGGGTGAGTGCGTTGGGTTTGAGGTAGTGGTCGAGGGCGCGCTCGGCGGCTTCGTGGAATTTCTTCGAACCGGGGAATTCGTAGGGGGTGGTGTCGTCGGTTTCAGGTGGATTAGGCGTTGGTTTGAACATAGGAAACATACTCGTGGCAAGTTGAGTTGAAGCTGCCACTTTTCGTTTTCCAGGCGAAAGGGTGGCAGCTGTGCGCGGACTGGAAAAACCGGTCAACTCACCAAAACCGGCAGGCCCTAGGGCCTCCCGCGCACAGCCGCCATAACATTGCGAGCTAAAAAGCGCCGCAGTATGCCATGAGCTTTGGTAGTTGAAATCGGGTTTTCCAGACCCGGTCGCTGATGCGTCAGCGACACCCAAATCCTAGCCACCGCACTTCCGACGGACAACCTGCAAAACCTGTCGGAAACATCCGCGAAATCCCCGTTCTGTAGGAGCTGCCGTAGGCTGCGATCTGTTGATTTTTAAACATCAAGATCAAAAGATCGCAGCCTGCGGCAGCTCCTACGGGTTTCGTGGTGTGTTGAAAATCAGTTGGCGACGCGTGCGCCGGCGAGGCTGCCGCTGAGTTCGTAGGCGGCCAATTCGGCTTGGTGGGCGGCGAGAATCTCTGGCAGCGAGCCGCGCAAATACTCAACCCACGTCTTGATCTTCGCATCCAGATATTGCCGCGAGGGGTAGATCGCATACAGGTTCAACTCTTGCGAGCGGTAGTTCGGCATGACCCGCACCAGTGTGCCGTTACGCAAACCTTCGATCGCCGCATACACCGGCAACACGCCCACGCCCATGCCACTGGTGATCGCGGTTTTCATGGCGTCGGCGGAGTTCACCAGAAACGGCGAGCTGTTGATGGTGACCATTTCCTGGCCTTCCGGGCCGTCGAAGGCCCATTTTTCCAGGGGGATCACTGGGCTGACCAGGCGCAGGCAGGCGTGGTTGAGCAGGTCGCTGGGCTTTTGCGCGGCGCCGTTGGCTTTCACGTAGGCCGGGGAGGCGCAGACGATGCTGTAGGTGATGCCCAGGCGTTGCGACACAAAACCTGAGTCCGGCAACTCGCTGGCGAGCACGATGGACACGTCGTAGCCCTCGTCGAGCAGGTCCGGCACGCGGTTGGCCAGGGTCAGGTCGAAGGTCACGTCCGGGTGGGTTTTGCGGTAGCGGGCAATGGCGTCGATGACGAAGTGCTGACCGATGCCGGTCATGGTGTGCACTTTCAATTGCCCGGCCGGGCGTGCGTGGGCGTCGCTGGCTTCGGCTTCGGCCTCTTCGACGTAGGCAAGGATCTGCTCGCAGCGCAGCAGGTAGCGCTTGCCCGCTTCGGTGAGGGCAATGCGCCGCGTGGTGCGATTGAGCAAACGGGTTTGCAGGTGGGCTTCCAGGTTGGAGACCGCGCGCGAGACGTTGGCGGTGGTGGTGTCGAGTTGCACGGCGGCGGCAGTGAAGCTGCCGGCTTCGGCGACACAACTGAAGGCGCGCATGTTTTGCAAAGTGTCCATGTGGTGCTCTCAAGGGAGATGGCAAATTGTGACACGAAGTTTCGGGGGCTGAGACCCCAGACTTAAGGATTATCTCGTTAACCGTAACAAAGATTCACAGAAATCCCAGCTTATCGCCGTACGGGGCCTTCCATAGAATTGCGCCGATCCCTGTAGGAGCTGCCGAAGGCTGCGATCTTTTGATTTTGTTTTAAGGGAATCAAGATCAAAAGATCGCAGCCTGCGGCAGCTCCAACACGGGTTCTCGATCTACCCCTCTCTCAGGAATTCGCAGCTGTGCCGCGTCGCATCAACAGAGCGCTTTTGCCGCTCAGTGTTCTGGCTTTTACCCTGGGTCTTGGCGGCTGCATCTCAACGGACGGAATTGCCCCACAGGGCACGGCAATGGAGGCCAATACACTGGCCACCGACGATGCCATCGCCCACGCCGCCCGTGACGCCAACTGGCCTACCGCGCAATGGTGGCAAGCCTACGGCGACCCGCAACTCAATCGCTGGATCGACCTCGCCGTGCAGGGCAGCCCGAGCATGGCCATGGCCGCTGCGCGAGTACGTCAAGCCAAAGCCATGGCCGGTGTCGCCGAATCCGCCGAGTCATTGCAGATCAATGGCGAGTCGACCCTCAAACGCCACAACTGGCCGACCGATCAGTTCTACGGCCCCGGCGATCTGGCCAACACCACCACCTGGGACAACAACGCCGCATTGGGTTTCAGCTATGCGCTCGACCTCTGGGGCCGTGAAAGCAATGCCAGTGAACGCGCGGTGGATCTGGCGCACATGAGCGCGGCCGAGGCGCGGCTGGCGCAGCTTGAATTGCAGAACAACATCGTTCGCGCCTACATCGAACTGTCGCTGCATTACGCGCAGCGCGACATCGTCGCCGCGACGCTCAAGCAGCAGCAACAGATTCTCGATCTGGCGCAGAAGCGCTTGAACGGCGGAATCGGCACGCACTTCGAAGTCAGCCAAGCCGAAACGCCACTGCCGGAAACCCATCGTCAGCTCGATGCGCTGGATGAAGAAATCGCCCTGAGTCGCAACCAGATCTCTGCGCTCGCCGGCAAAGGTCCGGGGGCGGGCGCACAGTTGCAGCGCCCGACATTGTCCCTCGGTGCTGCGCTGAAACTGCCATCGGCATTGCCCGCCGAATTGCTCGGCCAGCGGCCCGATGTGGTCGCCAGTCGCTGGCAAGTGGCGGCGCAGGCGCGCGGTATCGATGTGGCGCATGCCGGGTTTTACCCCAACGTCGATCTGGTCGGCAGCCTCGGCTACATGGCTACCGGCGGGGGCGCGCTGGAGTTTTTGACCGGCAAGAAACTCAACTACAACGTTGGTCCGGCGATCTCGCTACCGATCTTCGACGGTGGCCGACTGCGCGCCGAATTGGGTGAGGCCTCCGCCGGTTACGACATCGCCGTGGCGCATTACAACCAGACGCTGGTGAATGCGCTGAAGAACATCTCCGATCAGTTGATCCGCCGCGAGTCGATGGACAAGCAGCAAGGCTTCGCCGCCGAGTCGGTGGCCACGGCGCAGAAGACCTACGACATCGCGATGATCGCTTATCAGCGCGGCCTCACCGATTACCTCAACGTGCTCAATGCGCAGACGTTGCTGTTCAAGCAGCAGCAGGTGCAGCAGCAGGTGCAGGCGGCGCGGTTGAGTGCGCATGCCGAACTGGTGACAGCGCTGGGTGGTGGGCTGGGGGCAGGCAACGATGTGCCGACCGCCGAGAAAACCCAAGCGCCGAAAACCCCGGTTCTCCTGCATTGAACACACATCAAATTGTAGGAGTGAGCCTGCTCGCGATAGCGGTGTATCAGTCAACAGAAATGTTGGATGTAAAATCGCCATCGCGAGCAGGCTCACTCCTACAGGTATCGCGTCTTGCCTGAATTCTTGAGCACAATTAAATGACCCCCTTGCCCGCACCTCTGCGCTGGCTCTACTCCCTGGAATGGCGCCGTGGTTTCTTCGACTGGGCGCGCAGCGATGGCGTGACCTGGGTCTACATCTTCAAGGTGTTGATCGCCGCATTCCTCACCCTGTGGCTGGCCATGCGCCTGGAATTGCCGCAACCGCGCACGGCGATGATCACCGTGTTCATCGTCATGCAGCCGCAGAGCGGCCAGGTGTTTGCCAAGAGTTTCTATCGCTTCCTCGGCACGTTGGCCGGGTCGGCGATGATGGTCACGCTGATTGCGTTATTTGCGCAGAACACTGAGCTGTTCCTCGGCTCGCTGGCGATCTGGGTCGGCATCTGCTCGGCCGGTGCCGCGCGTTGCCGTAACTTTCGCGCTTACGGTTTTGTCCTCGCCGGCTATACCGCGGCGATGGTCGGGCTGCCGGCGCTGGCGCACCCGGACGGCGCATTTATGGCGGCGGTGTGGCGGGTGCTGGAGATCTCGCTGGGGATTCTTTGCTCGACCCTGATCAGCGCCGCGATCCTGCCGCAAACCGCCAGCGCCGCCATGCGCAACGCCTTGTATCAGCGCTTCGGCGTGTTCGCGCTGTTCGTCACCGATGGCCTGCGCGGGCGCAGCAAAGCCGAGTCTTTCGAGGCCAGTAACGTACGCTTCATCGCTGAAGCCGTGGGCCTTGAAGGCTTGCGCAGCGTGACCGTGTTCGAAGACCCGCACATGCGTCGGCGCAACGGCCGATTGAGTCGTTTGAACAGCGAGTTCATGGGCATCACCACGCGCTTCAACGCGCTGCATCAGTTGCTTGAACGCTTGCGCGGCAACGGCGAAGAACATGTGGTTGCCGCGATCAGACCGGGTCTGCAGGATCTCGCCGAAGTGCTCGACGGCTTCAGCGGTCGTGCTCTGACCAGCCCCGACGCCGCCCGTTTGGCGACAGCGCTGGCGACCTACAAGGAGGGGCTGCCGGCACGGGTTCGAAGCTTGCGAGCAATCTTCCAGGAAACCGATCCAAGCGAAGCCGAGCAACTGGATTTCCACACCGCCTACGAACTGCTTTATCGCTTCGTCGACGACCTGCACAGTTATGCACAGACCCACGCGTCATTGGCCGATCACCGCCACGAACGTGAGCGCTGGGACGAGCCCTTCACCCCGCAAACCAACTGGTGGGCCGCAGCCGCGTCGGGCATTCGCGCCTCGTTCATTCTGGTGGTGCTCGGCAGTTATTGGGTTGCCACTGCGTGGCCAAGCGGTGCGACGATGACCCTGATCGCCGCCGCCACCGTGGGCCTGTCCGCCGCTACACCGAACCCGAAACGCATGGCTTTCCAGATGGCGTGCGGCACGTTTCTCGGTGCGCTGATCGGCTTTGTCGAGATGTTTTTCATCTTCCCGTGGATCGATGGTTTCCCGCTGCTGTGCGTGATGCTCGCGCCGGTGATCGTGCTCGGCTCGTTCCTCACCTCGCGCCCGCAATACGCCGGTGTCGGCCTAGGTTTGCTGATCTTCTTCAGCACCGGTTCGGTGCCGGACAACCTGACCATTTACAACCCGTACACCTTCATCAACGACTACATCGCCATGGTCATGGGCATGCTGGTGTGTGCCGCTGCCGGGGCGATTATTCTGCCGCCGAACAGTCGCTGGTTGTGGAAGCGCCTGGAGCAGGATCTGCGTGGTCAAGTGGTCTATGCGATCAGCGGCAAGCTCAAAGGCCTGGCGTCGAGTTTCGAGAGTCGCACCCGTGATTTGCTGCACCAGGCTTACGGTCTCGCGGCCGGGCAGCCGAAGGTGCAGAAGAACCTGCTGCGCTGGATGTTCGTGGTCCTGGAAGTCGGCCACGCAATCATCGAGTTGCGCAAGGAACAGGCGATTTTGCCGGTGCACCCGGCCTATGCCGAATCGCAACCGTGGCGGCAGGCAATCCGCGTGATGGGCCGCGCGCTGGTGCGACTGTTCCTGCAACCGAACGCCAGCAATCTCGAACGCGCACTGGTCGCGGTCGACCATGCGATCAGTCGCGTAGCGGCCACTGACGAACCGTTCGCGCCGCACTTCGATACCTCGGCGCTGCGTCGGGTGAAAAGCTATCTGCACTTCATCCGCACTTCGCTGCTCGACCCGCAATCTCCACTCGCTGCCTACGCCGTCGCCAAGCCCGAAGGACTTGCCCATGCCTCGTGAAATCGCCTTCCACGGCGTGTACATGCCGACCATGACCTTGATGTTTTTCATCGCTGCGGCACTGGCCTGGGCGGTGGACCGCTTCTTGTCCGGGTTCGATCTGTACCGCTTCTTCTGGCACCCGGCGCTGTTGCGCCTGAGTCTGTTTACCTGTCTGTTCGGCGCCATGGCGCTGACTGTCTACCGTTGAGAACATCGTGATGAAAAAGTTTTTCAGCCTGCTCGCAACCCTGTTGGTGCTGGCCCTGGCACTGTGGATCGGCCGCACGCTGTGGGAGCATTACATGAACACGCCGTGGACTCGAGATGGCCGAGTCCGCGCCGACATCATCAACGTCGCCGCCGACGTCACCGGTGAAGTGATCGATGTGCCGGTGCGCGACAACCAGTTAGTGAAGAAGGGTGATTTGCTCATGCAGATCGACCCCGAGCACTACCGCATCGCGGTCAAACAGGCGCAGTCGCTGGTCGCCTCGCGCAAGTCGACGTGGGAGATGCGCAAGGTCAACGCCCATCGCCGCGCCGATCTGGACAACCTGGTGATCTCCAAGGAAAACCGCGATGACGCCAGCAACATCGCCGACGCCGCGCTGGCCGATTACCAACACGCCCAAGCACAACTGGAAGCCGCCGAACTCAACCTCAAACGCACCGAAGTACGCGCGGCGGTCGACGGTTATGTGACTAACCTCAATGTGCATCGCGGCGACTACGCGCGCATCGGCGAGGCGAAAATGGCCGTGGTCGACATGAACTCGTTCTGGGTTTACGGCTTCTTCGAAGAAACCAAACTGCCCCACGTCAAAGTCGGTGACGAGGCCGACATGCAGTTAATGAGCGGCGAAGTGCTCAAGGGCCACGTGGAGAGCATCTCGCGCGGCATTTATGACCGCGACAACCCGGAAAGCCGCGAGCTGATCGCCGATGTGAACCCGACGTTCAACTGGGTACGACTGGCGCAGCGGGTGCCGGTGCGGATTCATATTGATGAAGTGCCGGAAGGTGTGCTGCTGGCGGCGGGGATTACCTGCACGGTGGTGGTGAATCAGAGCACGGTGGTTAACTGACAGACCGTGTGGCTCCTTTCGCGAGCAGGCTCGCTCCCACAGAGGTCATGCATTTCAAATGTGGGAGCGAGCCTGCTCGCGAATGGGGGCGACTCGGTATTTCAGACCAACACCGAGCAATCACTCAGCGCAAAACGTCTCCTGCAAATGCAGCCACAACACCCGCCCGGTTTCGAGTTTTTCAAACACCACGGTCGAACGCCGATCCGTGTGCACACCGCTCGCATCGCTTTGCTGTTCGCGGTAACTCAAGGTCGCGCCGCGCTGATGCAGGGCAATCACACGTAACTCACTGAGCTGGATTCTGAAACCTTTCTTCTGTCCGCCTGCGGCTCGGAACAGCAGGCGCAAGGCATCGATATCCAGCGCTCTGCCCAACGGCGTCACCATGGAAAAGCGTGGCGAAAAACGCGCCAGCAAGCGCTGCAGCGCGGCGTCATCTTCTTCTACGGCAAACCATCGTTCGATGGCTTCGTGCGCCTGGATCACTTCGTCCAGGTAGGGTGTGGCGTCGTTCATGCAGTTTTTTCCTCAAGGGCAGTCGGGTTCAATAGCGCGAGCACGTGGGTCGAGTCGAAACGCAGGACGGCGACCATCGGCAACAGCGTGAGCAGGGCGGCAGCGATAAAACAGGCTTGGAAACCAACACCGCCCAAGGCGCCCAGCAGTGAACCGAGCAGCGCCGCCGCGAGGCAGAAACCGAGTTGGCGATTGATGTTCCACAGGGCACTGGAGTGGCCCATTTTTTCTGGCGCGATACCAACAAAGGCCAAGGTCTGCGCGGTGACGCTGCACAGGCTACCGCCCAGCCCCATCAGGGCATAGGCGATGATCAGCGGCGTGCTGGCGGGTTGTTCGCTGCGCATCAGCAAAACGATGCCCAGGCATTGCAGGAGCATGCCGGCGCTGAGCAATGGCTTGGGGCCGAGGCGGTTAAAGCTGCGCTTGCCAAGCATGATCGCCACGCCCGAACCGACTGCCCACGGCAGCATCAGCGCGCCGGTTTGTGCCGCGCCGACACCGAGGTTGTGCAGGTACAACACTGCAATCATGTGGGTGCCGGTGAACACTCCCGGCACGCACAGGTAGATCAGCATCGCCACACGCAGCGACGGGTTCTTGATCAGTTGCAGGTCGAGGATCGCGCCGGGTTTGCGCCAGCCATCGCGCAGGTAAATGCACAGGGTCAGAAGGCTCAGCAGCAGGGCAATGATGCCGAGGTTACGGGTGTCGGCGTCGCTCAACAGACTGATGGCGATCAACAGTAAACTTAGCGCCGAGGCTGCCAGCAGCAGGCCGCGCGCGTCCAGCGTCGGGCGTTCAGTCAACGGTTGATCGGCTTTCAACCAGAGCAGGCCAAGCCCAAGTGCGAGCAGTGTCACCGGCAGATTCAGGTAAAAAATCCAGCGCCACGACAGCGCTTGAACGATCAGTCCACCGGCCGCCGGCGACAGTGCCGGCACCAGCAGCGCCACCAGCAACACCACTCCGGTGAAGTGCGCGCGTTGCGTCGCCGGGAACTGTCGATACGCCAAGGCCTGGCCCACCGGCAGCAGCAGTCCGCCACCGAGGCCTTGCAGCAGTCGCCAGGCAATCAGGCTTTCAATCGATCCCGCCTGCGCCACCAGTGCCGAGCCCACACCGAACAGTAGCAGCGAGGCGAGGATCAAGCGCCGCTCGCCGATCCGGGTCGCCAGCCACACGCTCAGCGGAATGATCAGCGTGAGGCCAAGCATGTAGGCGTTGCTGATCCACGCCAGTTGCGTGACCGAGGCGTGCAATTGTTGCGCGATGTCGGGGTAGGCGATGCTGGCGACGAACATGTTCAGCAGGTCGAGCGCGAAGCCCAACAAATACACCAGCGCGACTTTCGAACGATAAGCCATGGCAGCTTCCCTGTGATGAGACGTGCAGGGTAGGGCGCTTCTGGTCATAGGAAAACGCTGGTTTGGCTGCTAGTTTGTCAAAATTATTTTGACAAGGGGGGCTTTGGATATGGTCAGTCTGGATCGGTTTGACACCTTCAAAGCGGTGGTCGAGGCGGGATCACTCACGGCTGCTGCTGACACATTGGGGCAAACGCGAGCCGTGGTCAGTTTCAACCTCAAGCGCCTGGAGGAGGAGCTGGGCGTGACCTTGCTCACCCGCAATACGCGGCAACTGGCGCTGACCGATGCCGGTGAGCGCTTTTATCGACGCTGTTTGCGCACGCTGGATGAGGCGCGGCTGGCGATCGAAGAGGCGCGTTCGGAGCACGCTCAGCTTAAGGGCACCTTGCGCATCACCACGACTGTCGAATTTGCTCTGGCCCAGGTGGTGCCGGCGCTGGAAGTGTTTCGCCAGCAGCAACCGCAACTGAATATTCATTTGTCCACATCATCGACCCATGCCGATTTGATTTCCGAGCGGTTTGACCTGGCGATTCGTCTGGGGCGCATGCACGACTCCAATCTGCGTGCAGTGCAGTTATCGACGTTCGAAGTGTTTGCAGTGGCGGCGCCGGGGTTGGTCGAACGCTTTGCGCCGGTGGCCACGCTGGCAACGCTGGAGTCGATGCCGACGTTAGGGCATGGGCGGGTGCCGGAAATGACCGTGAGCGATCCGGCCGGTGTGGAGCATTTCTATCAGCCTAAACCGGGGAACACCGCGATTGTTGCGGATAACTCGGCAACGCTGCGGGCCTTTGCATTGACCGGGCAAGGTGTGGCGATACTGCCGCAATGGTTGATTCAGGACGATCTCGATGCCGGGCGGTTGCAGCGTTTGCTGGTGGATTACCGGTTTGCGCAGCAGGGGGTGTATGCGCTGTACCCTGACACCCGGCATTTGCCGCTGAAAGTGCGGGCGTTCATTGATTTCATGAAGGGCTGGGGATGAGTGTTGGCTGATCTGGCCTCTTCGCGAGCAGGCTCGCTCCCACAGGGGACCTTCGGCATGACAGATATCCAATGTGTGCGAGCCTGCTCGCGAAAGCGTCAACCCGGTCTCAGAGCTTTGCGCGCAACCCGAACCGCTTCATCAATGTCGACTCCAGCAACCCTTTAGGCAGCAACGCCGCCAACAACGGCAACGCCCGGCTGCCATTACCAATACGAACCCGCCGTGGCGGTTTGCTCTGCTGCACAGCCTTCAACAGTTCAGCGGCAAACTCACTGGCCGGGGTCGGCTTGTCCTGCGACGCCTTGGCCCGCGCGCGAATGCCCTCACGCAGTGGAAACCACGGCGATTGTTCATTGATCAACTGCTCAGCTTCATGCCCGGCGTTCTTGGCAAAACTCGACTGGATCGCCCCCGGTTGAACTTCCATAACGCGAATGCCGAACGGTGCGAGCTCCATGCGCAGTGCATCGCTCAACGCATGCACCGCCGCTTTCGATGCGCAATAGGCACCGGCGAACGGCGTGACCAGAACCCCTGAAACACTGCCGATATTCACCACCAGACCCTTGGCCCGGCGCAGCACCGGGAACAGCGCGCGCGTGACCCCGACAATCGAAAACACGTTGGTCTCGAACTGGCGTTGCATCGCCGGCACGCCGCCGTCGAGCAGAGGCCCCATGGCGCCATACCCTGCATTGTTGATCAGCACATCGAGGCCGCCGTGTTGCTGGTTGATCCGCTCGCCAAGCTGCTCCAGCGCCACATTGTCATTGACGTCGAGTTGCACGGCGGTGAACCCGGCCGACGCCAGCAACGCCACGTCTTCAGCCTTGCGCGCACTGGCCCAGACCTCGTAGCCAGCAGCTTTGAACGCATCGGCGAGGGCGCGGCCGATGCCGCTGGAACAACCGGTAATCAACGCAACGGGCATGGCGCTTTCCTTGTGCAAAAAATCGTGGGAGGGGATCAGTCGGAGAAACTACCTTGCAATCGCTCGGCGCGAAACTCCAGGGTTTGCGGGCGATAACCGGAGCGTAGCGGCGGCATCGGCAGGCAGTCTTCCCAGTCGCCGCCGGCCTGCAATTCGCCGGGGCCACGATAGCGCGGGGCGGTGTATTGGTTGTCGGCCAGATTGACCGTGTCGCCCGGCGCGTAGGCAGCGATGCGCCAGCGCAGTTCGGTCAGGGGCACGTCGTTGCCGTTTTTCATTTTCAGTTGCAGCGGACGATCGGCCGGGCATTGTTCCGGGGCGTAAGCGATACGCATCTCAAGACGCGCCAGTTGCTTGACCTCGCGGTTGTCCAGCCACACCACCCACATGGCCACAAAACCCAGGCCAATCGCCGCCGCCACCGAAACCGGCAAAGCTTTGGCCGGGTAGCGCAACAGCAGGATCAACCAGGTGATGACCAGCAGAATGCCGATGAACATGTTGGAACGCTCCTTGAGTTCGTGCACACCATCCTACCGAAGGGCTGTCGGAATGGACATTCGGCTGTCAAACCACTGCACCGTTGGTCGGGACTGTAATTTCTGACAGTTGGCATGTGCGCCTCGAGTTGCTTTGCTACTGGCAGACAAAAGGACGCTATGGTTGCGGAGGGATATCGTGGGCGTGCATAGCAAAACACCGTCACTGCTGGTGCGCGACCCGCGTGGACTGTCGATACGTACGGTCGATTATTGGTGCAGCGAAGAGATTGGCCCGGCTCAGGCTCTGGTGCACCGCACCTTTCATGATCCGGCGGGGCGGCCGGTCGCTCAGTGGGATCCGCGGTTATGGACCCTGCACGCAGACGATTCGCTGGTCCGCGCCAACCTGACCACGGTGTTTGCGTTGAGCCGACAAGTACTGCGCTCGGACAGCGTTGATGCCGGAAGGCAAATCGCCTTGCCCGGGCTCGCTCAGCAAGTGCTGTTCGAGTGGGACAGCCGCGGTACCTCGCGCGAAGTGCAATACGATCAGTTGTTGCGTCCGATGGTGGTATTCGAAGAAGGACAGACCCAACCGCGACGCTGCGTCGAACGTTTCCTGTACGGCCAGCCCGGCGTCGCTGACCCGGTCCGCAACCAGCTCGGGCAACTACTTCGCCATGACGACCCGGCGGGCAGCGTGTTGTTGGAAGCCTTTGCCATCAGCGGTCAATGCACTGAAAACATCCGGCAATTCACGCAGGATCCGGTGACTCCTGACTGGCCCGAATCGGTGGCTGAACGGAGCCGGTTACTGGAACCCGGCGAGGGGGCAACAACCCTATGGCGTTTCGGGCCGCTGGGCCAAGTGATCGACCAGCTCGATGCACGGGGCAATCGCCAAGGCAGTGAATTGTCACTCGATGGGCGCTTGCGGGCCAGTCACCTGCAATTGAAGCACCAATCTGAACCGCGAACGCTGGTGAGCGATATCCGCTATAACGCGCAGGGGCAAGTCGAGTACGAACGGGCGATTAATGGCGTCGTGACGACATTGACTTATCGACCCGAAGACGGTCGCTTGCTGAAGCGCTACGCCGCCAACAGCGCTGGTGAAGCATTGCAACATTTGCTCTATGACTATGATGCGATGGGCAACGTACTGAGCATTGAGGACAAGGCCCTGCCGATCCGCTATTTCGCCAATCAACGCATCGATCCGATCAGTCGTTTCAACTACGACAGCCTTTATCAGCTGAGGGATGCAACCGGCTGGGAGGCGGGCTCTGCGAGCCAAGGCCCAGCCTCCATTCAACGTTTCGATCCGGCGGCGCTGAGTAACTACCGCCAGACCTACCGCTACGACGAGTCCGGCAACCTGCTGGAGTTGACTCATGTCGGCGTGCGTAACGGTCGCAAGATGAAAGCCTCTCTTTTCAGCAATCGCTGTCTACCTTACAGAGATGATGTTCCGCCCACGGAAGATGAAATCACGGCGGCATTCGATCCCCGAGGCAACCTGCGGGCACTGGAGCCTGGGCGGCCACTGATGTGGAGTCTGCGTAATCAACTGCAGTCGGTGACTCCTGTGGAGCGGGGCGATGAGCGCAATGATGTTGAACAATATGTCTACGACGGTGGAGGCTTGAGGGTGCGCAAAACTCGCTCGTTGCAGACAAACATCCGTGGCCTGGTTTACGACGTGCGCTATTTGCCAGGACTGGAACTGCGCAGCAACACCGGTACTGCAGAACAGCTGCAAGTGATCATCGCCGAGGGTGTACTCAACAGTGTGCGCGTGCTGCATTGGGAAAGTGCACTGCCCGGTAGTGCCAATGACCATTATCGCTACAGCCTTACTGATCATTTGGGATCGACCAGTCTGGAACTGGGCAAGGATGCCCGGATTATCAGTCAGGAAACCTTTGATCCCTTCGGTGAGACGGCGTGGAGCAAGGACACCGAAGTCAGTTACAAAACCATTCGTTATTCGGGCAAGGAACGGGATGCGACGGGGCTGTACTGCTACGGTTATCGCTATTACATGCCTGGCTTGCAGCGGTGGCTTAACCCGGATCCGGCGGGTGCTATCGACGGTCTTAATCTGTACCGGATGGTGCGCAACAATCCGCTGACTTACAAGGATGCGGATGGAGCCGAAACCCGAAAAAAACAGGCCAACGGTTTATGGACGCCAGTGCTCGCGGTCGGCGCGGATCGTGACATTCCAGGGGCGGTTCCTGTTGATGCAGGTAAAGCGCACAACTCGGTGTCGTTCACCGCCAAAGCGACCAATATTCGTGAGGCGTTAACGGTTCCGCAATTCAGTCAACAGACCGTCAATACCGACTTGTTCATGCCCCAAAAGGCTGGGTATTCCAAGGACATCGCTTCGCAACTTGCGAAGAAGCAGGGTGGCGCCAGCTTGATATTTTCCATGCAGCGAATAAGTTACAGCGGCCCTGTACGCGGAGAGTTCAATGCGATCAAGGTTGTCGATATTCCTGGCGGGGAAATACCTGACCAATCCAGCGCCGTGTCAGGTTATTGGGTGGCTCAGGGTGGTTATATCGACATACCGATGCATCCAAAGGGGACCGAACCCGAATACGTTTTTACGCCCGGGTTCAGTGGTTGCTCGCTGACCGTCGATCAGCTGAATGACAACACTTTGAGGGTACGGCATGTTGAGGGTAATAAAGAGGCAGACCAATACAATCGCTTGTCATCAGCCGATCATGGAATGGGCATGAGTGTGGCCATGGAATACATGGACTATGGCTTCGATAATGAAGGTGGCAAGGTCGTAACCCAACTAACTGCTTTCGCTTTCATGAAGTACGAACCCAAAACCAAGTCTTGGGATATCCACTATCAGAGCAGTCAGGGGGCGGCAACGATCGGGGTTTATTCCAGAGAACGAAAACTGTTCGGAGGATCGAAGTCCTTTGCCAGTGTGATGGAGAAACCGAAGGTGCGAAGGACGATGAGCAAGCAAGCGGTTACCGTCCGCGCACGCCCACACGGGTAAAACAACTGCCTGAATCGATGTGGCGAGAGTCGCAAAGCATAAACATCAGCGCCGCGTAAAAATGTTGAATCGGGGAAAGAGATTTTCGCGCTCCTGTCCTCATGACTCAACACGGAGGAAAAAACTGTCAGTCAGCGATACTTCGTATTGATCAATCGGGACGCTGTCGAAAAAAGGGCAACACTGTTCAGCTCGGTAGCGTTTTAAAAAAAGCCCCCGCCCAACCCGCTGCGGATAGGGGACGCAGCGGGCTGGACGGGGGCTTCTTGTTTTATCGATCAGTTATTGCGCGATGGTTTTCACCGACACGCCGCGTTCGATCGGGGTGGAGCGGCCGTAGATATCTTCGAAGCGTTCGATATCGTCTTCACCCAGGTAGCTGCCCGATTGCACTTCGATAATTTCCAGCGGGATCTTGCCCGGGTTGCGCAGGCGGTGCACCGAGGCGATCGGGATGTAGGTCGACTGGTTTTCGCAGAGCAGGAACACGTTTTCATCGCAGGTCACTTCGGCGGTGCCGCTGACCACGATCCAGTGTTCGGCGCGGTGGTGGTGCATCTGCAGCGACAGGCACGCGCCCGGTTTCACCGAGATGTGCTTGACCTGGAAGCGCCCGCCCATGTCCACCGAGTCGTACGAGCCCCACGGACGGTAAACCTCGCAGTGGTTCTGGGTTTCGCTGCGGCCTTGCTCGTTGAGCGTGTTGACCATCTGCTTGACGCCCTGAACCTTGTCTTTGTGGGCGATCATCATGGCGTCTTTGGTTTCGACCACGACGATGTTTTCCAGACCGATCACCGACACCAGTTTGCCGTTGCCGTGGATCATGCAGTTCTTGCTGTCCTGAATCACTACATCGCCTTTGGTGACGTTGCCGTTGGCGTCCTTCTCGTTGACTTCCCACAGTGACGACCAGCAACCGACATCGCTCCAGCCAGCGGTCAGTGGCACGACGCAGGCGCGCTGGGTTTTTTCCATGACGGAGTAGTCGATGGAATTGTCCGGGCAGCAGGCGAAGGTGGCTTCGTCGAAGGTGATGGTGTCGGCGTCCTGATGGCTGCGCTCAAGGGTCAGCAGACAGGTGTCGTAGATGTCCGGGTCGTGCTTTTTCAGCTCTTCAAGGAAGCGGCTGGCGCGGAACAGGAACATGCCGCTGTTCCAGTAGTAACCGCCGGACTCCACGTACTCAGTGGCACGTTTGACGTCAGGTTTTTCGACGAAGTGCGAAACGCGGCTGACGCCTTCGGGCAGCAGCGAATCGCCGGTGGATTTGATGTAGCCGTAACCGGTTTCCGGTTTGGTCGCCGGCACGCCGAACAGGACCATTTCGCCGTTTTCGGCGGCAACGGTAGCCAGGGCCAGAGCACGTTGCAGGGCTTTCTGGTCTTCCAGTACGTGGTCGGCCGGCAGTACCAGCATCAGTTCGTCACGGCCTTCATTGACCAGCATCATCGCGGTCAGCGCCACGGCCGGCGAGGTGTTGCGGCCGAACGGTTCCATCAGGATGCGCTGGCATTCCAGTTTGCGATTGGCCAACTGCTCGTTGACGATGAAGCGGTGATCCTTGTTGCAGACCACGATCGGGGTGTCCATGCCTTCGAACACCAGGCGCTCGAGGGT
Source organism: Pseudomonas sp. Irchel s3a12 (assembly GCF_900187485.1). Taxonomy (NCBI): domain Bacteria; kingdom Pseudomonadati; phylum Pseudomonadota; class Gammaproteobacteria; order Pseudomonadales; family Pseudomonadaceae; genus Pseudomonas; species Pseudomonas sp. Irchel s3a12. The sequence goes on from NZ_FYDN01000006.1 coordinate 272,438, forward strand.
CTGCTGGAACAGGGTGTGTTCGCCGGTCAGGGCGAGGAATTGCTTAGGGAACTGCTTACGCGAAAGCGGCCAGAGACGCGAACCGCTACCACCTGACAAGATCACCGGAATCATATTGTTTACTCCATAAAATCGATTGGTTAGAGGCACGAACGCTGTGTCGTTTCACTCTTGTTTTTGTCTCGTACCGAGAGGCCGCCGCATTCCCCTGTAGGAGCTGCCGAAGGCTGCGATCTGGTGATCTTGATCTTCAAAAACAAAGTCAAAAGATCGCAGCGTGCCGCAGCTCCTACAGGGGTCAGCGTCTCATCGGAAAAATAATTAGCGAGTCGATACCGGGCGTTTCACCCAGACTGGCGACAGGCTGCTGCCGCTGCCGGTGACGTACAGCACCGCTGCTTCACCACGCTCCAGCGCGACCGGTTTGACGTCGCCGACTTTCTTGTCGCCTTCGTACAGCGCCAGGCTGACTTTCACCGGGTTGATTTCACGTTCGCCACGGCCCTTGGCGGCCACGTTCGGCACCACGTCGGTCTTACCGTCGGCGGTCTTCAGGGTCAGCGGTTTGTCGCTGAGGTTCTGCACACGCACCAGGGATTTCTGCTTGTTTTTGAACGGCGGCTCTTCGATCAATTGCGGCGCGCCGGAAGCGTTGTTGACCAGGGTGTAGTAGTGGTCACCAGCCAGTTTCACCGGCAGGGTCTGGCTGCCAACTTTGGCGCTGTAATCACCGCCCGGCATGAAGCTGAAGTCACTGCTGGCCAGTGGCGCAACGTCGCTCAGGTTGGTGCTGCCGACAGTCGCGCTGACTTCAGCATTGCTGGCGTTATAGACACGCACAAAGGTCGAGCCTTTCGGTGCGGTCGGGCCGTACAGCGCGGCGTCGCCACCGGCGAAGGCAGGGACGGAAAGCACGCTGAGGCCAGCAACCAGTGCGAAGCTTTTAGCGAGACGACGAGGAGTAGTAGTGAAAGTCATGGTGTACCTCTCTTTCAGTTTTGCGCCCGATCGGGCGTCTCGGAGTTAGTGTTGATTGCTACGTTTTGTTGGCGCGCGCCGGCTTGTTTAAGCTCTGCGACCCACTGCGGGTCGGCGTCACCGATTTCGTTGTTCACAGGCAGATAACGTTCAGGAAACTCCCAGATCAGCACCTGTGGCGGGCTGTTCTTGAAGTCATCGCTTTTCAGGTAGCTGAGCATCGGCAGGATCGGGCCGTGGCCGTCTTCGGCGTAGCTCACCACGTCGCTGTGCAGCGCTTGTTTCAGCGCACCGACGAAGTTCCAGTTGGGGTTGGCGCTGTAGCTGGTGCCGACCAGTGCCACCGGCACTTCATTGCTGGCGAACAGCGCGTCGTCACCGGCAGGCTGATCGCCAGCCGCGACGGTGTTGCGCTTTTGCAGTGGCTCTTGCGCCGGCATCAGGTTTTCGAACAGCGGATCGAGCGGCAGGAACAGACGCAGATCGCCCTTGTGCGTGACCTTCTCCGCTGGCGTGGTAACGAAGCGTTGCGGCTCGCCGCTCAGCGGGAACTTGTCGGCGATGGTTTTCGCCAGGGTGTTCGCGGCAATCTCGGCGCCTTCCGGCGTCCAGTGCGTATCGGTACGCAGGAACACTTGCTGACCATTCTGCTTGGCCTGTTGCAATGGCTTGAGCAGGTCAGGGGCGAGGATCTTGTCGGCCGCCACACGTTGGTGGAAATCCTGATAGAGGTTTTCGTGGATGCTCGCCGGTTTCACTTCACCCAGATGCTCCGGGTACAGACGAACCTTGGCCGGCACGATCGCCATCACCAGTTTCACGCCTTTCGCTTTCAGGGTCTGGCGCACGCCTTCAACCAGCGCGTAGTTGCCTTGCAGGTTCAGCTCTTCGTTGACGATCGGGTTGAATTCCTCATCGCTGTACAACCACTGGTCGCGACCGAGCACCACGCCCGGACGACCTTCGTTGAACAGTTTGAAATCCAGCGCGGCCCAGAGATTGGTGCCCAGACGCTTGATCGGAAACTCTTCGTCATAGTGGGTTTCCACGGCTTTGGTCCAGCGGCCGTTGAGCACCGTCGCATCGGCGTTGGTGCTGAAGCCGAAGAAGCTGCGAACCGACCACAGACCGAGGACCAACAGGGTCACCAGGAACAGGGCGATGTAGAAGATGCGTAATGAGCGGGTCATGTCAGATCCCTCAGAACTGGAAGTAAAGGAACGGCGAGAAGCTTTGCGCCGAGAGTTTGAGAATCGAGGCGATGAACAGCAGCAGGATCAGACCGCGCATCACGTAGCGCGACCAGTCCGCCGTCCAGTAAGCCGGTTGCACCTGGGCTTCGACGCCGACGGTGTAGCCAGGCTCGTGGATGCTTGCCGGGTTTTCGCCAGGAGCGGCTTTGATCATTCCCGGGGTTTCGGTGGCAGGGCCGTTGGCCTCGACGTTGACTTCAGGTTTGCTCTTGGCTGGCGGCTGATTGGTGTACAGATCGCGCAGACCGAAGAACGCCAGCGTCACGTACGCAACAACCAGAGTCGCCACTTGCAGACCGGTAAGGCTGGCCTGATTGAGTTCCGACAGCGACCAGTCGCCGAAGCTGAACATCGCGCCGTACATGCGCCCGGCAACGTGCAGGTTTTCGGCACGGAAGATCACCCAGCCCATGACTACGAGCAGGAAGGTCAGCGCCCAGCGAATCGGGTTGAGGCTGCGCGGAGAGGTGTTCAGGCCCAGCGCTTTTTCAATCGCCAGCCACATGCCGTGCCAGGCGCCCCAGACGATGTAGGTGATGTTCGCGCCGTGCCACAGACCGCCGAGGAGCATGGTCAGGAACAGGTTGCGATACGTCATCAGCGTGCCTTTACGGTTACCGCCGAGGGTGATGTACAGATAGTCACGCAGCCAGGTCGACAGGCTGATGTGCCAGCGACGCCAGAACTCGGTGATCGACTGGCTGATGTACGGCTGCTTGAAGTTTTCCATGAAACGGAACCCCATCATCAGGCCCAGACCAATCGCCATGTCGCTGTAGCCGGAGAAGTCGAAATACAGCTGCGCGGTGTAGGCCAGCGCGCCAAGCCAGGCATCGCCGGTGGTCGGGTTTTGCAAGGCGAAGCAATGGTCAGCGACCACCGCGAGGGTGTCAGCGATGAAGACCTTTTTGATGAAACCCTGCATGAACCGCGTGCAGCCCTCGGAGAACTTGTCGAGGGTGTGCGTGCGGTTGTTGAACTGGTCGGCGAGGTCGCGGAAACGCAACACCGGGCCGGCAATCAGGTGCGGGAAGATCGCCACGAAGGCCGCGAAGTCGATCAGGTTGCGCGTGGCCGGGGTGTCGCCGCGATACACGTCGATGATGTAGCTGATCGACTCGAAGATGTAGAACGAGATACCGATCGGCAACAGCACGTGGGTGAGGATGAACGGCTCAAGACCGACCGACGTCATCATCGCGTTGATGCTGTCGACGCCGAAGTTGGCGTACTTGAAGTAGCCGAGGATGCACAGGTCCACCGCGACGCCAAGCAACAGCCAGCGCTGCGCCGGTTTGGTCCGCACACCGGCGGCACCGACTTTGAGGCCGATCCAGTAGTTCCACAGCGTGACGGCCGCGAACAGCGCGAGGAAGTCCACACGCCACCAGGCGTAGAACACGTAGCTGGCGATCAGCAGCAGCAGGTTGCGATAGCGTTGCCCGCTCAAGTAGTACAAGCCGAGAAAGATCGGCAAGAACAGAAACAGGAACACGTTGGATGAAAATACCATCCCGATCTCTCCATGTTTAAACCAACAGTCAAGGGCCAAAGCCCCCCCAAACCCCCCGTGGTAGTGGAGGGGCAAAACGGTGTTTCTGTCAGGGTTGTGCCGGGCCTTGAAAACTTGCCCTCACCCCCCGCCCTCTCCCGGAGGGAGAGGGAGCCTGATCTCCATGGTTTTCAAAAATGGAGATCGACTCGGTATTTCTGTGCAGCCTGATCTCGATTGTTTTTCAACACCTGAGATCGACTCGGTATTTCTGTGCAGCCTGATCTCGATTGTTTTTCAACGCCTGAGATCAACTCGGCATTTCATTTCGGCGTAACTCGTACAACCACCTCGGTCAGTCCCCTCTCCCTTTGGGAGAGGGTTAGGGTGAGGGGCTTTTGCTTTATGAGCCTTTGTTGCCCTTCTCATGCGATGGGTCGTAGACCTTGGTCAGGTCGCCGCCGAGGCGGAAGGTCTTGAACGGCTGCATGCCGTGCTTCTTCTCGATCACATCAGGCGCACAGGTGTAGAGCGTGCAGAACGGTTCGAGCCAGGCGAATTTCATGTCCTCTTTCAGATCGGTCATGTCCTGCTCTTTGCCGTTCTTCTTCTCGAATTCGTCCGGGTCTTTCACCCCCGACAACACTCGATCACCGAGACGTTTCAGCGCGCTGTTGTTCTCCTGACGCAAATCAACGCCGTTGACCTGGGCGAAACTGGCGATCATCGCCAACGGCGGCAGGGCGTAGTTGTGATAGGCGAGGGCGCGTTGCTGGCGCTTGAGTTCGTTCGGCAGGAAGCCGTCGGCATCGACTTGGTTGACGCCAACCTTGTATTCCTTCACTGCCCAGTCAAACAGGTCGCGGCGGTTGGTCGCGATCGAGGTCGCCATCACCGACCAGGCGGCCCAGTACGAGTGGTTGTTGGTTTTTTCCAGCGGCAGGTTGTCCCAATCGCTGACGACCTGATCGGCCATTTTGCTGAACCACGCCTCGATCAACTGCGCTTCCTGCTGATGCTGGGCCAGTGGGTGCGAGTCGGAGAACTTCAGGCGAATGTACGAAGACGCCATGCTGCCCAGCGCCCATTTGCGCATCGACTTGCCGGTGTGGTTGAAGTCCTTCGACATCAACGCATCGGCCTTGGCCCACGCGGTCAGCCAATTGAGCGTGCAATCGAGCTGCTCCGGGCGACCGTCGCGCATGAACTGCATCACCCGTTTGGCGGTGCCGCGTTCCAGCGTGGTGATGTCTTTGGTGGTGTCGCGAAAGGCTTTTTCCGACTGCACGTTCAGCGTCGCGCGGGCCTTGTCCGAACCTTCGTATTTGCTGCGAAATTGCAGCGGCCCGGTGTACGGCGTCGGCATCGCATCGCAGCCTTCGCTTTTGTCACCGGTCTTGAATTTATCCACAGGCGCGAAATAGCCCTGGGGTGGACGCAGTGGCGCGGCGGCCTGCGCGGTGCCGGCGAAGATCGCCAGCCCGAGCAGCGTCGGCGCTAAAAGAGTTTTCAGTTTCGAGTTTCGCATAGCAGACCTCATTGCCCGACCTGAGCGGTTTGTTGCCCAGCGCCCGGGAATACGTTGCGTTTGCAGATTTTCGCTTCGACTTTCTGTGGCGCGGTGCCCGCTTCCGGGCCCTGGACTTCGACCGCCAGCAGGTTTTGCGAGGCCCAGTCTTCGTCCGTGCGCAGCTCAAAGGCGAAACGACCGTCGGTGTCGGAGGTTTCCGGTTTCTCGATCTTGATGTCCTCGTGGCGACCGTTCATGTACCAGAGGGTGGCTTGCAGGGTTTTCACCGAAGGGTCGGCGAAGCGGATGTCGACCTGATGGCTGCTGTTCTGCAGGTTCAGGTTCTTGCTGTTGACCAGCAGTTCTTGTTTGCTGCCCGGCTTGAGCGTGGTGCTCGCGGACATTTGCGCGTCTTTGCCTTCGCAGCCGTTGTCGAGAAGAGACATCATCTGGCGATAGATGGTTTCCTGGTCGAGGCGATACAGCGGCGAGAATTCCCAGATGAGAATTTTCGGCGGGGTCTTCTGGAATTCGTCGCTGCCGAGGTACTGCAACATCGAACCTTCCAGACCACCGCCGGGGAAGGCGACGTTGAGAATGTCGGCGCCGATGGCTTCTTCGAGGAAACCGGCGAAGTTGTAGTTCTTGCCGCTGTGCGAAGTACCGACGAGGGTGATTTGCGGGTTGCCGGAATCGCCGAACAGATCGCCGTCGCCTGCTTCGCCCTTAGGCTCGGTGGTGAATTGATCCATGTACTGGATCGCGTAACTGGTGCCGCACAGTTGCCCGGCCATGTTGTGCAGGGTACCGGTCTTGCCCATGCGCCCGGAGCGCTTGGTTTCGAATTCACGCTTGGGAATGTCGGCGAAGGCCGGAATCTGCTTGACCTTCTCGGCAACGATTTTCGCCGTGCGCTGTGCGCCGTAAGGGGTCCAGTGCTGGTCGCCGCGGAAGTAGAAATCGTGGGCGGGCAGGGTGTCCGGCAGCGATTCGTTGGTCAGCGGCGACAGGTCTGGCACCACGTAACCCATCTTGGCGAAACGGCCGAGCATGGTCTTGTAGTTGCCCAGCGCTTTCTCGTAATCGAACGCGGCTTTTTCCTGCGGGTTGAGCTTGTTGCGGTTCACCAGGCCACGGGTCGGCTGGTAAACGATCACCAGCTCGACGCCTTTGGCTTTGAACGCATCGTGCAGTTGTTGCAGGCGTTTGTAGCCGGCCGGGGTGGTGTTGAACTCGGTACGCAGGTCTTCCTGCGTCCGGAACAGCCAGTCACCTTGCGCCTGCACCAGGGTGGTGAAGTTCTGCTGATAACGCGTGGTGTAGTTCTTCGCGTCATGGGCGGCCGGGCACAGGTTGCAGCACGGTTCGGCGCTGAACTTCGGTGGCGTGGCGGCGGCGCCTTCATCGGCGCGCGCACCGTTGCTGGCCGCGAGAATGCCCACGGTCAGGGCCGACAGGCTGAGTAATCTGATCAAGTGTGGGTGCATAAAATTATCCTCAGTCCTGCATTTCGGTCTGGCGTTCGACAGGGTCGATCAGCACGGCTTTCTGCTGGCGCACCAGCAGGTCGAGAATTTCATCCTGGCGCTCGCCGAGGATGCCGTTGAAGCTGATGCCGCTGGATTTGGTCGGCGCCAGCATCGACACGCGATACAGCTCGACACTCAAAGGCGAATCGATCGACAGCGGGCCGCTGCCATTGGCCGCCAGTTCACCGCCGACGACGATCAGCGACACCTGCGCATCGAACGGGTCGAGCTTGATGTCACGGTCGGTGTCGGTGAGGTCTTTGATGTGGCCGTAAACACCGGTCAAACCGTTGGCCATGGCGACGTTTTCGTAGAGGCGGATGTTCACGCTGTTACGAATACGGATGCCGTGACGCTTGTTGCTGATGACCTTGTTGCCCCACAGCAGGTTGTCGGCAGACTCGTAGAGGGTGATGCCGTCGGTGTGGTTCTTGTAGATCTCGTTGTAGGCAATGATGTTGTTGACGCTGTTACGGTCGATCACCAGGCCCGAGAGTTTGTTGTCGTAGCTTTTGTTGTTGAAGATGAAGCTGTCGTTGACCTCACGGGAAATAATGATCCCGTGCTTCTTCTTCGTACCGTACACGGTGTTCTCGGCAATGATCAGGCCGTGGGAACGGTCGTGTGGATCGATGCCGTAGACGATGTTGTCTTTGTAGGTGTTGCCCTTGACCACAAAGTCGCGGGTCTCGTAGCAGTAGAAGCCGTACCACATGTCGGAGAACTCGGAGCCGACGATCCAGCCGGTCGGTTCAGGACGCTTGAGCACCTTGGCCATGTTCGGCGTGTACTGGGAAATACTCACCCCGTACGACTTACTGTTGGCGTAACCGAAACTGGCCATCTTGCTGTTGACGATGTAGGTCTCGGTGCCACCCCAGGCGAGCAGGAACGGACGGAATTCCTTCGGCGAACGGAAGGTCGCCGGGCCGTTGTCCTTTTCGCGCCAGCCTGTGACTTTGGTGTCACGCACAAACAGTTGGCCGTCGTTGACCATGAATGCACCGGCCTCTTGCGACAGGCGCAGTTCCTGGGTCTGACCGTCGATTTCGAGGATGCCTTTACGGCCGACGACGATCGGCAGCTTCGACAGGTACACGCCCGGCGAGGTCTCGCTGAAGTACTGCTTGGGCAGTTTCTGCGCCAGGTCCTTGAGGTTCATGTAGCCGTCATCGACGAAGATCGCCTGGGGGATGCCGTGCTGACGCACCACCCATTCGGCCATCTTGTTGTCGCCGCCGATAAAGTCCTTCAGCGCGTCTTCCTGCATCATCCGGCGCACGCTGACTTTGCCTGCTTTGCTGCGGACGATTTTCGCCGCAGCGGCTTCGGCGGTGTAGCCGGAAATGTCCGGCAGTTTCGGCGCGGCCAGGTTCAGCGCTTCGGTCGGCGCGCTGCTGACCGTGTAGGTCTTGGCTTGTTGCAGCTCTTTCGCGGTGGTCACCGGTTTAACCGGCTCCACAGTCGCGAAGGTGCTGGCGCTGGCCAGCAGCATCGCGCCGGCCAGCAGGCTGAGTGAGCCTGTCCTGGTGCTGATCATGTCGGGCACTCCCTTGGCGGTTTGCATCAGAAGCGCCAGATCACGTCGATGAACGCGCGGTGCATGTACGAATCAACCTGCTTGCCGTAGGCATCGCCCGGTTTGAACACACCGCCACGGAAACGCACCAGGGCCGATGGCTCGTCGATCGACTGGCTCAACGCCGCCGGCAACAGGCCTTGCTTGAAGTACTTGGTGACGACCAGGTCCATCTCCTGACCCAGATCCTTGTTGCCGTCTTCAAGCGGCAGCGAGGTGCTGGAGAGGATCGCGCCGGTGGCGTCGTCGGTGTTGTTTTCCACGGCGTTGATGCCGTTGCTGCCCACCGGCTTGTTGCCGTCGACACGCCAGAACTTGTGGTAGATCAGGCTGGCGTCGTACTCGTCGTTGACCATCCACGAACCGAACAGGGTTGCGGTCTGCATGTTGTTCATTTCGCCGCGGAAGGCTTCGCCGAAACGGTGCACACGCGAGCGCGTACCGGTGTAGTTGGAGCGGTTGCTCTCCAGACCGTTCTGTTCGTAATCGGCGCTGGCGCGGGCATACGCACCGCCGACTTGCCATTGCGGATCGAGGCGCAGGCGCACACCGATGTCGGTGGCCCAACCGTTGACGTCATCACTACGCTTGGCTTGCGCCGGACGCGAGCCATCGGCGTTCAAGGCGTTGACCGTATCGCGGTCGCCGCTCATGCCGGTGATGCTGCCCCAGTAGTTGACGGTGTTGGTGTTGCGCCAGTTGTAGGCGTCGCTGTCAGCGGTCAGGCCGAGCCAGCTGACGTCGCCGTTCTCGGTTTTATCCAACGAATCGCGCGCTACGCCCGGCTCGGCGTAATCGAGTTTGCCGTCATCATGGGTGTGGTGACCGCGAATGCCGACCCAGTTGCCCGGCGTCCACTGATAGGCGGCATCGGCGTAGGCGTGCAGGCGATCCTTGTCTTTCGGCGCCAGCTCTTTCAAGTCGGTGCGGTATTCGCTGAAGCGTTCGGCGACACCGGCGTTGGCGCGCAACAGGGTGGTGTCGAAGGTCCAGTTCAGCGCTTCGATGTTGGTGTCGCGCCATTGGCCGTCGTCATTGCGCAGACGCTGGCGACCGAACTTGAGCATCTCGCCCGGGTACGGGGTGAGGCCGCTGTAGCCGACCCAGAACTCGCGCATCGCCAGGTAGTTTTTCTTGGTTTTGCGATCACTGTTGTCGGTGGCTTGTTCACCGTCGGATTGTTGCAGGGTGTCGGTTTCGATGATGTCGGTCGAGGTCACGGCCTGGCCCATGGCGTAGGCGCTCCACGCGCCGCTTTCGCCGTAGATCCACGGACGCAGGTCGAGGCCGACGCCGTTGACGTCGCCGCCCTTGGCGGTGCCGAGGTCACGGTCGTCTTCGGACTGGCCGGTGACTTTCACTTCCAGGCCGAAGTTCTTGGTTTCAGTCATCGCGGCCAGTGTCGGGCAAGACCAGATCAGCGCGAACGAAAGGCCAATGCCGGCCTTCACGAATGGATTCAACTTCATAATTTTTCCTCGCCGTCTTCTTCTTGCAGGGCGTGCAGTTGCAGCGTGTTCGGGTTCAGAGCGCCACGGCTGGCTTGCTCTTGTTGCAGCAGACGTTGGGCTTCGGCCAGACGCTCGGGCGGCAGTTGCGCGGCGAGGGTGGTCGCCAGCTCATCGGCTTGCGGGGTGTTTTGTGCTTTGGCCAATTGGCTGAACACGTAGGCGTTGAGCGGGTCGGGCTTGGTGCCCTTACCTTGGGAAAACAGCTGGGCGATGGCGAAGTCGGCGCTGTTCTGGCCGTTGCGCGCAGCGGTCAGCAAGTGATCGAGCGCCTTCTGCGGGTAGACCTTGCCGAGGTAACCACGACGATAGATCTGGCCGAGGTAGTAGTCGGCGGCGACTTCGCGGCCGACGGCTTTCTGGAAGTGTTCTTCGGCGACTTTCGCGTCGGCCGGGACCAGTTTGCCTTCGTAGTAGAGCTTGCCCAGCAACAGCTCGGCGCGTGGCTGGTCGGCGGCGCGGCCGTTGTCGAGGTACTTCATCATCTGGTCGACGTCGCCCAGTTCCGGGTAGTCGTAGAGCAGTTGTGCGAGGGTCACCCACGACGCCGGGTAACCCGGAGCTATCGGCTCGAGCAACGACTGCGCGGTTTTCTCGTCAGTCTTGCCGAGGGTCGAATCGGCCAATACACGGGCCACGGAATCGACACGCTGCGCGGTGACCGTGCCACGGCTGTAACCGGCCTGCATCTGCTTGATCAGCTCGGCCTGCTGCTCTGGCTGGGCACGTTTCTGATAGACCGTGGCCAGTTCGAGGTAGCAGATGTCGGTGGTGTTGAGCGCGGCTTTGCAGATCTTTTCCACGTCATCCAAGTGCTGGTCGTAAGTGCCCTGAGTGCGATACAGCAGCACCTGCGCCAGACCCGCTTCCGGGTAACCGGATTTGCGCCACTGATCGATCTGCTGCTGGGCGTTGATGTTGGGGAAGCTGTGCGGGTATTGCAGGTACAGCATCGCCAGCGGGATCAACGTGTTGCCTTCGCCATTGGCGGCGGCTTTTTTCAGCAGGCTTTCGGCTTCGTGATGCTCGGCTTCGGTGGAACCCGGCTTGGCCACCAGCAAGCGGCCGAGACGCGCCTGAGCACGCGGCGAAACACTGGCGGCGGCGCGGTAAGTCGCTTCGGCCTGTTTCATTTGCACAGGGTCGCGGCTGTCGACCTGGATATCGGCGAGGCCGACTTGCGCTTCGCTGTAACCGAGATCGGCCAGTTGCTGATAATTCTGCGCAGCGGTGGCGGTGTCGCCACGTTTGAGCGCTTCGTTGGCCAGACGCTGATCGGGCAGGCCGGCACAACCGGCCAGACTCACCGCCAGCGCCAGCGAGCACACCACATGAACTCTGTGGGAGCTGGCTTGCCAGCGATTCAGGCGACTCGGTACATCAGACATACCGCGCTGATCCAATCGCTGGCAAGCCAGCTCCCACAGGGATCGCGGTGTTTTCAGGATGGGTGGAGTAGTCACAGGCATGTCCTCGACTTAAAGACCGGCAGCCATGGCTTTGTCGATCAGCCAGTTCAGGTTCGGCCCACGGTCGCTGTTCACTTCCACCGGGCGGCCGGCCAAGCTGCTGTCGAGCGGCTCGTCAGGCTGGATCTGTACGCGGATGTCGGAGGACAGGTCGGCGCTTTTCAGGCTGGTGCTGCTGACGATCTTGCCGGTGCGGGTCTTGTCTTCGCCGGCGATCTGGAAGCTCACCGGGGTGCCCGGACGCACGTCGCCGAACTGGCGATAGGAGAAGCGCGCATCGACGGTGGCCTGGGTGTTGCGCGGCACCAGTTGGAAGATCACGTCGCCTTTGCTCGCGTACTGACCGTCAGCCACCAGTTGCTGGGCCACGGTGCAATCGCATGGCGAGGTCAAGGTGCCGGTCATTTGCTTGCCGAACAGTTCTTCAACCTTGGCCGGGGACAGTTGATCTTCTTCCAGATGACCCTTGAGCACGTCGAGCATGCTGGTGCTGAAGGTCGCCAGTGGCGCGCCTTTGGCTGCAACGCCGTCGGACTTGACCAGGCTCTGCACGGTGCCGTCACGCGGCATGGTGATGTTCATCCCCGGCACACTGACCAGACCGGCCTGTGCGTGGCTGACGAAGTACATGCCGTACACCGATTTGAAAATGAAACCCGCCGCGACCAGACCGACCGCGAAGATACCGGCGCTGAACGTCACCGCTTTCAGGCGCCCGAACGGAGTCATGCCGGAGCCGCCGTCCTTGACCTTGCGCGCTTTGGTGAAGTTGTCGCGCTGCAGGGTCGCCAGCACTTCACCGATGCTGACGATGTCGCCGGCCAGGTGCGAGGTGATCAAGTGGCGCAGGGTGGAAATATCCTGCGGTTCCAGATTCTGGAACTGGCAGCCGGCGCGGCCGGTCTGGCGGTCGAAGGAACGCACCTGCAATTCAACGTCCATGGCGATGCCGAGGTTGTCGATGACGAATTGCAAACGCGCCTTGTACACCTGGCCAATGGTCAGCGGCAGTTGCCCGGCGTTGAACGCCAGACCACCGGCAGACAGGTCGATGACCCGCGCTTCGACCGGCGTCCGGTCAGGACCGAAGAAGCGCAGTTTGGCCGGGATTTTCACGCGGGCGTGTTGGCGCTGGGCTTCGGATTCATGCACTACGTTGGCGTTGACGGCGGTATTCATAGGGGCGATTTCCTTGTTAATTCAATAGGGGCGGGTCAGACCATCATCAGCAGCACGGCGACAAAAATGCTGCCGGCGGAGAAGGTCATGGTCCGAGACGACCAGGTGTTGAACCAACGTTGAAAGCTGGCGAGATCACGGGTCAGGGATGTGGGTTGGCGAGTCCAGGATTGTTGGTCGAGGCGGAAGAACACGTAAATCTTCACCAGCGCACCGACGATCTGGTTGTAATACAAAATCGCTGGGTAAGCCGGGCCGATCCGGTGACCGGAACACGACAACAGCAACGTCAGGATCAGGCGGGTGATGCCGATCCACAGCAGGTAAACCAGGATGAACGCGGTGCCGTACTTGAAGCTGGCGATCATCGCCACGGTCAGGCCAAGCAAGGAGGTCCACATCGATACGCGCTGATCGAACAGCACCACCGAGGTGAAGGCGCCGAGGCGTTTCACACCCAGGCCCAGTGCTCGCGAGTTCTGGCGCAGGTTGTTGCCGTACCAGCGGAACATCAGTTTGCGGCTGGCCTTTATGAAGCTTTTTTCCGGTGGGTGTTCAACGGTGTTGATCGCCGCGTCAGGCACGTAGAAGGTGTCGTAACCGAGGCGCATCAAGCTGAACCAGCTCGACTTGTCGTCGCCGGTCAAAAACTTGAAGCGGCCTAGACGCCAGTGTTGTAGCGAGTCGCTTTCCACGTCGGCGATGAATTCCGGGTTGGTCACCACGGTGGCGCGAAACACCGACATACGACCGGTCATGGTCAGCACGCGTTTGGACAGGGCCATCGAGCACATGTTGATGTGGCGCTGGGCGAAACGCAGCTTGTGCCATTCGCTCATGATGTAGCCGCCGCGCACTTCGCAGAACTCGTTGGTGGTCAGGCCGCCGACGTTGCCGAACAGCTGGAACCACGGCACGGTCTTGCGCACGGTGCCTTCGCCGAGCACGGTGTCGCCATCGATCACGGCGACCACGGCGCGGTCGTCCGGCAGGTGGCGGGAAATCGCGCGGAAACCATAGGCCAGGCCATCACGTTTGCCGGTGCCGGGAATGCGCACGAAGTCGAGCTTCACACGGTCTGGCGGATTCATCCGTGCCCACAATGCCTTGACCAGCAGTTCATCGGACATTTCGACGATCGAGCAGACCACGGTGGTCGGCAGTTCGCAGTCGATGGCTTCACGGATCACCGAGCTGTAGACCTGCGCCGTGGTGAGCGCGTCGATACGGAAACTGGTGACCATCAGGAACACATGCGACGGGTCTGCCGCCTTACCCAGCTTGCGCACTTTGCGGCGCAGGTGCGGGTAAACGATGTAGAGAAAAATCATGCCGCGCACAAAGTGCGTTGCACCCATCGAGTAGCGCCAGATACCCACGGCGCCAATCAGGAAAATGAAGTCCTTCGACTCGGAGTCGAATGTGGACGTGGGCAGCATCAAGGCCAGGCCCATCAACAAACTTAGGTAAAACAGCCAACCGGCGGCCTGAAGTAGGCCGTGCTTTAGCCTGTGCATAATCTGCATCCGTCTCTATCTCGGGCCGGGCCCGATGGGGTTAAGGCAGGCTTATCGATGCCCCCTGTAGGAGCTGCCGAAGGCTGCGATCTTTTGATTTTCCTGGGTTCACTCGGATCTCAAGTGTTCCCGGAAAGATCGCAGCCTCGTTTCACTCGACAGCTCCTACTACGGGTTCACACAGTGGTTGCGTGGCGTCGCGGTGTGCGGCGCCGCGCAACGTCTGCTTTACCAGCAGATACCCTCGGTGCGCTTACCAGCGTCGGTGGCTTTGGCCATGAAGCCCACCAGGTCGATGACCTGTTTGCCGTGCGGTGCTTCCTGAGCCAGCGAGCGGAATTTCTCGTCGCGGTTGCCGAGGATGATCACGTCGGAGTTGTCGATCACCGAATCGAAGTCCGAGTTGAGCAGGGACGACACGTGCGGGATTTTCGACTCGATGTAGTCTTTGTTCGCGCCGTGAACACGGGCGTACTCGACGTTGCTGTCGTAGATGCTCAGGTCGTAACCCTTGCCGATCAGCATCTCGGCCAGTTCTACCAGTGGGCTTTCGCGCAGGTCATCGGTGCCGGCCTTGAAGCTCAGGCCGAGCAGGGCGACTTTACGTTTGTCGTGGCTTTCAACGATGTCGAAGGCGTTCTGTACTTGCGATTCGTTGCTGCGCATCAGCGAGTTGAGCAGCGGCGCTTCGACGTCCAGCGAACCGGCGCGGTAGGTCAGCGCACGCACGTCTTTCGGCAGGCACGAACCGCCGAAGGCGAAGCCAGGGCGCATGTAGTACTGGGACAGGTTGAGGGTCTTGTCCTGGCAGACCACTTCCATCACCTCCCGGCCATCGACGCCGACCGCTTTGGCGATGTTGCCGATCTCGTTGGCGAAGGTCACTTTGGTCGCGTGCCAGACGTTGCAGGTGTACTTGATCATCTCGGCAACGGCGATGTCCTTGCGGATGATCGGTGCGTCGAGTTCTTCGTACAGCGATTGCAGAACGTCGCCCGAAGCCTTGTCGAACTCGCCGATGACGGTCATCGGTGGCAGGTCGTAGTCGGCAATGGCGGTGGATTCACGCAGGAATTCCGGGTTGACCGCAACGCCGAAGTCGACGCCAGCCTTCTTGCCCGAGCAGTCTTCGAGAATCGGGATCACCACGTTGGCCACGGTGCCCGGCAGCACGGTGCTGCGCACGACGATGGTGTGGCGGGTGGTTTTTTCACGCAGGACAAAACCGATCTCGCGGCATACCGCTTCGATGTAGTTCAGTTCGAGGTCGCCGTTCTTTTTGCTCGGCGTACCCACGCAGATCATCGACAGGTCGGTGTCGCGAATCGCCTCGGCGAAGTTGGTCGTGCCACGCAGACGACCGGTCTGGATACCCTGTTGCAGAAGTTCGCCCAGGCCGGGTTCAACAATCGGCGACTTGCCGGCGTTGATCATGTCGATCTTGTCTTTGGCAACATCGACGCCAACTACGTCATGGCCCCGTGCAGACAGGCAACCGGCACATACTGCGCCAACGTAACCCAAACCAAATATGCTGATGCGCATCGCAATTACCTCTGTATATATCAGGCCTTAGAGGCCGGAGTTAATGGTGTTCAGCGTTTATTAGTGCACTCGAAAGTGCGGCACACAGGCGCCACAGTGCCGTGTGCAGGCATACTAAGTTTCGAGTGTCTAAATAAGTGCACTCAAGATTTGCGCAACCAGGCCTTGTTGTTATGACTTGCCCTGTTATGCAGCCGATCCTCTTTGGAGAAGACTCTTGTGCAATCGTCTTGCGCGCTTGATGTCAGGAGGAAAGTCCTGTAAATCAAGCGGTTGGGTGCTCAGGCGAGCACGTTTATTAGGGCGCGGCCATGGCCTTTGTAGGGGATATAGATGGTGCGTATCTCCTGTCCATCGTCTGTTTTGAGACTAGTTAGTCATCTAGGCAAGTTGCTGTGACAACTTGGTTACATGGCTATCTGCTCTGCGTAAGTTATCTCGTACAAACTCGGCGAGAATCGTTACCGGTGGTATGAGCTATGCATTTGGACGAAGTTCCTGTCCGCTCATCGCGAAATCTGAAATTTCTTGAAATATTGTCAGAGATGGCACTAGTCTCAATTTGATAGCACTTTCGTTTTCGACCTTTAATAACAGGCGAAAAATCACGTTAGATAGTTTTGTGCCACTACGCTGAAAAAAGTTAGGTGCCACTACTGAAAAAAATGATCAGTGTCGAGTGAAACTAATCTTAGAAAAGACAGGGAGGATTTTCTGGCGCCATTAAAATGGCGAAAAGGTGCGAGGGTTTTTTGACATCGTGCGAGCTGCACGACTCTTTATAGAAAGAGTCGTGCATTGGGCATGCATTATTCCGGGGCGTGGTCGCGCAAAAACACCAGATTGTCGGGTTTCGACTGTTCGACGCTGTAGCGATAACCCTGCACATCGAACTGTTTGAGCTGGGCCGGATCGTTGATCTTTTCCTGGATCACGAAACGGCTCATCAGGCCCCGGGCTTTTTTCGCGTAGAAGCTGATGATCTTGTACTGGCCGTTCTTTTGGTCCTTGAACTCGGTGTTGATGATCCGCGCGTTCAGGGCTGTGCGTTTCACCGCCGAAAAGTACTCATTGGAGGCGAGGTTGAGCAGCACGTCGTCGCCTTGATCGGCCAGCGCTTCATTGAGCCATTCGCTGATGCGCGTACCCCAGAAGGCGTACAGGTCTTTGCCACGGGCGTTGGCCAGTTTGGTGCCCATTTCCAGACGATAGGGTTGCATCAGGTCGAGCGGGCGCAGCAGCCCGTAGAGACCGGAGAGCATGCGCAGGTGTTTTTGCGCGTAATCGAAATCGGTTTCGCTGAAGGACTGTGCGTCGAGACCGGTGTAGACGTCGCCCTTGAACGCGAGCAGTGCCTGTTTGGCGTTGTCTGGCGTGAACGCGGGCGTCCAGCTGCCGAAGCGCGCGGCGTTGAGCCCACCGATTTTGTCGGACACGTGCATCAGTTCGCTGATCTGCGCCGGGGTCAGGTCGCGCAGTTGCTGGATCAGTTCCTGGGAATGGTCGAGGTATTGCGGCTGAGTGAAGCGCTGGGTCGCCGGCGGTGTTTCGTAATCGAGGGTCTTGGCGGGGGAAATCACCATCAGCATGAAGTCGTCTCCTTTAATCGTGGGGGCGATTCTAGGGGGTTGTCGGTGTTGACTCCAGCTATGGGGGTTATAGGTATGGGTAAGCTCGGGCATTTGCGACGGCTGGTGGATTTTTCCCTCACCCCAGCCCTCTCCCAGAGGGAGAGGGAGCCGATCTCATTGATTTCAAAATTTGAGTGCGACTCGATAGTTCAGATTGGCGGATATCGAAAGCGATACTCGGTCAGCTCCCTCTCCCCCCGGGAGAGGGCTGGGGTGAGGGCGGCGTCCTTCAGCCTTGCACATCAGCTATAGTGCCGCGCGGGTTTTGTTATGGAGACATCCCTTTTGCGCATTGTTCTTTTATTCACCGCGTGGCTGTTGAGCTTCGGTGCCGTCGCGGCGCCGGGCGATGTGGCGACGATGGATCGCAGCACCTGGCCGGAGCAGCTTAGCAACCCGACCCTGTTTGACGTGGCGTCACGGGCGGAAATCCTGATGTTCGCCCGTGTCCTGCTGGGCACCGAGTCGATGGACGAGGCCGCTCTGGCGCAGCGTCTAGGCTTGCGCACGGTCAATATCGATGCGGTCAACATTCTGCGCCAACGCCTCTGGCAGCGCCTGCTGGCCAACTACAACTTCGCCCAGCAAAGCTGCGATCAGGACGCCTCGTTCTGCTTCCTTGTAGAAGACTTGCCAACGCTGCGCGAGCAAGCCGCCAAGTTCGTCGTCAGTGACGACAGTTATTACACCAAGTGGGCCGAGCCGAGCCGGATCTTCCATGTGCAGTACCTCGACGAGTTGTTGCGCAAGGCCGCTTTGTCGCCGCAGAGCAGCAACGAATTCGATCGTTTCGGTGACTACGAGCGCAACGGCGACGCGATGCACGACCGGCTGTTCCTGCTGACCTTCGACAGCGCCGCCAATCTGCAACCGGACAACTCCGGCTGGCTCACCGAATACCTGCGCAAATCGAACCTGAGCGGCACGTTCTTCGTGCTGGGCAAGGATATTCAGGCGCGGCTGGCCGATCGTTCGGTGAGCAGCCTGCAAGCGGGGTTCTCGAAACAGTGCGTTGGCGTTCAAGGTTGGGAGTTCCGCTCCCACAGCCACTGGCAGGACTGGCAGGATTCGGTGCGGCGTAGCGCTGACCTGGTGAAGAACAAGTTGCCGGAAAACTACGTGCCGCTGTTTCGTCCGCCGGAAGGGCAGCGCCGCAGCGATGCGCAAGGTTTCTTCAACACACAAGGCCTGCAAGTGGCGCTGTGGGACATCGATGCCCAGGACGGCGCCGGCAAACTCAAGGGCACAGCGAGCGCGCAGAGGGTGCTGACTCTGATGCTGCTGTGGCGACACGGGGTGATCAATTTCAACATGAAACAGGACGCGGTGAAGACCTCGTTACCGTGGCTGATCACGCAAACCGCGCAGAGCGGTATCGGTTGGGAAGACTGTCAGGACGCTTTTCGCTGAGAAACGAAAAAAGCCCGGAAACATTGGGCTTTGGGCGATTTTTTTGAAGAAATCGATGCAGGCGGACTTCCGACTTTAGCGGGGTCTGGGCAGTCCGCCAAGGGCTTTTCGTCACTCTGCAAAATAAACTTAAAAAAACCGTCAAAGTACTTTTTTATGTCATCGGTTTTGGAGTATTACGAAGACAGACCGCCGAAACCTGCAACACAGGTGGCGTCTTCCAAGACCCGTTTGTTTGCAGTCACTTGAATCTCCGCAGGTGAGATTTCGGCAGTCACTTCGAGGCGCAGCACCGCTCAGGTATTGCGTCCAATGGCTCTGACAAAGGTGACCGAGTATGGATGATCACGGACGTAGCCCTTCCTCCAACCAGCCAATCCTTTATGTACTCGATACCAACGTATTGATTCACGATCCAAATGCCCTGCTGAATTTCGAAGAACACCACGTCGCGATCCCGATGACCGTGCTTGAAGAGCTGGACAAGCTCAAGAGCGGGCATCACAGCGTTGCCGCCGAATGCCGTCAGGCCATCCGGCTGATCGACAAGACCTTGGGCGACGCTTCCCCGGAAGACGTTGAACTGGGTGTGCCGATCCAGCGCGGCAAGGGCGGGCCAAAGGGCTTGCTGTCAATTCTGATGAGCAAACAGGCCGAATCGAATCTGATTCTGCCCGAGCATCTGAACGACAATAAAATCATCAACCAACTGATCGATTTGCACACCCGCGATCCGAAAAAGCCTGTGGTGCTGGTCACCAAAGACATCAACATGCGCCTCAAGGCGCGCGCCTGTGGCATCGATGCCGAGGATTACAGCACCGACCAACTGGTCGATGACGTGTCTCTGCTGCCCAACGGCTATCACAACATGACCGGCTCTTTCTGGGACCGCGTGAGCAAGGTCGACACCCGCCAGGATCACGGCCGCACCTGGCACCAAGTGCAACTGATCGACAACCTGCCGGCGGTGCACATCAACGAGTTCATCATCGACGAACAGGGCTTTGTCGGCTGGATCAAGGAGATCGACGAGGCCAAGCTGCTGATCCTCGACCTGCATCAGGAACCGCTGCTGCATCAAGAGGCCTGGGGGCTGAAGCCACGCGACATCTATCAGAGTCTGGCGCTGTACGCGTTGCTGGATCCGGACATTCATCTGGTCAACCTGTCGGGTGCGGCAGGCTCCGGTAAAACCATTCTGGCGCTGGCCGCGGCGATCGAGCAGACCATGGTCAGCAAGCGTTATCGCCGCATCATTGCGACCCGCAGTGTGCAGGGCCTGGACCAGGAAATCGGCTTCCTGCCCGGCACCGAAGCGGAAAAAATGGAGCCGTGGCTGGGCGCCATCACCGACAACCTCGAAGCCTTGCACATGGATGACGAAAACACCCATGGCAGCGTCGATTACATCCTCAGCAAAGTGCCGTTGCAGTTCAAATCGCTCAACTACATTCGCGGGCGCAGCTTCCAGCAGAGCCTGATCCTGATCGACGAATGCCAGAACCTCACGCCGCACCAGATGAAAACCATCATCACCCGGGCCGGCGCGGGTTCCAAAGTGGTGTGCCTGGGCAACCTCGCACAAATCGACACCCCTTACCTGTCCGCGACCAGCTCCGGGCTGACGTACCTGACCGAACGCTTCAAGGATTTCCCCAACGGTGTGCACATCACCCTGCAAGGGGTGCCTCGCTCGATTCTGGCCGAATACGCCGAAACCCATCTGTAACCTTTCAACCAAAACCGGGCGGCCTAAAAGCCGCCTGGTTTTTTATGGCCCTGCACAAATCCAGATGTAGGAGCTGCGTGATAATCCGACTCGCAGAAATTTGACCCGCGGGTTTACAATCGTCGCTCCTGATCAGGAGTAATCCCGTGCTGACTCATCTCGATTCCCAAGGTCGCGCCAACATGGTCGACGTCACCGAAAAAGCCGTGACGTTCCGTGAAGCGACGGCCCAAGCGCTGGTGCGCATGCTCCCCGAAACGCTGCAGATGATCGTCAGCGGTGGCCATCCCAAGGGCGACGTGTTCGCCGTGGCGCGCATTGCCGGCATTCAAGCGGCGAAGAAAACCAGCGATCTGATTCCCCTGTGCCATCCGCTGATGCTCACCGGCGTCAAAGTCGAACTCAGTGCTGATGGCGACGACACCGTGCGCATCGTTGCCCGCTGCAAGCTGTCCGGGCAGACCGGCGTTGAGATGGAAGCGTTGACCGCTGCCAGTGTTGCCGCCCTGACCATTTACGACATGTGTAAAGCCGTCGATCGCGGCATGACCATTGAAAGCGTGCGTCTGCTGGAGAAGGTCGGTGGCAAGAGCGGGCACTTTCAGGCGGAGCAGCCATGAACCTGACCGTGAAGTTTTTTGCCCGTTACCGCGAAGCGCTGGGCGTGGATTCGGTAAAGATTGAAGGTGATTTCGCCACTGTCGATGATGTGCGTGCACATGTTCTTCAAATGCAGACGCAACGGGATGGCGCCGAGGTACTGAGCGAGCAGAACCTGATGTGCGCACGCAACGAAGACCTCTGCCAACTCGATGAGCCGGTGGTCGATGGCGACGAAGTGGCGTTTTTCCCCACCGTGACCGGAGGCTGATCCATGGCAATTCGCGTGCAGGCCATGCCGTTCGATCCGGGCGCTGAAGTCAACGCGATGCATGCGGCCAATGTCGGCGTCGGCGCGGTGGTGAGTTTTGTCGGCTACGTGCGCGACTTTAACGACGGCCTCGATGTAGCGGGGATGTTCCTCGAACACTATCCGGGCATGACCGAAAAAGCCCTCGGTAAAATCGCCATCGAAGCCGAACAGCGCTGGCCGTTGCTGAAACTGGAAGTGCTGCACCGCATCGGCGCATTGGAGCCGGGCGAACCCATCGTGTTTGTCGGCGCCGCCAGCGCCCATCGCCAGGCCGCCTTCGATGCCTGCGCCTTTGTCATGGACTACCTGAAAACCCGCGCGCCGTTCTGGAAGAAAGAAAACACCAGCGACGGGCCGCGTTGGGTTGAGGGGCGGGACAGTGATCATGCAGCGGCGGATCGCTGGAAGAAATAACTACTGTAGCGCCTTCAAATCAGCTATCGCGAGCAGGCTCACTCCTACAATTGGAATGCGTTCCCCTGTAGGAGTGAGCCTGCTCGCGATGACGTCATCTGCATCACCAAATCCTCCATCTTTGCCCGATTGACGCATTGTACATATAAGTCCAATATGGATTTACAAGTACAAAAAAGCTTCAGTCTTGCCGCTCGAAGCTCCCCGCTTCCAGTTGCTCTTCTTCATCTTGCCAAACCAACAACAACCCGCGAGAGAACGAACATGAAGAAACTCCCCCTCATCACCGGTCTGGCCCTCAGCCTGTTGGCCTCCGCCAGCGTGTTCGCCGCCGAGCAAACCCTGCGCATCGGTATCGAAGCCGCTTACCCGCCATTTGCGTCGAAAACCGACAAAGGCGAAATCGTCGGTTTCGACTACGACATCGGCAATGCACTGTGTGCGCAGATGAAGGTCAAGTGTGTGTGGGTCGAAGGTGAGTTCGACGGTCTGATTCCTTCGCTGAAAGTGAAAAAGATCGACATGGCGCTGTCCTCGATGACCATCAACGAAGACCGCAAGAAGTCGGTGGATTTCACCCACAAGTACTACTTCACTTCGTCACGACTGGTGATGAAGGAAGGCGCCACGGTCGACGATCAATACGCGAGCCTCAAGGGCAAGAATGTCGGCGTGCAGCGCGCGACCACCACCGATCGTTATGCCACCGAGGTGTTCGAGCCGAAGAGCATTAACGTCAAGCGCTACAGCAACAACGAAGAAATCTACATGGACCTGGCAGCGGGGCGGCTTGATGCGATTTTTGCCGACACCATTCCGCTGAATGACTTTTTGTCGATGCCGCGTGGCAAGGGTTATGCGTTTGTCGGGCCTGAGTTGAAGGATCCGAAGTACGTGGGCGAGGGCGCAGGGATTGCAGTGCGCAAGGGTAATGCAGAATTGGTCAGCCAGTTGAATGGCGCCATTGATGGCATTCGCGCGAGTGGCGAGTACCAGAAGATTTCCGAGAAGTATTTCAAGTCCGACATCTACGGCGACTGATAGTCCGTCATCGCTTGCAAGCCAGCTCCCACAGGTTTTGTGTACACCGTAAATCCTTGTGGGAGCTGGCTTGCCAGCGATGGGGCCGGATCAATCACCGCAAATCTCTAGCCCTTCAATTCCTTCAAATGCTTGTACACCGTCGCCCGCCCCATGTTCAGCACATTGGCCACATAGTTCGAGGCGCTCTTGCCCTTGAACGCGCCCTCGGCGTGCAGCGCCAGCACCAGTTCGCGTTTGTGATCGCGGGTCAGCAGGTTCAGGCTCAGCTGCCGTTCGCGCAGCCAGGCGTGGAGGAAAGTGTTGATGCGCTCCTGCCAGTCATCGCGAAACAGTGAGTCCGGTTGCGGGATCAGTTTGCTCGGCGAGAGGAACAGGTCCAGCGCGGCCTTGGCATTCTCGAACAGCGAAATATTCAGGTTGATGCACAACACCGCCAGTGGCCGGCCTTCGCTGTCGCGCAGCACGGTGCTCAGGCTGCGAATCTTCTGGCCATCCCAATTGAGCTTTTCGTACGGGCCGATATTGCGGTCGCTGACATCCTCGCTGAGCATGTCCTCCAGTGACGAGTCGTCGCCGATCTCGCGCTTGGACAGGTTGTTGGCGATGTAGTCGACCTTTTGCGTGCGCAGGTCGTGCAGCACCACTTCGGCGTGGGGAAAGAACAGCGTGGCGATGGCGTCGGCAACAGCGCGGAAGTTATCCAGCGCCGGGTCGAATTCAGGGGCAGTCATGACAGTGGAGCTCCAGGCAGCGTCAACGCCCCCGTGATCAGGAGGCGTTGCGAGTGTGCCGCAATCCGTTGGGCGCGTCATCCGTGGACAATCAGGCGAGGCGAGCGGGGGCGAGCATGGCGCTGTCCAGCCCGAACTGCTGCAAGTGCTCGGGCAACGGCTCGCCGCGTACCAACGCCGCGCTGGCTTGGCCCATCGCCGGGGAAGTCTGAATGCCGTAACCACCCTGCGCCGCCACCCAGAACAGCCCCGGCACCTGCTGATCGAAGCCACTGAGCAAATCACCGTCGGCGACGAAGCTGCGCAGGCCGGCCCACGTACGCGTCGGACGGCGGATGGTCAGCGTGGTGGCTTCTTCGATCTGGTAGATGCCCATGGCAATGTCCAGTTCTTCCGGCTGCACATCGTGAGGCTCGACCGGGTCGGCGTTGGCGGGCGAGCCGAGAAACATGCCGGCGTCGGGCTTCATATAGAAGGATTCGTCGAGGCTGACCAGCATCGGCCAGTGATGAATGTCGACGCCTTCCGGCCCGGCGAAAATGAACGCGGCGCGGCGCTTCGGTTGCAGGCCCAGCGGTTGGGCGCCGGCCAGTGTGCCGATCTTGTCGGCCCAGGCGCCGGCGGCGTTGATGATCACTGGCGCGCTGAACGTCTGGCCGTTGGTCTGAACACTCCAGAGGCCCTCGGTATCGCGACTGAGGCCTAGCACTTCGCAATCGGTGTGCACTTCGCCGTTGTTGCGGCGGATCCCGCGCAGGTAGCCCTGATGCAAGGCGTCAGTGTCGATGTCGCTGGCGCTCGGGTCATAGATCGCGCCGTGGACTTTTTCCCGACGCAGGATCGGCAGTCGCGCGCAGGCTTCGTCGGCGCTGAGCAGTTGCATCTCCGGCACGGTGGCTTTGGCGCTGAGATATTGGTTGTTAAGTTCGGCGGCATCACCGGTGAAATCCACGGTCATTTCACCGCGTGGGGTGAGCAGTGGGTGTTCGCAGAAACCGGCTGGCGGGTGGTCAAAAAACGCCCGGCTGGCCTGGGTCAGCGCGCGAACTTGTGGCGTGCCGTACGCGGCGGTAAACAGCGCGGCGGAGCGCCCGGTGGAGTGATAGGCCGGGTGGGATTCACGTTCGAGCACGATCACTTTGCCGTGCGGCGACAGCCAGAAACCGGTGGATGCGCCGGCAATCCCGCCGCCGATGATGATGAAATCTGCCTGGCTCATGTAGGTCTCCAGTGGATACGCAATATCGAGGCGTTCGCTAGTCCCTTGTGGGAGCGAGCCTGCTCGCGAAAGCGGTATATCAGTCGACATCTTCGGTGAATGTCAGACCGCTATCGCGAGCAGGCTCACTCCTACAGGGGATTTGTGGTGTTAGTGAGTCAAGTGATAAATCGCATTGGCGAGGGCGATGTCTTCCAGTCCCAGGCCGATTGAACGGAAGAACACGTGACGATCGTAATCGGGGCGCTGCACTTTCTCGCTGAGCAAGTCGGCGAGGTCGCCGACAATCGAATCCTTGCTCCAGCCATGCTGTTCACTGGCAATCAGCATCTCACCTGCCGAACCCGGCGTGGTCAGACGATAGTCGCAGAACACCTGCATGTCGTTGAGGCTCTGCGGCGGCACTTCATGGGCACGCTGGGCGTTGGTGCTGATCGAGGTGATCAGGGCTGGTTTGCTCAGCGCGGCCGGATCGATCACCGGGCCGGCGGACGAGGTGCACAGCATGATCACGTCGGCCTCGACGAGGGCGGCTTCACGGCTGTCAACGATCCTCAGGTTGGGAGTGATGGCTTTCAACAGTGCCTTGGTTTGAGCGTCGGCGGACAGGCTTGGCGAATACAGGCTGATGCTCTGCCAGTCGCGCAGACCTTTCACATAGTGCAGATGCGCCTGCGCAACCTTGCCGCTCCCGATGATTGCCAGTCGCGTGGCGTTTGTCGGAGCGAGGGTGTCGACCGCCACAGCCGTGGTCGCGGCGGTGCGCGCGGTGGTCAGTTCAGCGGCATCGCAGAGCAGCAGCGGTTGACCGGTTTTCATCGACATCAACAAGGTCCATGCCGTCACCAGCGCACCTTGCTCGCGAACGATATACGGCGAGGTCTTCACGCCGTACACGCCGTCTTCGGCCAGCACGCCCAGATAATTGATGAAGTCGCCGGCACCTTGCGGAAATTCCACCAGTTGCTGCGCCGGTTGCACGGCGTTACCCGCCGCAAGATCACGGAACAGCTTGCGCAGGATTTGCGGCACATCAATGCGCGCCAGCAGCTCACGGGCCTGATGCTGGTCGATCACGTAGGGCGTATTGGACATATCAGGCTCCGAGGATGAAAGATAAACTTATTAGTCCATTATGGACTTTTAGTTTTCTCTCGCAAGCACCTGATGAAACACCGGGCGAAAAAAAAGCGCAGTCCGTTGCCGGCTGCGCTTTTCCTTTAAACGTCGTTTACTGCGGACGCTTGCGCTCAACCGCGCGCAACAGATGCGTCGGCGGCGTTTCACAGCTGATCTTGCGACCGAGCTTCTCTTCGATGGACGGCAACTGGTAGGAGTCGTCCTCACCGGCGAAGCTGATCGACACACCGTCGGCGCCAGCACGACCGGTCCGGCCGATGCGGTGCACGTAGTCGTCCGGGACTTCCGGCAGGGTGAAGTTGATCACGTGGCTGATGCCGTCGATGTGGATGCCGCGACCGGCCACATCGGTGGCGACCAGCACGCGAATCTTGCCTTCGCGGAAACCTTCCAGGGTCTTGATGCGCTTGTGCTGTGGCACATCGCCGGACAGTTGCGCGGCGTTGATGCCATCGCGCACCAGGCGTTCTTCGATGCGGCGCACTTCGTCCTTGCGGTTGGCAAACACGATCACTCGTTCCCAGCCGTTATCGTTGACCAGGTTGTAGAGCAGTTTGTACTTGTCGGCACCGGCCACCGCATAGATGTGCTGCTCGACGTTTTCGTTGGCAACGTTGGTGATTTCGATTTCGACGATCGCAGGGTCGGTGGTCCACTGCTTGGCGAGGTTCATCACGTCTTCGGTGAAGGTCGCGGAAAACAGCAAGGTCTGGCGCTCGGATTTCGGCGGCGTCTGGCGAATGATCTGACGTACCTGCGGGATGAAACCCATGTCGAGCATGCGATCGGCTTCGTCCAGCACCATCACTTCGACCATGTCCAGGTGCACGTCGCCACGCTGGTTAAAGTCGAGCAGACGGCCCGGTGTGGCGACGAGGATGTCGCAGTGACGCGCTTCGAGGTGCTTGAGCTGCTTGTCGAAGTCCATGCCGCCAACAAACGTCATGACGTTGAGGCCGGTGTACTTGGTCAGGTCAGCGGCGTCCTTGGCGATTTGTACCACCAGCTCACGGGTCGGCGCGATGATCAGCGCACGGGGTTCGCCCATGTAGCGTTCTTTCGGCGGCGGGGTCTGCAGCAGCTGGGTGATGATCGAGATCAGGAACGCGGCGGTTTTACCGGTGCCGGTCTGCGCACGGCCAATGGCGTCTTTGCCGGCGAGGGTGTAACCCAGGACCTGCGCCTGAATCGGCGTGCAGTACGGAAAACCCAGATCCTGGATGGCGTGCATCAGTTCTGGAGACAGCTTGAAATCGTGGAAGCGGGTTTTGCCTTCCTGTGGCTCGACGACGAAATCCTCGAGTTTCCACGGAATAACCGGTGCCTTGGGCTTCGGTTCGCGGCGCGGTCTGGCCGGTTTCGGCGCTTCGCTGCGGGCAGGTTCGGCAGCGATTGGCGCGGCCGGTGCAGGTTGTGGTTCTGCCTTCGGTGCCGCTACGTGAGCGGGGCGGTCGGCCTGTGGCGCATCGTTGCGATGACCGGGGGCGTGCGACGGCGCACTGGGAACTGGCGCGAGCTGCTCAGCCTCGCTTTTACCGAACATCTTCTTGAGTGCTTTGAGCACGGTCATCTCATCAATTGGTTAAGGAATGTACGCCGGCCAGTGTAATGCAAGAAACGGGCGCGGCGAAGTGGGAGGGATCAAAGGGCGGCTTTAATCTCGACGCTTAGCGCAAACGTTCGGTCAACCAGGCACCGATGTCGCGAATTTCCTCGGGTAACACTTCGTGCTCCATTGGGTATTCCTGCCATGTCACGGTGACACCATGCTTCACCAAATGCTCATAAGCACTGCGCCCCATCGAGTTTTGCACCACGCCATCGAACTGGCCGTGCAGGCATATCGCGCGAATCCGCTGCTGACTGGCTGACAGCTCCATATCATCACTGAAGGTCGGCGCATATGTCGACAACGCCAGCACGCCGCCCAATGGCCCCTGCCATTTCATAAATGCAGTGTGCAACACCACCGCGCCACCCTGGGAAAACCCGGCGAGAAAAATTCGCGAGGCGTCTATTCCGCTGGCGCGCTCGTTTTCGATCAATTCAATGATGCGATCCGCCGACGCTTCCAGCTCATCACGATCGATCGCGCGCGCCGGGCTCATGGCTTTGATGTCGTACCAGCTTGGCATGGCATATCCGCCATTTATCGTCACTGGACGAGTTGGCGCCTGTGGCAACACGAAGCGAGTGCTCAGCAGGCTTTCCTGCAATGCCTCGGCCACCGGCAGGAAGTCGTAACGGTCGGCGCCGAGGCCGTGCAGCCAGATCACGCAGGCGTCTGCGGGCTTAACAGGCTGAAGAATCAAGGGCTCGGTCATGTCTGCTCCAAAAATGTGCGGGCGCTCTCATTAAGTGCGTGGTTCGAGTGCGCGTCCGGTTGATCCGTTAAGAAGATGTCGCAAGGTTACAAGTTTTGCTATTGACCTGTCGCCGAATCGATTCGGTGAGCGGTGTGGTACGGGCTTTGCTATGGCTTGAACCGTGCAACCGATCTTGCGTGGGCGGTAACACTATCAGTGTACGACCCGCGACGGGATTGCAAAGAATCCGGTGATGGATGTTCGCCAATGGCCGCTACGGGCTTAGCGAATGTGAAAGGGCTACAGCCCGTTCGGCCGATTGGTGAGAAGTGAGTTGTCCATGATGTGGATTTTTCTCCTACTAGACTCATAGCGAAGGTCTTACGTCGGTTGACCCCAAAAAAAGCCAACACGGGTCAACAACGCCTCAAAAGGGTGCGACTGGACTCAAGCTCCGACACAACAAGAGCAAAACTGGAGGTTTGAATGAAGATGTTGAAATCCACTCTGGCGATCGTGACTGCAGCAACAGTTCTCGGCGTCAGCGGGTTCGCTCAGGCGGGTGCAACCCTGGATGCCGTGCAGAAGAAAGGTTTCGTGCAGTGTGGCGTGAGCGACGGTCTGCCGGGCTTCTCGGTACCGGACGCAACCGGCAAGATCCTCGGGATCGACGCTGACGTCTGCCGCGCTGTGGCCGCTGCCGTATTCGGCGACGCGACCAAGGTCAAATTCAGTCAGTTGAACGCCAAAGAGCGCTTCACCGCGCTGCAATCGGGCGAGATCGACATCCTGTCGCGCAACACCACCATGACCAGTTCCCGTGACGCGGGCATGGGCCTGAAATTCCCAGGCTTCATTACCTACTACGACGGCATCGGTTTCCTGGTTAACAACAAGCTGGGCGTGAAAAGTGCCAAAGAGCTGGACGGTGCAACCATCTGCATCCAGGCCGGTACCACCACCGAGCTGAACGTTTCCGACTACTTCCGTGGCAACGGTCTGAAATACACCCCGATCACCTTCGACACCTCCGATGAAAGCGCCAAGTCGCTGGAATCCGGTCGTTGCGACGTGCTGACCTCCGACAAGTCCCAACTGTTCGCCCAGCGCTCCAAGCTGGCCTCGCCGAAGGACTACGTGGTTCTGCCGGAAACCATTTCCAAAGAACCGCTGGGCCCGGTCGTACGTAACGGTGATGATGAGTGGCTGGCCATCGTGCGCTGGGTTGGCTACGCGCTGCTCAATGCTGAAGAAGCCGGTATCACTTCGAAGAACGTCGAAGCCGAAGCCAAGTCGACCAAGAACCCGGACGTTGCCCGTATGCTTGGCGCTGACGGCGAGTACGGCAAAGACCTGAAACTGCCGAAAGACTGGGTTGTGCAGATCGTCAAACAAGTCGGCAACTACGGCGAAATCTTCGAGAAAAACCTCGGCAAGAGCACTCCGCTGGAAATTGACCGCGGCTTGAACGCCCTGTGGAACAACGGCGGCATTCAGTACGCACCACCAGTGCGCTAATGGTTCTATCACCCGGCGGGCCAACCGCCGGGTGATGTTCTTGTTCCATTTCTTCCGGGGCACTTCATGCAAAATTCAATCGGCGCACCAAAGCAGAGGCTCAGCCTCAGCGATCCACGAGTGCGTGCGTGGCTATTCCAGATCATCACCGTTGTGGCGGTGGTCTCGCTGGGCTGGTACTTGTTCGACAACACGCAAACCAACCTTCAGCACCGGGGCATTACTTCCGGTTTCGGCTTTCTGGAGCGCAGTGCCGGGTTCGGCATCGCTCAACACCTGATCGACTACACGGAAGCGGACAGCTATGCCCGCGTCTTTGTCATCGGTCTGCTCAACACCCTGTTGGTGACCGTGATCGGCGTGATTCTGGCGACGATCCTCGGTTTCATCATCGGCGTGGCGCGGCTGTCGCAGAACTGGATCATCAGCAAACTGGCGACTGTATATGTGGAAGTGTTCCGCAACATTCCGCCGCTGCTGCAAATCCTGTTCTGGTACTTCGCGGTATTCCTGACCATGCCGGGACCGCGCAACAGTCATAACTTCGGTGACACCTTCTTCGTCAGCAGCCGAGGCCTGAACATGCCGGCCGCGTTGGCCGCTGATGGTTTCTGGGCGTTCGTGATCAGCATCGTGGTGGCCATCGTCGGCATCGTGCTGATGTGCCGCTGGGCCAACAAGCGCTTTGAAGAAACCGGCGTGCCGTTCCACAAGTTCTGGGTGGGCCTGGCGATTCTGCTGGTGATCCCGACCTTGTGCGCACTGATCTTCGGCGCTCCGCTGCACTGGGAAATGCCTGAACTCAAAGGCTTTAACTTTG
This sequence comes from Pseudomonas sp. Irchel s3a12, assembly GCF_900187485.1. Lineage (NCBI taxonomy): Bacteria > Pseudomonadati > Pseudomonadota > Gammaproteobacteria > Pseudomonadales > Pseudomonadaceae > Pseudomonas > Pseudomonas sp. Irchel s3a12. Next base: position 302,875 of record NZ_FYDN01000006.1, read on the forward strand.
TTGGCGGCTGGGTGCTGATCCCGGAACTGCTCGCCTTGACCCTGGCCCTGACCGTGTACACCGCGGCGTTTATCGCCGAGATCGTGCGTTCGGGCATCAAATCGGTCAGCCATGGCCAGACAGAAGCGGCGCGCTCGCTCGGCCTGCGCAACGGCCCGACGCTGCGCAAGGTGATCATTCCGCAAGCCCTGCGCGTGATCATTCCGCCCCTGACCAGCCAATACCTCAATCTGGCGAAGAACTCCTCGCTGGCGGCCGGTATCGGTTACCCGGAAATGGTGTCGCTGTTCGCCGGCACCGTGCTCAACCAGACCGGTCAAGCCATCGAAGTGATTGCCATCACGATGAGCGTGTACCTGGCGATCAGTATCAGCATCTCTCTGCTGATGAACTGGTACAACAAGCGCATTGCGCTGATCGAGCGGTAAGGAAAAGCGCATGAGTACTCATACTTTCAAACCCGACATGCCCCCACCGAACAGCAGCATCGGCGTGGTGGCGTGGATGCGCGCGAACATGTTCTCCAGCTGGCTCAACACCTTGCTGACGCTGTTTGCGTTCTACCTGATTTATCTCGTGGTGCCTCCGATCCTCAGCTGGGCGATTGTCGATGCCAACTGGGTCGGCACCACCCGCGCCGACTGCACCAAGGAGGGCGCCTGCTGGGTGTTCATTCAGCAGCGTTTCGGCCAGTTCATGTACGGCTACTACCCGACGGAACTGCGCTGGCGTGTCGACCTGACCGTGTGGCTGGCGGTGATCGGCGCGGCACCATTGTTCATCTCGCGTGTGCCGCGTAAAGCGATCTACGGGCTGAGCTTTCTGGTGCTGTATCCGATCATTGCCTTCACCTTGCTGCACGGCGGTTTCGGTCTGACCACCGTGGCAACCAGCCAGTGGGGCGGTCTGATGCTGACCCTGGTGATCGCCACTGTCGGTATCGCCGGTGCGTTGCCGCTGGGGATTGTGCTGGCGCTGGGTCGACGTTCGAACATGCCGGCGATTCGTGTTGTCTGCGTGACCTTCATTGAGTTCTGGCGCGGCGTGCCGTTGATTACGGTGTTGTTCATGTCTTCGGTGATGCTGCCGTTGTTCCTGCCTGAAGGCATGAATTTCGACAAGCTGCTGCGGGCGCTGATCGGCGTGATCCTGTTCCAGTCGGCCTACGTCGCCGAAGTGGTGCGTGGCGGTCTGCAAGCGATCCCCAAAGGACAGTACGAAGCCGCTGCCGCGATGGGCCTCGGTTATTGGCGTTCGATGGGCCTGGTGATTCTGCCGCAAGCCCTGAAGATGGTGATCCCCGGCATCGTCAACACCTTCATTGCGCTGTTCAAGGACACCAGTCTGGTGATCATCATCGGCCTGTTTGACCTGCTCAACAGCGTCAAACAAGCCGCTGCCGATCCCAAATGGCTGGGCATGGCCACCGAAGGCTACGTGTTCGCCGCCTTGGTGTTCTGGATTTTCTGTTTTGGTATGTCGCGCTATTCCATGCATCTGGAACGCAAGCTCGACACTGGCCACAAGCGTTAGGAGTTCTGTAAATGAGTGAAGCAATCAAAAAGCCTGTAGGTCCTGAAGGCATTATTCAGATGCAGGGCGTCAACAAGTGGTACGGCCAGTTCCACGTGCTCAAAGACATCAACCTCAACGTCAAACAAGGCGAGCGTATCGTCCTGTGCGGGCCGTCGGGTTCCGGTAAGTCGACGACGATTCGTTGCCTCAATCGTCTGGAAGAACACCAGCAGGGCCGCATCGTCGTCGATGGCGTGGAGCTGACCAACGACCTCAAGCAGATCGAAGCGATCCGCCGTGAAGTCGGCATGGTGTTCCAGCACTTCAACCTGTTCCCGCACCTGACCATTTTGCAGAACTGCACCCTAGCGCCGATGTGGGTACGCAAGATGCCCAAGCGCAAGGCCGAAGAAATCGCCATGCACTACCTGGAGCGCGTTCGCATTCCTGAGCAGGCGCACAAGTTTCCGGGGCAACTGTCCGGTGGTCAGCAACAGCGTGTGGCGATCGCCCGCGCGCTGTGCATGAAACCGAAAATCATGCTGTTCGATGAACCGACTTCAGCGCTCGATCCGGAGATGGTGAAAGAGGTTCTGGACACCATGATCGGCCTGGCTGAAGACGGCATGACCATGCTTTGCGTGACTCACGAGATGGGCTTTGCCCGTACTGTGGCCAACCGCGTGATCTTCATGGACAAAGGTGAAATCGTTGAACAGGCGGCGCCGAATGATTTCTTCGATAATCCGCAGAACGAGCGGACGAAGTTGTTCTTGAGTCAGATTTTGCATTGATGGTTTGTGTGTAAATCAAACCCGGCCTTGTGCCGGGTTTGTTTTTTGTGGGTCAGGATACGGTGAGGGTTTCGTGTTCTTTGTGGACTGTGTGCTTGAAACCTCGCAGGTCTGCGCCTTCTGCCAAGGTTTGAATATCGACAAGCATGTAGGGATGTCGGTCCAGCAGGCGCATGAGCAGCACCAATGCTCTGGGTGGAAGTAATTCACCCCGCTCGTAACGAGAGAACGCGTTATGCCCGCCGCCGGAGAGCAGTTGCACCGTCTCTTTTTGCGTCAGGTGCAATTTGCGTCGAATACGTTTCATCTCGGCACCGATCATTTGTCTGGCGGCGATAACCAGCTCATCGCCTGCTTTCGTATAACGTTCCGCGCTATCGGTATCGTCATCCCACTCGACTTCGCCGCACTGCTGGCATTCCCAGCCAGAAAGATCGGTTACACGGCGCTCCATGCCTTTGACACTCAGGGTCTCGCCTCGCCCCTCGAAATGCCTCATTCCCTCACGGGCACCACAGCTGAAACATTGCCGGGTTTTCATGGGTTTTTCTCCTTGAAGGAGATTACCGGTGCGCCGCCGGCAGGGCGCTATGTCACCTTGATGTAAATCTCCAGATCTTGTGAATGGGTGTGATACACGTCCTGCCAGACTCGATGATCGTCATAGCTGGTCATCGACTTGTACAACATCCTGTTCTGCAGCTCGTAAACGATTTCTTGCATCTCTCTTATGCTAAAGCCGAGAAGATCACCGGATTCTGCAGAGCTTCTGGTAAAGGCCCTTCTTCCAAGCCGCCTGACCTCAGCCTTGATCACCGCCAGCTCATAATGGGGTGTGTTCTTTTCCATAAGAAACCAAAACCCTGTCCCTGAAATTACCCTTAAAGGGTAATTTTCACCAATCGAAAATATCGCTCCATGTGTCTCCGATTGACCCTAGGTGGTTGCCGTCCTACACGGGTCTGACTAACATGTCAGAAAATTCATCCTATGATTGGATGAAAGGGAAAATCCTATGTCAGATATCTCTCCACTCGTTAAGCGATCCCTGGTCGATCAGGCTCTGGATCAGCTTCGTCAGCGCATCAACAGCGGTGCCTGGCAGGTTGGCGAGCGTTTGCCGACCGAACCCGAGCTGTGCGCCGAGCTGGGCATCAGCCGCAACACCGTGCGCGAAGCCATGCGCGTGCTGGCGTTTTCCGGACTGATCGAGATTCGCCAGGGCGATGGCAGTTACTTGCGCGCCGTGGTCGATCCGCTCGATACGCTAAAAGCGTTGTCACGCTGCTCGCTGGATCAGGCACGGGAAACCCGGCACATTCTCGAAGTCGAGGCCATCGGCCTGGCGGCGTTGCGCCGTACCGACGAGGACCTCGTCGCATTGCGTGAAGCGCTCGGCACCAGCGGCAGCCACTACCACGGCGATCTCGACACCTATATCGCCTGCGATCTGGTGTTCCACCGTCGTCTGGTCGATGCCGCGCACAACCCGACCCTCAGCGAGCTTTATCGCTATTTCTCGAGCATCGTCGGTGCGCAATTGCGCCAGACCCTGAATATCGTCCCGCGCCGTCAGGAAGTGTTCGACTTGCATATCGAGTTACTCGATGCGGTCGAGCAACGCGACCCGGAACGGGCCAAAGCTTTGTCGAGGCAGTTGATCAATGAACCTTGAAACCGAGAAATCCATGTCCCGCAGTGAGCTATCCACAACCCCCAAACGCACGGCAGAACTCGAAGAGCTGCTGATCGATGCCGAGGCTGACGACGAGCAAGTGCAACAAAGCCATCCGCTGGTGCGCCGGCCGTGGTTGTTGCTGCTCGGCTTGATTCTGGTCGCGCTGAATTTGCGTCCGGCGCTGTCGAGCATGGCGCCGCTGCTCAGTGATGTGTCGAAGAGCCTCGGTTTGTCGGCGGCTCAGGCCGGTTTGCTGACCACACTGCCAGTGCTGTGCCTGGGATTGTTCGCCCCACTGGCACCGATTCTGGCGCGGCGTTTTGGCGCTGAACGGGTGGTGTTGGGAATTCTACTGACACTGGCCGGCGGGATTATCTTGCGCAGCAACTTCGGCGAGATCGGCCTGTTCGCTGGCAGCGTATTGGGCGGCGCGAGTATCGGCATCATCGGAGTTTTGCTGCCGGGCATCGTCAAGCGCGACTTCGCCAAACACGCCGGCACCATGACCGGCGTGTACACCATGGCGTTGTGTCTGGGCGCGGCGATGGCGGCGGGTTCCAGCGTGCCGCTGAGTGAACATTTCGGTCACAGTTGGGCGATGGGCCTGGGTTTCTGGGTGATTCCGGCGCTGGTTGCAGCGGTGTTCTGGCTGCCGCAAGTCGGGCAGAAACATGGCGCGCACAACGTCGCCTACCGTGTGCGCGGGTTGCTGCGTGATCCGTTGGCCTGGCAGGTGACCTTGTACATGGGCCTGCAATCGTCGCTGGCCTACATTGTGTTCGGCTGGTTGCCGTCGATCCTGATTGGTCGCGGCCTGACGCCGACCCAGGCCGGTCTGGTGTTGTCCGGTTCGGTGATCATCCAGCTCGCCAGTTCGTTGGCTGCGCCGTGGCTGGCGACGCGCGGCAAGGATCAGCGTCTGGCGATCGTCGTGGTCATGGCGCTGACTCTTGGCGGGCTGTTCGGTTGCCTGTACGCGCCGATCGAAGGCCTGTGGGGGTGGGCGATTCTGTTGGGGCTGGGGCAGGGCGGTACGTTCAGTCTGGCGCTGACGTTGATTGTGCTGCGTTCGCGTGATTCGCATGTTGCGGCGAATCTGTCGAGCATGTCTCAGGGTTTCGGTTACACGTTGGCGTCGATGGGGCCGTTTGCGGTCGGCGTGGTGCATGACTGGACCGGCGGCTGGAATGCCGTGGGCTGGATCTTCGGCATCATTGGCACCGGCGCGATCATCGCCGGCCTCGGCGCCGGGCGTGCGCTGTACGTGCAAGTGCAAAGCGAAAAAATCTGACGCGGTTCAAACTGTAGGAGTGAGCCTGCTCGCGATAGCTTTATACCAGTCAACGTTGCGCTGACTGACACACCGCTATCGCGAGCAGGCTCACTCCTGCATGGGTTTTGTGTACAGCGGGTATTCGGTTTACGAATGCCGATAGTGTTTCTGCGCATTGCAGATTATGGTGCTGGCACTCTGTACCTATTTTGGAGTTTGCCCATGAGCGAAGCCCACGCCGCGTTGATCACCCGCTTCTACCAGGCCTTCCAGCGCCTCGATGCCGAAGCCATGGCCGCCTGCTACACCGACGACGTCGTGTTCAGTGATCCGGCCTTCGGCGAACTGCGCGGGCGCGATGCCGGCGACATGTGGCGCATGCTCACCACCCGCGCCAAAGACTTCTCGCTGACCTTCGACAACGTCCGCGCCGATGAGCGCAGCGGTGGCGCACATTGGGTCGCGACCTACCTGTTCAGCCAGACCGGCAACATTGTCATCAACGATATCCAGGCCCGTTTCGTCTTCCGTGACGGCAAGATCTGCGAGCACCACGATCACTTCGATCTGTGGCGCTGGTCGCGTCAGGCCCTCGGTTTCAAAGGCCTGCTGCTGGGCTGGACACCACTGGTGCGCAACGCCGTGCGCGCCCAGGCATTGAAGGGACTGAAGGCATTTCAGGCCGGTCGCTGATAAGATCGCCGCCTGTTTTCCTACACGTTCAGATCCCGAAGTGACCAGCCTTAGCGAAAAACCTGTCGACGTCGCCGAACCCGTGAGCAAGTCCTGGTTCGTCTACCTCGTTCGCGCCGCCAATGGCTCGTTGTACTGCGGGATCAGCGACGATCCGGTGCGTCGTTTCGCCAAGCATCAAAGTGGCAAAGGCGCACGGTTCTTCCTCTCCAGCCCGGCGATGGCGCTGGTTTATACCGAACTGTGCCGCGACAAGAGCGATGCACTGCGCCAGGAACGCTTGATCAAAAAACTCAGGAAGAGCGCCAAGGAATGCCTGGTCGCGTCTTATCAATCTGACTGATTGCAACAAAAGACGAGTTCGAGCGCATCAACAGCATCACAAGCAATGACGTGATCGCTGCGTGGCGAATGAACCCAGCGCTGGGGGGGATGCCAGAGAATGCGGCGGGGTTTGGTGATATCGAGAAGATAGATCGGGTTTATACAAATAATGAGATACGACCGATTAGCCAGTTGTTCAATCAGGTGAACAGATCGCTGCGACATGACAGGAAAATTTATTGGGCATCTTTATAGTAAATCAATTGTATTAATATAATTTTAAATCGCAAAATCTACTAAAGACCTGTCAGGTTTGACAGTGGTTTCGATCTTCTTTTAATGACAGGCTAAAGGCTCCAGTCTTACCAAGACTAAGACTTTAATTTAGCTGGCTAGTGTTTAGGAGCTTCAAAATGTCGAAGGTAGCAGAGTTTCCGATCGTGAAAGCTATTGATACCGAGGTGTCCGTTAGGGATAAGTTTGCGAAAGAGTATGGGTTGTCTACTCCAATAGTTGAGGTTCGTCTCGACTGGGCGCGAAACATAGCCACGGTTGTTTATAATGATATTCAGCTTAGCGCGCGTGGCGTTGATGCTTACAGCGCGCCCTCAATAGAAAAAACGACAACTATCAAAAGATGATTGTATTCTTATCTTTTAGTGTTGGTTGGTCGGCGGGTGCAGAGTTTGCATTTATCAATTAGCGTGTGCTGCTGTTTTAAAGGCTTTAGGGGTAAGTTGGCGAGGAGTGGATTTAATGGTGTTGGAATTTAGGTTTTGTCATGTCTGAGTCGGTCTAAATGACGGTGAGCTGCAAAGCCTGTGATGAGAAAGGTCGGATTGTTTCTCGAGAAGAGCTTTCATTGGAGTTCGCTCGACTTTACTGTCAATGCGGCTCGACTGCATGTGGGCATACTTGGGTCACTAATCTTACATTTTTACACACACTCAATCCGCTTGCTCAAGCGGTTGATCGCCTACTGTTCGACCGACTACGAGCTTTACCACGCGAAAAACAACATGATTTATTTGAGTAACTTAGGTCTTTACCATAGTGGCGAGAGTACACCTCTCGCCACTAATTTCATTTACTCAGTGGGCACTAATTTATCCACCACCTGATTGACAGCCATCTCCGCCACCATGACGATTTGCGCTATGCCTTGCAGTGTTTTACGACGTGGGCCTTCTAACTGGCCGGCAAAATCATTGAGCATCACACTCGCCGACCCCAAGGTTTCACACGCGTCGACCAGCAGGGATTCGGCATCCGATTGCGGGTTGGCCATGTAGAGGCGGTTGGGTTGATAGGGCGTCTCCATGATCCGGGCCGTGGGTGGGCCTAAATAATGGTCGAGTGCGCGTTCGGCGGCTTCGTTGAGTTTTTTCGAATCGGGGGATTCGTAGGGGGATGTCGGATCGGTGACGGCTGCCAGGTCTATGGTCGGCGGGTTTGGCGTTATCTTGAACATGGGAGTGTACCTCGATGAGGCCGTAACCTTCCCGCCGCTAAGCGAAAGGGTGGCGGCTATGCGCAAGTTAGCGGACCGGTCACTCCGAAACCCGGCGCACCCGAGGGTGCCATGCGCACAGCCACCATCAAGCGCAGGCGAATGCCTGACGGGATGATACTTGTGCAACCGGAAGTGAACGAAACCAAGCCGCTAAGCTCGATCACTGGAAATCAGTGACGGTTCCAAGTTACGCAGCCAGTCCAAGGCGCACAAGCCGGCGGATTCTGGCGCACGCGTAGGCAGTGGCGCAAGAATTTGTGGGCCTTTGCGCGTAACACTGAGTGTCTTTAAACGGATGTGGAAAATTGCGTGTAATTACCGAAGAGTTCCATGACTTTTTCAGTCGGACAGTGCGCTAACGCCATATCTGGATGACGCGATCACTGCAGCACTCTTATCAATCTGACTGATCAGTTCCCATCAGGCAGATCTGTAGGCTGCTAAGCAAATGCACGCTAAGCTGCGGGCTCACTATCTGAGCGGCGGAGCCGAGCATGTCCGAGTTGATTCTGCATCATTACCCGACCTCCCCATTTGCCGAGAAGGCCCGTCTGCTGCTGGGCTTCAAAGGCTTGTCGTGGCGCTCGGTGCATATTTCGCCGGTGATGCCGAAACCGGATCTGACCGCCCTGACCGGCGGCTATCGCAAGACCCCGGTGTTGCAGATTGGCGCTGACATCTACTGCGACACGTCGTTAATCGCGCGGCGCCTGGAGCAGGAAAAGGCGTTGCCGGCGTTCTTCCCTGAAGGTCAGGAATTTACCGCCGCCAGTTTTGCCACATGGGCTGACTCGGTGGTGTTTCAACATGCGGTGAGCCTGGTGTTTCAGCCGGAATCGGTGGCGGTGCGTTTTGCCAAGTTGCCGCCGGAAGCGATCAAGGCTTTTATTGCCGACCGCGCCGGTTTGTTCAGTGGTGGCAGCGCCACGCGTCTGTCTGCCGAACAAGCCAAGCATCAGTGGCCGACGATCATGGCGCGGCTGGAGCAGCAGTTACAGCGCGAGCAGGGTGACTTCCTGTTTGGCGAGCCGTCGATTGCCGACTTTGCGTTGGCGCATCCCATGTGGTTCCTCAAGGCGACGCATGTGACGGCGCCGCTGGTGGATGAGTATCCGGCGGTTTCGGCGTGGCTGAGTCGAGTGCTGGGCTTTGGTCATGGCGCGGCGAGTGCGATGACCTCCGAGGAGGCGCTTGAGATTGCACGCAACGCGACACCGGCGGCATTGCCGGATGAGCAGTTTGTTGATCCGAACGGCTACAAGGCTGGCGAGCAAGTGGCGATTGCCGCGACGGATTACGGAGTTGATCCGGTGGTGGGTGAGTTGCTGTTTGCCGGTAGCGAGGAGTTGATCATTCGTCGTGAAGACGAGCGTGGCGGTGTGGTGCATGTGCACTTCCCGCGCTTTGGTTTCCGCATCGAAGCCCGCTGATCTCTCAAGTCTGATGCAAAACTTTGTAGGAGTGAGCCTGCTCGCGATAGCGTTGTGTCAATCGGCGGATTTATCGACTGACACACCGCTATCGCGAGCAGGCTCACTCCTACAGGTTATTTCAGGGCAGCGAGGATTTCGTCCGGGTCGAACCCGCGAATCAACGTACCGTTAACGTCGATCAACGGAATCCCGCGTCCACCCAATGCCTCATACGCCTTGCGCGCCTCGGCATCCTTCTCGATATCGAACTCCTTGAAGGGAATGCCCTTACTGTCGAGAAAGCGTTTGGTCTGCTTGCAGTAGCCGCACCAGTCGGTGGCGTAGAGCACGACGCTGGCCTGTGCGCGCGTCTGCTCTGCAACCATTTGCGACAGGTTGAACACCCGCTCGATCTTGCCCCAGTTCTGATAGACGACCACCACCAGCAGAACCAGTGCAACCTTCTTCAGCACATTGCCGAGCATCAGTTACGCCGCTTCAACTGATCGGTCAGCGACGTCGGCAGGCCTTTGATCACCAGCGTGCCAGCCTCTTCGTCGTATTCGATCTTCGAACCCAGCAGGTGTGCTTCAAAGCTGATCGACAGGCCTTCGGCGCGGCCGGTGAAACGGCGGAATTGATTCAGGGTGCGTTTGTCCGCCGGAATCTCTGGCGACAGGCCGTAGTCCTTGTTGCGAATGTGATCATAGAAGGCTTTCGGGCGCTCTTCGTCGATCAGCTCCGACAGCTCTTCCAGACCCATCGGTTCGCCGAGTTTGGCCTGACTGCTGGCGTAATCGACCAGGGTCTTGGTCTTCTCGCGGGCGGAGTCTTCCGGCAGGTCTTCGCTTTCGACGAAGTCACTGAAAGCCTTGAGCAGCGTGCGGGTCTCGCCCGGGCCGTCGACGCCTTCCTGGCAACCGATGAAGTCGCGGAAGTACTCGGAGACCTTTTTGCCGTTCTTGCCTTTAATGAACGAGATGTATTGCTTGGACTGCTTGTTGTTCTGCCACTCGGAAACGTTGATCCGCGCCGCCAGGTGTAACTGGCCGAGGTCGAGGTGGCGCGAAGGGGTCACGTCCAGCTCATCGGTCACCGCCACGCCTTCGCTGTGGTGGAGCAGGGCGATGGCCAGGTAATCGGTCATGCCTTGCTGATAGTGGGCGAACAACACGTGACCGCCGACCGACAGGTTCGACTCTTCCATCAGCTTCTGCAGGTGCTCGACCGCGACTTTGCTGAATGCGGTGAAGTCCTTGCTGCCTTCCATGTATTCCTTCAGCCAGCCGCTGAACGGGAACGCGCCGGACTCCGGATGGAACAGGCCCCAGGCTTTGCCCTGTTTGGCGTTATAGCTCTCGTTGAGGTCGGCGAGCATGTTCTCGATGGCTGCAGACTCGGCCAGTTCCGTGTCACGGGCGTGCAGAACTGCGGGCGTGCCGTCGGGTTTTTTGTCGATCAGGTGGACGATGCAATGACGGATCGGCATGGGCTTCTCGGCTGTAGGAAGGGAGGAGGGCAGGCTCCCCCGAAAAAGCGCTAAGTGTACCGCAACCACTGGTTTTGGCGCGGGTTGTAGGGCAAAACCGGGGCGCGCACTGACGCATATGCAGTTTTTTACCGATTTAGCGCAATAAAGCTGACCAAATGGGTAGCTAGAGGCGGATATTTCCCCGTCTCTGTGCTAGTTTTGCCCGGTCTTACGCGAAGTCACTGCGTTAAGCGTGCAATCAGCATTTGTCAGGTCGAACCAAACCCTGATTTCGGTATCTATAACCCGACTCGTCGTGGTTATCGCCGAGGGTGCCAGATCCAGAAGATCGGGCTCGATGGCTGACACTGCACTCTGCAATCCATATGAATTTGATAGGGAAGGAACACTACATGGCTCTTACTAAAGACCAACTGATCGCCGACATCGCTGAAGCTATCGACGCGCCGAAAACCACCGCGCGTAACGCTCTGGACCAACTGGGCCAAATCGTTGCCGATCAGCTGGAAAACGGCGGCGAAATCACCTTGCCAGGTATCGGCAAGCTGAAAGTGACCGAGCGTCCTGCCCGCACTGGCCGTAACCCTTCGACTGGCGCTGCCATCGAAATCCCTGCTAAGAAAGTGATCAAGCTGGTTGTGGCCAAAGGCCTGACCGACGCTGTGAACAAGTAAGACGCAGCAATAAAAAACCGTGCACCGGAGTGATCCGGGCACGGTTTTTTTGTGCCTGCGATTTAGCAAGGCGTTACTCCGCCTGTAGGAGCTGTCGAGTGAAACGAGGCTGCGATCTTTTGATCTTGTTCTTCAGGATCAAGATCAAAAGATCGCAGCGTGCCGCAGCTCCTACAAGGGCATCTGCGCAGCTATCAGCGAACCCAGCGCTCGCGGCGCCAGATCTGCTGTTCGGACTTGGTCTGGAACGTCCAGGCGACGAAACGGCTCTGTTTCTGGCCTTGAGACATTTCCACGACCTGGCTTTCCAGTACGCCGGCCTTTTTCAGCGCGGTTTCGATGGCCGGAAGGTTCGAGGCCTTCGACACCAGCGTACTGAACCACAGCACCTTATGCTGGAAGTTGGCGCTCTCGGCGATCAGTTGCGTCACGAAACGCGCTTCACCGCCTTCACACCACAACTCCGCCGACTGACCGCCGAAGTTCAGCACCGGCAGTTTGCGTTTCGGATCGGCCTTGCCCAGTGCGCGCCATTTACGCTCGCTGCCCTTGGTCGCTTCGTCCATCGAGGCGTGGAACGGCGGGTTGCACATGGTCAGGTCAAAGCGCTCGCCCGGCTCCAGCAAGCCAATCAGGATGTGCTTGCGGTTTTCCTGCTGGCGCAACTGGATGACTTTGTTCAGGTCGTTGGACTGAACGATGGCTCTGGCGGCAGCCACTGCGGTCGGATCAATCTCCGAGCCAAGGAAGTGCCAGCGGTATTCGCTGTTGCCGATCAGCGGATACACGCAGTTGGCGCCCATGCCGATGTCCAGCACGTTGACGATCGCGCCGCGCGGGACCTTGCCGTCGTTCATGCTCGCCAGCAAATCGGCGAGGAAGTGCACGTAATCGGCACGGCCCGGAACTGGCGGGCAGAGGTAGTCTGCCGGGATGTCCCAATGCTGGATGCCATAGAACGACTTGAGCAGCGCCCGGTTGAACACGCGCACCGCATCGGGGCTGGCGAAGTCGATGCTTTCCTTGCCGTACGGGTTGGTGATCACGAACTTCGCCAGTTCCGGCGTGGTCTTGATCAGCGCCGGGAAGTCGTAACGACCCTGATGGCGATTGCGCGGGTGCAGGCTGGCCTTTTCACGCGGCTCAACGGTCTTGGCCGGGGTCGCGGTGTCAGGCTTCTTGCGCGCAGGTTTGGGTGTGCGGGGGGCGTTCATGGGCGTGGTCGATTCGGGTATGGCTGAAAGTGGCGGGTATTGTCCCACATTGATGGGCCATGCGCCGAACCCATGTAGGAGCTGCCGAAGGCTGCGATCTTTTGATGTTGATTTTTAGAAGCAAGATCAAAAGATCGTCCGATCGCGGCCCGAGCCTTCGGCAGCTCCTACAGGGGAAATGTGGTGGGCATAAAAAAGGGAGGCCACCGGGGCCTCCCTTTTTCACTGCGATTTGCCCTTACAGGCTGGCAATCCGCGCATGCTGCTCGGCCAGTTTGCCCAAGGCTTGTTCCGCCTCGGCCAGTTTGGCGCGTTCCTTCTCGATGACTTCGGCCGGGGCCTTGTCGACGAAACCGGCGTTGGACAATTTGCCGCCAACGCGCTGGACTTCGCCCTGCAAACGCAGGATTTCCTTGTCCAGACGCGCCAGTTCTGCGCCCTTGTCGATCAGACCGGCCATCGGCACCAGCACTTCCATCTCGCCAACCAGAGCGGTGGCGGACAGCGGTGCTTCTTCACCAGCCTGCAGAACGGTGATCGATTCCAGACGCGCCAGCTTCTTCAGCAGCGCTTCGTTCTCGGTCAGGCGGCGCTGGTCTTCAGCGCTGACGTTCTTCAAGTAGATCGGCAACGGCTTGCCCGGGCCGATGTTCATTTCGCCACGGATGTTACGCGTGCCGAGCATCAGTTCCTTGAGCCATTCGATGTCATCTTCGGCAGCCGGATCAATGCGCTCTTCGTTGGCCACTGGCCACGCTTGCAGCATGATCGTCTTGCCCTGAATACCGGCCAGCGGCGCGATGCGCTGCCAGATTTCTTCAGTGATGAAAGGCATGAACGGATGCGCCAAGCGCAGCGCCACTTCCAGCACGCGAACCAGCGTACGACGGGTGCCGCGCTGACGTTCAACCGGTGCGTTCTCGTCCCACAGCACGGGCTTGGACAGCTCCAGGTACCAGTCGCAGTACTGGTTCCAGATGAACTCGTACAGCGCTTGTGCTGCCAGGTCGAAACGGAATTGATCCAGCTGACGGGTCACTTCGGCTTCAGTGCGTTGCAGTTGCGAGATGATCCAGCGATCCGCCAGCGACAGCTCGTAGGCTTCGCCGTTCTGGCCGCAGTCTTCGCCCTTGTCCAGAACATAACGCGCGGCGTTCCAGATCTTGTTGCAGAAGTTGCGATAGCCTTCGACGCGGCCCATGTCGAACTTGATGTCGCGACCGGTCGAGGCCAGCGAGCAGAAGGTGAAGCGCAGGGCGTCGGTGCCGTAGCTGGCGATGCCATCGGCGAACTCGTCGCGGGTCTGCTTCTCGATCTTCTTCGCCAGTTTCGGCTGCATCATGCCGGAGGTGCGCTTCTGCACCAGTTCTTCCAGTTCGATACCGTCGATGATGTCCAGCGGGTCAAGGACGTTGCCCTTGGACTTGGACATCTTCTGGCCCTGGCCATCGCGCACCAGACCGTGCACATACACGGTCTTGAATGGAACCTGCGGCGTGCCGTCCTCGTTCTTGATCAGGTGCATGGTCAGCATGATCATCCGGGCAACCCAGAAGAAAATGATGTCGAAGCCCGTCACCAGCACGTCGGTGGAGTGGAATTTCTTCAGGAACTCGGTCTGCTCAGGCCAGCCCAGGGTGGAGAACGTCCACAGACCCGAACTGAACCAGGTGTCGAGTACGTCGTTGTCCTGCTGCAGGGCAACGTCCGGACCGAGGTTGTGCTTGGCACGCACTTCGGCTTCGTCGCGACCGACGTAGACTTTGCCCGACTCGTCGTACCAGGCCGGAATCCGGTGGCCCCACCACAGCTGACGGCTGATGCACCAGTCCTGGATGTCGCGCATCCACGAGAAGTACATGTTTTCGTATTGTTTCGGCACGAACTGGATACGGCCGTCTTCAACAGCGGCAATCGCAGGCTCGGCCAAAGGCTTGGTCGACACGTACCACTGGTCGGTCAGCCACGGCTCGATGATGGTGCCGGAGCGATCGCCTTTCGGTACTTTCAGGCCGTGGTCGTTGACGCTGACCAGCAGGCCGGCGGCGTCGAACGCAGCAACGATTTGCTTACGCGCTTCAAAACGCTCAAGACCGGCGTACTCAGCTGGAATCGCGCCGTCGATGCTGTCGTTCAGCGTGCCGTCGAGGTTGAACACCTGGGCTGCCGGCAGCACGTTGGCATTCTTGTCGAAGATGTTCAGCAGCGGCAGGTTGTGGCGCTTGCCGACTTCGTAGTCGTTGAAATCGTGGGCCGGGGTGATTTTCACGCAGCCGGTGCCGAATTCAGGATCGCAGTAATCGTCGGCGATGATCGGGATGCGGCGGCCAACCAGTGGCAGCTCGACAAACTTGCCGATCAGAGCCTGGTAGCGCTCATCGTTCGGGTTCACCGCAACGGCGGAGTCGCCGAGCATGGTTTCCGGACGGGTGGTCGCGACGATCAGGAAATCGTTGCCATCAGCGGTTTTCGCGCCGTCGGCCAGCGGGTACTTGAGGTTCCACAGGAAACCTTTCTCGTCGTGGTTTTCCACTTCGAGGTCGGAAATCGCCGTGTGCAGCTTGGTGTCCCAGTTGACCAGACGCTTGCCGCGGTAGATCAGGCCGTCTTCGTGCAGGCGCACGAAGGCTTCTTTGACCGCTTCCGAGAGACCGTCGTCCATGGTGAAGCGCTCGCGGCTCCAGTCGACGGACGAGCCGAGGCGGCGGATCTGACGGCTGATGTTGCCGCCGGATTGATCCTTCCACTCCCAGACCTTCTCGAGGAATTTCTCGCGGCCCAGATCGTGACGATTCTGGCCGGTGGCTTCCAGTTGACGCTCCACCAGCATTTGCGTAGCGATGCCGGCGTGGTCGGTGCCCGGCTGCCACAGGGTATTGCGACCCTGCATGCGGCGGAAACGGATCAGGGCGTCCATGATCGCGTTGTTGAAACCGTGACCCATGTGCAGGCTGCCGGTGACGTTCGGCGGCGGGATCATGATGGTGTAGGAGTCGCCCGCGCCTTGCGGGGCGAAGTAGTTCTCGGACTCCCAGGTGTTGTACCAGGAAGTTTCAATGGCGTGCGGCTGGTAGGTCTTATCCATGCGCGGCGGGACCCTATTGGCATTAATTCAGGAAAAGCCGACGAGTATAGCGGGGCATGGGGCCGAGGGCGAGCGGGGAGGACTGGGTGGAGATCTAAATGTAGGCGCTGCCGCAGGCTGCGATCTTTTGATCTTGTCTTTAAAAAACAAAGGTCAAAAGATCGCAGCCTGCGGCAGCTCCTACACGGGGCGCGTTATTCGTACTGGCTGAGCAGCCGTTCCATGCGCGCGTCGAGGCGGCGTTTGATTTCGGTTTCGATGTGCGGCGCGAAGTCGTCGATCACGTCTTGCATGATCAATTGCGCGGCGGCGCGCAGTTCGCTGTCAAGGTGGAGCAGGGCGTCTGGGCCTTTATTCGCAGGTGCTGCCGGTGGCGCGGCGGGTGTTGGTGCTGGCGCGGCGGGCGGTTCGACGGCAGCCGGCTCGGCGCCGACCGGCTCGAACAACATCGGAATCTGTTCCTGTTCGCCATCGTCGACCGTGTCGGTCAGCAGCGGCGGTTGCAGGTTGTCATCGCCGAGCAACTGGCGGATCGATTCAAGATCGTCCAACAGGTGTGCGGACTTTTGCTGCGGTTTCGGAGTGTCCATTGGAATGCTCAGAGTCGCTGTAAACGGTGATCTTGCAGAGGATAGCCCTGTTCGCGGTAGAAACGGAAACTCTCCCGCGCGGCCGCTCGAATCGTCGGATCTTCGACCACCACTTCCGCCACGCGGGCGAATTTGCTGGCGAAGGCCGGGACTTTCAGATCGAGGTTGACCAGTAAATCCTGATGCTGACCGCAGTCATCACCCAATCCCAACACAATCAAACCGTCCGGTTCGCTGTCGGCCGGACCGTGCGGCACGAAGGTCTCGCCCTTGAATGCCCACAGGCGCGCATCGAGATCATCGCGCTGAGCTGCATCGCTGCAATGCAGGTAGATGCGGTGCCCCATGCGCCAGGCTTTTTCGGTGAGCTTGCAGGCAAAGTCCAGGCGAGCCGAAGGATCGGCGCTGGGCAGGATATAGAAGTCGACTTTGGTCATTGCGGTTCCAGAGCAGCAGGCGGCGTCACCCGAAAGTGACGCCGCCGGTCAGCGGGTTCAGGCTTTGGCGCGATCCAGCAGGTACTGGGTCAGCAGAGGCACCGGACGGCCAGTGGCGCCCTTGTCCTTGCCGCCGCTGGTCCACGCGGTGCCGGCGATGTCCAGGTGCGCCCAGTTGAGGTTCTTGGTGAAACGCGACAGGAAGCACGCAGCAGTGATGGTGCCGGCTTTCGGCCCGCCAATGTTGGCGATGTCGGCGAACGGACTGTCCAGTTGCTCCTGGTATTCGTCGAACAGCGGCAATTGCCAGGCGCGGTCGTCGGCAGTCTGGCCAGCGCTCAAAAGTTGGCCGATCAGTTCGTCGTTGTTGCCCAGCAGGCCCGAGGTGTGCGCGCCCAGTGCCACGACGCAAGCGCCGGTCAGGGTGGCGATGTCGATCACCGCTTGCGGCTTGAAACGCTCGGAGTAGGTCAGCGCATCGCACAGCACCAGACGGCCTTCGGCGTCGGTGTTGAGGATTTCCACGGTCTGGCCGCTCATGGTGGTGACGATGTCGCCCGGACGCGAGGCATTGCCGCTCGGCATGTTTTCCGCGCAGGCAAGGATGCACACCAGGTTGATTGGCAGTTTCAGCTCAAGCACGGCACGCAGGGTACCGAACACGGAGGCTGCGCCGCCCATGTCGTACTTCATTTCGTCCATGCCGGCACCCGGTTTCAGGCTGATGCCGCCGGTGTCGAAGGTGATGCCTTTACCAACCAGTGCGTACGGCTTCTCGGATTTCTTGCCGCCGTTGTATTGCATGACGATCAGGCGCGGCGGCTGGGCGCTGCCCTGGCCGACGGCATAGAACGAACCCATGCCCAGGGATTTGATCTTCTTCTCGTCGAGGACTTCGACTTTCAGGTCCTTGAACTCTTTGCCCAGATTCTTCGCTTGTTCACCAAGGAAGGTCGGGTGGCAGATGTTCGGCGGCAGGTTGCCCAGGTCGCGGGTGAATGCCATGCCGTTGGCGATCGCGGTAGCGTGATTCACCGCGCGCTGCACTTCGGCCTGAGCAGCCTTGATGGTCAGCAGGGTGATTTTCTTCAGGGCGCGCGGTTCGGCTTTCTGGCTCTTGAACTGGTCGAAGGTGTATTCGCCATCCACCAGGGTTTCTGCCAGCAGACGGGTTTTGCCGTAGCTGTCGCGGTTTTTGACAATGATTTCATCCAGTGCCAACACGGCGTCGCTGCCGCCCAGACCTTTCAGGGTGTTAAGGATGCCGGCAACGATTTTACGGAATGGACGGTCGCCCAGTTCCTCATCCTTGCCCACGCCGACCAGCAACACGCGCTCGGCTTTCAGGTTCGGCAGGCTGTGCAGCAGCAGGCTTTGACCGACTTTACCAGCCAGATCGCCACGCTTGAGGACGGCGCTGATCGCGCCACCGCTCAGTTCGTCGACCTGTTTGGCGGCGACACCGAGTTTGCGGCCTTCGCCGACGGCAACCACCAGGGTGGCGGTTTTCAACGTTTCTGGGCTAACGCTTTTTACAACCAGTTCCATGTCCGGATCCCTGAATGAATGGTCAACACGCAGGCGTTCGACGGTGTCCGCAGTCGCCTGCTTATAGAGAGAAGAGGCGCAGGCCAAAGCCTGCGACAAGGGCCGCAGTTTGAACCCCGCTCCCCGCACCTGACAACCCTAGGGGGCGTTCTCAATTAGTTTTCACACCGCGTTGTCCTTAAAGCCAGCCAGGCAAGGCGCAGGCCGCTGGGAATGGTTGTTCCCTTTCCAAGGCCTGCAACGCAGACTGGCCGGCTTTAAGGCACAACCCGAAGGGCCGGGCCTGCTGTTGTGCAGGGCTGCGTTGCTCGAAGCTTATTTGGAATGACCAAACCACGCTTCTCGCGCCTTGCCCAGCACAACAGCAGACCCGGCGCGGTGTGAAAACTAATTGAGAAAGCCCCCTAGGTTGTACGATCTGCAAAGGATTACAGACATGGATGAGTGTGCGCAGTGACAGGCGCCCTCAATCACAGGATAATGCCGCATCTTTTTTCGACGGCTCTGCGTTGCGGGCCGGTCGATGTGTTTGCTTGTTTGGCCGCCTTAGCCTGACAACCCTGGAGTGTCTGGTTTGATCGTCTTCCGTTATCTGTCCCGCGAAGTCCTGTTGACCCTCAGCGCCGTGAGTGCCGTGCTGCTGGTCATCATCATGAGCGGTCGCTTCATCAAATACCTCGCTCAGGCCGCTGCTGGCCAGCTCGATCCGGGCTCGCTGTTCCTGATCATGGGCTTTCGTCTGCCGGGGTTCCTGCAACTGATTCTGCCGCTGGGCCTGTTCCTCGGGATCCTGCTGGCGTACGGTCGCCTGTACCTGGAAAGCGAGATGACTGTGCTTTCGGCCACCGGCATGAGCCAGCAGAAGCTGTTTCGCATGACCTTGTTCCCGGCGACCCTGGTCGCGCTGGTCGTCGCGTGGCTGAGTCTGGGCCTGGCCCCGCAAGGCGCTAACCAGTTCCAGTTGCTGCTGAACAAGCAGGACGCCCTGACCGAATTCGACACCCTCGAGCCGGGTCGCTTTCAGGCCCTGCGTGATGGCACTCGGGTCACCTATACCGAGACCTTGAGCGACGATCGCGTCAATCTGGGCAGCGTATTCATTTCGCAAAAGAACCTCGGTGCCGATCAAAAGGATCGCGGGATTTCCGTGCTGGTGGCCGAAAGCGGTCGCCAGGAAGTGCGTCCCGACGGCAACCGCTACCTGATCCTCGATAACGGCTACCGCTACGACGGCAGTCCGGGTCAGGCCGATTACCGCGCTATTCATTACGAAACCTACGGTGTGCTGCTGCCCAAGCCGGATGTCAGCGAAGAAGTCACCGACCGTGACGCCATGCCGACCTCGTCTCTGCTGGGCAGCGATGACATCCGCTCCAAAACCGAACTGCAATGGCGTTTGTCCCTGCCGCTGCTGGTGTTTATCGTGACCCTGATGGCGGTGCCGCTGTCGCGAGTCAATCCGCGCCAAGGGCGTTTCCTCAAGCTGCTGCCGGCGATTCTTCTTTATATGGCTTACCTGACCATTCTGATTGCCGCCCGCGGCGCCCTTGAAAAAGGCAAGATCCCGCCAGCCCTGGGCCTGTGGTGGGTGCATGCGATCTTCCTGTTCATCGGTCTCGGTTTGCTCTATTGGGAGCCGCTGCGTCTGAAGATGGCCAGCCGTCGCGCTGCAGCGCTGGAGGTGGCCCGTGGTTAAACTCGACCGTTACATCGGCAGCAGCGTGTTCATGGCGATCATCGCCGTGCTGGCAATCATTCTTGGTCTGGCGACCTTGTTTGCCTTCATCGATGAGATGGGCGACGTCAGCGACACCTACACCCTCGTCGATGTCCTCAGCTTCGTATTGCTGACCGCGCCACGCCGTCTCTACGAAATGTTGCCAATGGCCGCACTGATCGGCTGCCTGATCGGCCTCGGCAGTCTGGCCAGCAGCAGTGAGCTGACCGTCATGCGCGCCGCTGGCGTGTCCATCGGCCGGATCGTCTGGGCTGTAATGAAACCAATGCTGGTGCTGATGCTGGCCGGCGTACTGATCGGCGAGTACGTTGCTCCTGCGACCGAAAGCATGGCCCAGGCCAATCGCTCGCTGGCGCAAGGCAGCGGCGACGCGCAAAGCGCCAAGCACGGTATGTGGCACCGTCAGGGTGAAGAGTTCATCCACATCAACGCCGTGCAACCCAACGGCCTGCTGTATGGCGTGACCCGTTATCACTTCGACAAAGAGCGTCACCTGCTGAGTTCGAGTTTCGCCAAGAAAGCCGAGTTCGACGGCAATAGGTGGCAACTCACCGACGTTGCCACCACGCTGTTCCATGAACGCAGCACCGAAGTCGTCAATACCCCGAGCGAGCAATGGGACGTGGCGTTGAGCCCGCAATTGCTCAGCACCGTGGTCATGGCACCGGAATCGCTGTCGATCAGTGGTTTGTGGGGCTACATCCACTATCTGTCCGAGCAGGGCCTGAGCAACGGCCGCTACTGGCTGGCATTTTGGGTCAAGGTGTTGCAGCCGCTGGTGACCGCAGCACTGGTGCTTATGGCGATCTCCTTCATTTTCGGTCCGCTGCGCTCGGTAACCCTCGGTCAGCGGGTGTTTACCGGCGTGCTGGTGGGCTTCACTTTCCGTATCGTCCAGGATTTGCTCGGCCCGTCGAGCCTGGTGTTCGGTTTCTCGCCGCTGTTTGCGGTGCTGGTGCCGGCCGGGGTCTGTGCGCTGGCGGGTGTCTGGCTGCTGCGAAGAGCCGGTTGATGACAGGCGATTGACCTGTGCTTTAAACCTCGAAAACGCCTCGGTCGACAGATCGGGGCGTTTTTGCATGCAATCCGGGTGACAGGCGAACGTGACGCTTGCGCCGTGTATCAGGTACAATTCCCGGCTATTTTTCGGCGGGCTATGCCTGCAGCCTTTTTGAGTGTTGATCCGTGAGTGATTTGAGTCATATCCGCAATTTCTCCATCATCGCCCACATTGACCATGGCAAGTCGACGCTGGCCGATCGCTTCATCCAGATGTGCGGCGGCCTGGCCGAGCGTGAAATGGAAGCCCAAGTACTGGATTCCATGGATCTGGAGCGTGAACGCGGGATCACCATCAAGGCCCACAGCGTTACCCTCTATTACACCGCCAAAGACGGCATCAAGTACCAGCTGAACTTCATCGACACTCCGGGCCACGTCGACTTCACCTACGAAGTCAGCCGTTCCCTGGCTGCGTGTGAGGGTGCCTTGCTGGTGGTCGATGCCGGTCAGGGCGTTGAAGCTCAGTCCGTAGCCAACTGCTACACCGCGATCGAGCAGGGCCTTGAGGTCATGCCGGTGCTGAACAAGATCGACCTGCCGCAGGCCGATCCTGATCGCGTAAAAGACGAAATCGAGAAGATCATCGGCATCGATGCCACCGACGCCGTCACCTGCAGCGCCAAGACCGGCCTGGGTGTCGACGAAGTCCTCGAGCGTCTGGTGCACACCATTCCTGCGCCGACCGGCAACATTGAAGATCCGCTGCAAGCGTTGATCATCGACTCCTGGTTCGACAACTACCTGGGCGTTGTTTCCCTGGTGCGTGTACGTCATGGCCGCGTGAAGAAGGGCGACAAGATCCTCGTCAAGTCCACCGGCAAGATCCATCTGGTCGACAGCGTGGGCGTGTTCAACCCGAAACACACCGCCACCACTGATTTGAAAGCCGGCGAAGTGGGCTTCATCATCGCTAGCATCAAGGACATTCACGGTGCACCGGTCGGTGACACCCTGACCCTGGCCTCGACCCCGGATGTTGAAGTGCTGCCCGGCTTCAAACGCATCCAGCCACAGGTTTACGCCGGTCTGTTCCCGGTCAGTTCCGACGACTTCGAGGACTTCCGCGAAGCGCTGCAGAAGCTGACCCTCAACGACTCGTCGTTGCAGTACACCCCGGAAAGCTCCGACGCACTGGGCTTCGGCTTCCGTTGCGGCTTCCTTGGCATGTTGCACATGGAAATCATCCAGGAGCGCCTCGAGCGCGAGTACGACCTGGACCTGATTACCACTGCGCCAACGGTAATTTTCGAGCTGGTGCTGAAAACCGGTGAAACGATTTACGTCGACAACCCATCCAAGCTACCGGATGTGTCGTCGATCGAAGACATGCGCGAGCCGATCGTGCGGGCCAACATTCTGGTGCCGCAGGAACACTTGGGCAACGTCATCACCCTGTGCATCGAGAAGCGTGGCGTTCAAGTCGACATGCTGTTCCTCGGCAATCAGGTGCAGGTCACCTACGACCTGCCGATGAACGAAGTGGTCCTGGACTTCTTCGACCGTCTCAAATCCACCAGCCGTGGCTATGCTTCGCTGGATTACCATTTCGATCGTTACCAATCGGCTAATCTGGTGAAACTGGACGTGCTGATCAACGGCGACAAGGTCGATGCCCTGGCGTTGATCGTGCACCGTGACAACTCGCACTACAAAGGTCGCCAGTTGACCGAGAAGATGAAAGAACTGATTCCTCGTCAGATGTTCGACGTAGCCATTCAGGCCGCCATCGG
Source organism: Pseudomonas sp. Irchel s3a12 (assembly GCF_900187485.1). Classification (NCBI taxonomy): domain Bacteria; kingdom Pseudomonadati; phylum Pseudomonadota; class Gammaproteobacteria; order Pseudomonadales; family Pseudomonadaceae; genus Pseudomonas; species Pseudomonas sp. Irchel s3a12. Next base: position 325,647 of record NZ_FYDN01000006.1, read on the forward strand.
TGGTCAGATCGTTGCCCGGACAACCGTCAAGGCGCTCAGAAAGAACGTATTGGCCAAATGCTACGGCGGTGACGTCAGCCGTAAGAAGAAACTGCTCGAGAAGCAAAAGGCCGGTAAGAAACGCATGAAGCAGGTCGGCAACGTGGAAATTCCACAAGAAGCCTTCCTCGCAGTGCTCAGGTTGGATAGTTAGGTCCTATGTCACTAAATTTCCCGCTGTTGCTGGTCATCGCCGTGTTCGTCTGCGGCCTGTTGGCGTTGCTTGATCTGTTGATCCTGGCGCCGCGTCGGCGTGCTGCCATTGCCTCCTATCAAGGCAGTGTCAGCCAGCCTGATGTAGTGGTCGTTGAAAAACTGAACAAAGAGCCGCTGCTGGTCGAATACGGCAAGTCGTTCTTCCCGGTGTTGTTCATCGTGCTGGTGCTGCGCTCGTTCCTCGTGGAACCGTTTCAGATCCCTTCGGGCTCGATGAAACCCACCCTGGACGTCGGCGACTTCATTCTGGTGAACAAATTTTCTTACGGGATCCGTCTGCCGGTGATCGACAAGAAAATCATCGAAGTGGGTGATCCGCAGCGCGGTGACGTGATGGTGTTCCGCTATCCAAGTGATCCGAGCGTCAATTACATCAAGCGTGTAGTCGGCCTGCCGGGCGATACGGTGCGTTACACCGCCGACAAGCGTCTGTTCATCAATGGCGAGTCGGTGGCCGAACAGTTGGTCGGCCCGGAGCCGGGCATGCTCGGCAGCGCCGAGTTCTACAAAGAAAAGCTCGGCGCTGCCGAACACCTGATCCGCAAGGAAATGAGCCGTTACCGCGCCACGCCGGACCATACTTGGACCGTGCCGGCCGGGCACTACTTCATGATGGGCGACAACCGCGACAACTCGAACGACAGTCGCTACTGGGATGATCCGAACATTCCCAAGGATCTGCTGGGCATGGTTCCAGACCAGAATATCGTCGGCAAGGCCTTCGCGGTCTGGATGAGCTGGCCGGAATCAAAACTCAGTCACCTGCCGAATTTTTCGCGGGTTGGCCTGATCAAGTAATTACACACGGCGCTGTTGACCACAGCGCCGAATGCATTTCTGGAGCCGGCACAATCGGCTTCGCAATCGCCAGGATTTAATTTTTGAACACAGCGTTAATTGTCCCAGGCCTGCGCCGCATCCCGGCGATGGCAGTGGAATCCAGCCACGAACTCAGCGTGGGTAAACCGTGAGCGTTTCTCTAAGCCGTCTCGAGCGCCAGCTCGGTTACACCTTCAAGGATCAGGAGCTTATGCTGCTGGCCCTGACGCACCGAAGTTTTGCCGGGCGCAACAACGAACGCCTGGAATTCCTCGGCGATGCCATCCTCAATTTTGTCGCCGGCGAGGCACTGTTCGATCGCTTCCCGCTGGCACGCGAAGGCCAGTTATCGCGTTTGCGCGCACGCCTGGTAAAAGGTGAGACGCTGGCCGTACTGGCTCGCGGTTTCGACCTTGGCGATTACCTGCGACTGGGTTCCGGTGAGTTGAAAAGCGGCGGTTTCCGTCGCGAATCGATTCTGGCCGATGCCCTCGAAGCCTTGATCGGCGCGATCTACCTTGACGCCGGCATGGATATGGCGCGCGAGCGCGTGCTGGCCTGGCTGGCTGGCGAGTTCGAAGGCCTGACGCTGGTCGATACCAACAAGGATCCGAAGACCCGCCTGCAGGAACACCTGCAATCGCGCGGTTGTGAACTGCCACGCTACGAAGTGGTGGATATCCAGGGCGAGCCGCACTGCCGAACCTTCTTCGTCGAGTGCGAAGTTGTCTTACTGAATGAAAAAAGCCGAGGTCAGGGTGTAAGCCGTCGTATTGCCGAACAGGTAGCGGCCGCCGCAGCACTGATTGCCCTGGGCGTGGAGAATGGCAATGACTGATACAAACGCAACTCGCTGTGGCTATGTTGCCATCGTCGGCCGTCCCAACGTCGGTAAGTCGACGCTGCTGAACCACATCCTTGGCCAGAAGCTCGCCATTACCTCGCGCAAGCCGCAGACCACTCGCCACAACATGCTCGGGATCAAAACCGAAGGTGACGTGCAGGCGATCTACGTCGATACCCCTGGTATGCACAAGGGTGGCGAAAAGGCCCTGAACCGTTACATGAACAAAACCGCTTCGGCAGCGTTGAAAGACGTCGACGTGGTGATCTTCGTAGTCGATCGGACCAAGTGGACCGACGAAGACCAGATGGTTCTCGAGCGTGTGCAGTACGTTACCGGCCCATTGATCGTTGCGCTGAACAAGACCGACCGCATCGAAGACAAAGCCGAGCTGATGCCGCACCTGAGCTGGTTGCAGGAGCAGTTGCCAAACGCGCAGATCATCCCGATCTCCGCGCAGCACGGGCACAACCTCGACGCGCTGGAAAAGGTTATCGCTGATCATCTGCCGGAGAACGATCACTTCTTCCCGGAAGACCAGATCACCGACCGCAGCAGCCGGTTCCTTGCCGCCGAACTGGTGCGCGAGAAAATCATGCGCCAGATGGGCGCTGAGCTGCCGTACCAGATCACCGTCGAAATCGAAGAGTTCAAGCAGCAGGGCAAGACCCTGCACATTCATGCTTTGATCCTCGTTGAGCGCGACGGCCAGAAGAAGATCATCATTGGCGACAAGGGCGAGCGTATCAAACGCATCGGCACCGAAGCGCGCAAGGACATGGAGCTGCTGTTCGACTCCAAGATCATGCTCAACCTGTGGGTCAAGGTGAAGGGCGGCTGGTCCGATGACGAGCGTGCGCTGCGTTCGCTGGGTTACGGCGACCTGTAATCACCGATCCAGAGAACACCGATACCCACTGTGGGAGCGAGCCTGCTCGCGAAGAGGATGTAACATTCAGCCTTGATGTTGACTGTCACTCCGCTTTCGCGAGCAGGCTCGCTCCCACAGTGGTTTTGGGTTGTGTGTAAAACTGCGTTTCTTCATCGAGAACCCAATGTCGCAAAACCCGCCTCCGGCCCAACCCGCCTATGTCCTGCATTCTCGCGCCTACCGCGAAACCAGTGCGTTGGTGGACTTCCTCACGCCGCAAGGTCGGCTGCGGGCGGTGTTGCGCAGTGCGCGGGGCAAGGCCGGGACATTGGCGCGGCCGTTCGTGGCGCTGGAAGTCGAGTTTCGTGGCAAGGGCGAGCTTAAGAACGTCGGGCGCATGGAGAGCTCTGGCACCTCGGCGTGGCTCAACGGTGAAGCGCTGTTCAGCGGTCTCTATCTGAATGAATTGCTGATTCGCCTGCTGCCTGCCGAAGACCCGCACCCGGGTGTCTTCGATCACTACGCCGCGACCTTGCTGGCATTGGCTGAAGGTCGTCCGCTGGAGCCGTTGCTGCGCTCCTTTGAATGGCGGCTGCTGGACGATCTCGGTTACGGCTTTTCGTTGAATACCGATGTCCATGGCGAACCTGTTGCGCCGGATGGTCTTTATCGTCTGCAAGTGGATGCCGGTCTTGAGCGGGTCTTCCTGCTGCAACCCGGCCTGTTCAACGGCGTCGAATTACTGGCCATGGCCGAAGCCGACTGGACCGCCCCCGGCGCGCTCTCCGCCGCCAAGCGCTTGATGCGTCAGGCACTGGCTGTTCACCTGGGCGGTCGCCCTCTCGTCAGTCGCGAGCTGTTTCGCAAGCCCTAAGGGTCTGTTTACGTCTGGACGCGGCGCAACGGGCGCTGGCTGCGCGCAGGGCCGCGTTGCTCGGAACTCATTTGGCGCAACCAAACTTCGTTCCTCGCGCCTTGCCCTGCACTCAGCCAGCATCCCGTTGCCGCCGCGCCCAGACGTAAACAGACCCTTCACCGTGTATGCTGTGCGCCGAATCTTTCCCTTCAGGAGCACATCCGTGACCACCAGCAATCGCATTCTTCTTGGCGTGAACATCGACCACGTCGCCACCCTGCGTCAGGCTCGTGGCACGCGCTACCCGGATCCGGTCAAGGCGGCGCTGGACGCGGAAGAGGCGGGGGCCGATGGCATCACCGTGCACCTGCGTGAAGACCGTCGGCACATTCAGGAGCGCGATGTCTTGCTGCTCAAGGATGTGCTGCAAACCCGCATGAACTTCGAAATGGGCGTCACCGAAGAAATGATGGCGTTTGCCGAACGCATTCGTCCGGCGCACATCTGCCTCGTCCCGGAAACCCGTCAGGAGCTGACCACCGAAGGCGGTCTGGATGTGGCAGGACAGGAGGAGCGCATCAAGGCAGCGGTTGAACGTCTGTCGAAGATCGGCAGCGAAGTGTCGCTGTTCATCGATGCCGACGAGCGCCAGATTGCAGCGTCGAAGCGTGTCGGTGCGCCGGCCATCGAACTGCACACCGGCCGTTACGCCGATGCCGAAACCCCGACCGAAGTGGCTGAAGAGCTCAAGCGTGTCGCCGATGGCGTGGCGTTTGGTCTGGCCCAAGGCCTGATCGTTAACGCGGGTCACGGTTTGCATTACCACAACGTTGAAGCCGTAGCGGCCATCAAAGGTATCAACGAACTGAACATCGGCCATGCGCTGGTGGCGCATGCGTTGTTCGTCGGGTTCAAGTCTGCTGTGTCTGAAATGAAAGCGCTGATTCTGGCGGCTGCCAAGCAATAAGATCACCGCGTAACAACTGTGGGAGCGAGCCTGCTCGCGAAAGCGGTGTATCAGTCAAGCATGATGTCGACTGACACGACGCCTTCGCGAGCAGGCTCACTCCTACATTTGATTTGGGGTGTTGATTAGAGCGGGGCAGGTTCTTGTGCGGGTTTTGACTTATCGATGCCCGGCACATGCAGATTGCCCTCGGCCACTTGATCGCCTTCAAGTTGCGGTTGGGTCACCCAGGTCAAAATGTCGTAGTAGCGACGAATGTTCGCCACAAAATGCACCGGCTCGCCGCCTCGGGCGTAGCCATAACGCGTCTTGCTGTACCACTGCTTCTGCGACAGGCGCGGCAGGATTTTCTTCACGTCCAGCCATTTGTCCGGGTTCAGCCCTTCCTTGGCCGTTAGCTTACGCGCGTCATCCAGGTGGCCACTGCCGACGTTGTAGGCCGCGAGGGCGAACCAGGTGCGGTCCGGCTCCTTGATCGAATCGTCGAGTTGGTCCTTCATATAAGCCAGGTACTTGGCGCCGCCCATGATGCTCTGCTTCGGATCGAGGCGGTTGGACACGCCCATTGCCTGTGCCGTGTTCTGGGTCAGCATCATCAGCCCGCGCACGCCGGTCTTCGAGGTAACCGTCGGCTGCCACAGCGATTCCTGATAACCAATGGCCGCCAGCAGACGCCAGTCGACTTTCTCTTTCTTCGCGTAGTTCTTGAAGTGCTGTTCGTACTTCGGCAGACGCTGCTGCAAGTGCTGGGCGAAGGTCGTGGCGCCCATATAGCCGAGAACATCGACGTGGCCGTAATAGCGATCCTTCAAGCGTTGCAGGGTGCCGTTCTTCTGCACTTTGTCCAGATACGCGTTGATTTCGTTGAGCAAGCTGTTGTCTTCGCCCGGGCCCACGGCCCAGCTCTGGCTGCGTGCATCGCCGAGGTCGAAGGCCACGCGAATATTGGTGAAATACACCTGATTCATCGCCACTTCGTTGGAATCGACCAGGGTCAGGTCGATCTGGCCTTCATCGACCATGCGCAGCAGGTCGACCACTTCAACCGCGTCGGACTCTTCGTATTCGATGCCGGGGAATTTCTTTTTCAGCTCCGCCAGTTGCTCGGCGTGGGTGCTGCCCTTGAGCACCATGATCTTCTTGCCGACCAGATCGCCAGGATCGGTCGGCCGTGACTGGCCGTTGCGATAGATGATCTGCGGGGTGACTTCAAGGTAGGAGTGCGAGAACCGCACCTGCTGCTTGCGCTGTTCGCTGCTGACCAGACCGGCGGCGGCCAGCACCGGGCCGTTCGGCTTGCCGATCTGATCGAACAAGTCATCGAGGTTGTCGGCGGTCTCGATCTTCAGCTCTACGCCCAAATCGTCGGCGAAGCGCTTCACCAGCTCGTATTCGAAGCCGGTTTCACCGCTGCGATCCTGAAAGTAGGTGGCGGGGCTGTTACGGGTAATCACCCGCAGCACACCATCCTCCTTTACGCGCTCGAGTGTGTTGGGTTTATCAACACAGCCACCGAGCATCAGGAAGAGTCCGGTTGCGATCAGCCATTTGGCGTACCGCGGACGCAAAGCCGTTGGGAAAAACATCTGCGCAGTATACGCAAACGGCTGCGGGCGCCATATCTCGACAGTGCAGGGCGAGTCTGCTAGCAATCACAAAACTGCACGAAACCCCGCAGGAACGGGGCTTGACGGCATTTTGTTACAGTAAAAATAAGCGGCATCTGAATAGCTGATTTACCTGACTCTGAAGTCGGAAACACAGATTGATACCCGAGTGCAACCGTGCGTAGCGTTTCGGGTGATGTTGAGGGCGGTTTAGGCTAGAATGCACGGCCTCAAAGCACACCCCTTCCCGAGGCTGTCCCGAAGATGTTGATCCTGCGCGGCGCTCCTGCCCTTTCTGCCTTTCGCCACAGCAAACTCCTTGAGCAACTGAGCCAGAAGGTTCCGGCTGTCAGTGGCTTGTATGCTGAATTCGCTCACTTCGCCGAAGTCACCGGCGTCCTGACCGGCGACGAACAGCAGGTGCTTGCGCGCCTTCTGAAGTACGGTCCAAGCGTTCCGGTACAAGAGCCGACCGGCCGTCTGTTTCTGGTGTTGCCGCGTTTCGGCACCATCTCGCCATGGTCGAGCAAGGCCAGCGATATCGCCCGCAACTGCGGCCTGAGCAAGATCCAGCGTCTGGAACGCGGTATCGCCTTCTACGTTGCCGGTCAGTTCAGCGAAGCCGAAGCGCAGCAGATTGCCGACGTGCTGCATGACCGCATGACCCAGATCGTGCTGGCCAACCTCGAGCAGGCCGCCGGTCTGTTCAGCCACGCCGAGCCGAAGCCGCTGACTGCAATCGACATCCTCGGTGGTGGTCGCGCTGCGCTGGAAAAAGCCAACACCGAGCTGGGCCTGGCTCTGGCTGAAGACGAGATCGATTACCTGGTCAATGCCTTCAACGGTCTCAAGCGCAACCCGCACGACATCGAACTGATGATGTTCGCCCAGGCCAACTCCGAGCACTGCCGCCACAAAATCTTCAACGCCAGTTGGGATATTGATGGTGAGAACCAGGAAAAAAGCCTGTTCGGCATGATCAAGAACACCTACGTGATGCACAGCGAAGGCGTTCTGTCGGCTTATAAGGACAACGCCTCGGTGATCGTCGGCAACGTTGCCGGCCGTTTCTTCCCGAATCCTGAAACCCGCCAGTACGGCGCGGTGCAGGAGCCGGTGCACATCCTGATGAAGGTTGAAACCCACAACCACCCGACCGCAATTGCCCCGTTCCCGGGTGCATCGACCGGTTCCGGTGGCGAGATCCGCGACGAAGGTGCAACCGGCCGTGGCGCCAAGCCAAAGGCTGGCCTGACCGGTTTCACCGTGTCGAACCTGCAGATTCCGGGCTTCGAACAGCCGTGGGAAGTGCCGTACGGCAAGCCTGAGCGCATTGTTACCGCGCTGGACATCATGATCGAAGGCCCGCTCGGCGGCGCTGCGTTCAACAACGAATTCGGTCGTCCGGCCCTGACCGGCTACTTCCGTACCTTCGAACAATCGATCACCACCCCGCACGGTGACGAAGTTCGCGGTTACCACAAGCCGATCATGTTGGCCGGCGGCATGGGCAACATCCGTGAAGAACACGTCAAGAAAGGCGAGATCGTCGTTGGCTCCAAGCTCATCGTCCTCGGCGGCCCGGCGATGTTGATCGGTCTGGGCGGCGGCGCTGCTTCCTCGATGGCCACCGGCACCAGCTCGGCGGATCTCGACTTCGCTTCCGTGCAGCGTGAAAACCCTGAAATGGAGCGTCGCTGCCAGGAAGTCATCGACCGTTGCTGGCAACTGGGCGACAAAAACCCGATCAGCTTCATCCACGACGTCGGCGCGGGCGGTCTGTCCAACGCCTTCCCGGAACTGGTCAACGACGGCGACCGCGGTGGCCGTTTCGAACTGCGCAACATTCCCAACGACGAGCCGGGCATGGCCCCGCACGAAATCTGGTCCAACGAATCCCAGGAACGTTACGTTCTGGCGGTAGGCCCTGAGGACTTCGAGCGCTTCCAGGCGATCTGTGAACGTGAGCGTTGCCCGTTTGCTGTAGTCGGCGAAGCCACTGCCGAGCCGCAACTGACCGTGACCGACAGCCACTTCGGTAACAACCCGGTGGACATGCCACTGGAAGTGTTGCTGGGCAAAGCCCCGCGCATGCACCGTTCGGTAGTTCGTGAAGCCGAATTGGGCGATGACTTCGATCCGTCGAACCTCGACATCACCGAGTCCATCGAGCGCGTTCTGCATCACCCGGCCGTGGCGAGCAAAAGCTTCCTGATCACCATCGGCGACCGCACCATCACCGGCCTCGTGGCCCGTGACCAAATGGTTGGCCCATGGCAGGTTCCGGTGGCCGACGTTGCTGTCACCGCCACCAGTTTTGACGTCTACACCGGAGAAGCGATGGCAATGGGCGAGCGGACTCCGCTGGCACTGCTGGACGCTCCGGCGTCGGGCCGCATGGCCATTGGCGAAACCCTGACCAACATCGCTGCTTCGCGCATCAACAAGCTCTCCGACATCAAACTATCGGCGAACTGGATGTCGGCTGCCGGCCACCCGGGCGAAGACGCGCGTCTGTACGACACCGTGAAAGCGGTCGGTATGGAACTGTGCCCTGAGCTGGGCATCACCATTCCGGTGGGCAAGGACTCGATGTCCATGGCCACCCGCTGGAACGATAACGGCGAAGAAAAAACCGTGACCTCGCCGATGTCGCTGATCGTGACCGGTTTCGCGCCAGTGGCTGACATCCGTCAGACCCTGACTCCGGAACTGCGCATGGACAAGGGCACCACCGACCTGATCCTGATCGACCTCGGTCGCGGTCAGAACCGTATGGGTGCTTCGATCCTTGCTCAGGTTCACGGCAAGCTCGGCAAACATGCGCCGGATGTCGATGACGCCGAAGACCTGAAAGCCTTCTTCGCAGTGATCCAGGGCCTCAACGCCGACGGTCACCTGCTGGCTTACCACGACCGTTCCGACGGTGGTCTGCTGACCTCCGTGGTGGAAATGGCCTTCGCCGGCCACTGCGGTCTGAGCCTGAACCTGGACAGCGTTGCCGAGTCTTCGGCGGAAATCGCTGCGATCCTGTTCAACGAAGAGCTGGGTGCCGTGATCCAGGTTCGTCAGGACGCCACGCCAGATATCCTCGCGCAATTCAGCGCGGCCGGTCTGGGCGACTGCGTGTCGGTGATCGGTCAACCGATCAACAATGGCCAGATCAACATCACCTTCAACGGTGACACCGTGTTCGAAGGTCAGCGTCGTCTGCTGCAACGTCAGTGGGCCGAGACCAGCTACCAGATCCAGCGTCTGCGTGATAACGCCGACTGCGCTGAGCAAGAGTTCGACGTGCTGCTGGAAGAAGACAACCCGGGCCTGAGCGTCAAGCTCAGCTACGACGTCAACCAGGACATCGCCGCGCCTTACATCAAGAAAGGCATCCGCCCTCAGGTTGCCGTGCTGCGTGAGCAGGGCGTCAACGGTCAGGTGGAAATGGCCGCCGCGTTCGACCGCGCCGGTTTCAACGCGATCGACGTGCACATGAGCGATATTCTGGCCGGCCGTGTCGACCTGAACGAGTTCAAAGGTCTGGTGGCCTGCGGTGGTTTCTCCTACGGCGACGTTCTCGGCGCCGGTGAAGGCTGGGCCAAGTCGGCACTGTTCAACAGCCGCGCCCGCGATGCATTCCAGGGCTTCTTCGAGCGTAACGACAGCTTCACCCTCGGCGTGTGCAACGGTTGCCAGATGATGTCCAACCTGCACGAGCTGATTCCGGGCAGCGAATTCTGGCCGCACTTCGTGCGCAACCGCTCCGAGCAGTTCGAAGCGCGTGTCGCGATGGTTCAGGTTCAGGAGTCGAACTCGATCTTCCTGCAAGGCATGGCCGGTTCGCGTATGCCGATCGCCATTGCTCACGGTGAAGGTCACGCCGAGTTCTCCAGCGAAGAAGCCCTGCTGGAAGCCGATCTGTCCGGTTGCGTGGCGATGCGTTTCGTCGACAACCATGGCAAGGTCACTGAGCGTTATCCGGCCAACCCGAACGGTTCGCCGCGCGGGATTACCGGTCTCACCAGCCGTGATGGCCGTGTGACGATCATGATGCCGCACCCGGAGCGTGTGTTCCGCGCGGTGCAGAACTCGTGGCGTTCGGAAGACTGGAACGAGGATGCACCTTGGATGCGTATGTTCCGTAACGCGCGCGTCTGGGTTAACTAAGGCCTGTGTACAAGCTCGCCTTTTTTGTTCCTGACAGTCATGTCGAGGTGGTCAAAGGGGCTGTGTTCGCTGCCGGTGGTGGGCGGATCGGTGACTATGACCACTGTGCTTGGCAGGTGCTCGGTCTGGGCCAGTTTCGACCGTTGGACGGCAGTCAGCCGTTCATGGGCGAGGCGGGGCGGGTTGAGCGGGTTGAGGAGTGGAAGGTTGAGCTTGTGGTGGCGGATGAGTTGATCGTTGCTGTGGTGGCGGCTCTCAAGTTGAGCCATCCCTACGAGACACCGGCGTATGAGGTGTGGCGGCTGGAAGATTTCTGACTTTTCTTGCTGCTGAAACGGGAAACCCGCAGATGAGTGATTGTCTGCGGGTTTTTTGTTGCCCCCCGATTTTCCAGGCAATGGGAATCCAATGTGGGAGCGAGCTTGCTCGCGAAAGGCGTCGTATCAGGCAATGATGTTCTGACTGATCGGGTACATATCCGTTGCTGCGGTAACGGCTTCTTAGGGTTCCGCCCTTACGGCGGGTCACTTTTTACAAACGCCTAAAAAGTAACCAAAAACGCTTGCCCCAACGTTCGGCCCACTCGCTAAAGCTCGGGGTTCCTTCGCTCCGGGATCCATCCGGGCGCATCGCCTACGGTTTGCTTCGCTGCACCTCCTCTCGCTGTGTTTGGCTGCGCCAAACGGTCGCTGCGCTCCCACCCCCGGATCAATCCCTCCACTCAGCCTGCCGACGGGGCCTGTGGATCAAGATCAAGAGCAGCAGCCGAGCTAACGCTCATCCTGTTGAGTGGTGAAGAGCACGGGGTGTTCGGCTTTTGATTTGTGTTGGAGCTGCCCCTCACCCCAGACCTCTCCCGAGGGAGAGGGAGCCGATTTGTGGGCTTTTCAGGATCTGAATTCGACTCGGTATTTCACGTCGGCGAACATCCACCAAACACCCCGGTCAGTCCCCTCTCCCTCTGGGAGAGGGCTAGGGTGAGGGGCTTTTGATCTGTTTCAGAATCTGAATTCGACTCGGTATTTCACGTCGGCGAACATCCACCAAACCCCTCGGTTGATCTGGTCAAACGATACTGGACACGGTTATAGGGTTTTACCCTTTTTCATGCCGCCAGGGCCTCCATGTCCACCGGAGTTCGGTAGCCATTGTGACTGTGCAGCCTGATCCGATTGTAATAATGG